>CAYFRA010000025.1:0-22674 GCA_964345395.1 uncultured Paludibacter sp. | reverse complement strand
AATATGTTGGCAATTTGCCACCCATCACTTATTGGGTATGTGATCAATTGGTAGCTGTTACATACCACAACATCGTTTACATTCTACGTTAATCGCTAAAAAGTTGTCATTTTTTTGTTTTCCCATAATACCTACACCACTCCTTTAATCCACAAACTTCACATTTGGGTTTTCTCGCTACGCAGGTATATCGTCCGTGAAGTATTAGCCAATGGTGGGCTGTGGCAATCAACTCTTCTGGAATATATTTGACAAGCTCTTTTTCAGTTTGTAATGGTGTTTTTGAGTTGGTCGTGAGTCCTATTCGTTCTGCCACTCGAAAAACGTGTGTATCGACAGCCATAGCTGGTTTGTTATAGACCACAGATGCAATCACATTAGCAGTTTTGCGTCCTACACCGGGTAGCTTCTGCAACTCATCAATATCTTCAGGTATCACCCCTTCGAACTCAGAAAGAAGCGTTTGAGCCATACCCACAAGGTGTTTCGCTTTGTTGTTTGGAAAACTGCACGATTTGATATATTCGAAAATCACCTCAGGGGAGCTTGCCGACATAGTTTCAGCATCGGGGAAGTCGTGGAGTAGGGCAGGGGTTATCATATTCACACGTTTATCGGTACATTGTGCCGATAAAATAACGGCTACAAGTAGTTCAAAAGGATTTTTGTAGTTCAACTCTGTTTCGGCAACCGGCATGTTTTCTTGAAACCAAGCTATTGTTCTTTCAAAACGCTCTTTTTTTCTCATTTCTTCAATTCTGTTTTCAACAATAATCTTTCATTTTATACAAAAATAGTAAAACGATTTTTAATGCCATTGATTTTTCTTATTTTTGCATATTAGTTTGAAATATTTGGAAATTAATTATCCATTCCTTAATCTCCCCAAAAGCTATGAGTGGAGTAATTGATCAGTTTTTTTAATTTGGAATAAAAAGTAATATACAATGGTAGCCAAAAGCACTACAAAAAATAATCACAAAGCACGCAGCAAACCACGAGTAAGTGCTTATGAATCATCCCGAAAGCGAAGTAAAGTAAATAGTTCGTCTTTTTCTGACATGATTAAAAGTGATGGCGTTCGCTTCTCTTTGGGGATATTGATCGTTGGGCTAATACTTTTCTCTCTTCTCTCATTTGTATCCTATTTTTTTACGGGAGCTGCCGATCAAAGTCTTTTTGATAATCAACAGTTGGCTGAATCGGTCAAAAGCCGCTATGAAACTAAGAATTGGATGTCGGTATTAGGTGCAAAATATGCCGAACTATTTATCAATAACTATTTTGGAATTTTGGCTTTTGTTATCCTCTTTTTCCTCACAACGGTGGTAATTCGGGTATTTCAAGTGGTCTATATCAATCTGTGGAAAAGTTTTTTCATCTCTTTCTATTGGATAGTTTGGGGTTCGCTATTTTTCGGATTTATCACCAATTTGTTGCCACTCTTTCAACCTTCGTTTTTTTATTTAGGAGGAGGTATTGGCGATTATATGGCAAAACAACTCAATTCATTTATCGGAGTGCCAGGCACTTTGCTTCTGCTGATTGCACTTCTGCTTATCTTCTTTATTTTTGTTTCGAAAAAGACCATTCCTTTCTTGAAAAATCTATTCAAAAGAAAAGAGAAACATTCAGATGAAAATAAGGACTTTGATAAGAAGGAGAAAAAAGTGGCTGTGGGAACCGAAATAATACCCGATGATTGGGTTGAGGTGGCTTCTACGACAGAGATGGCAGAAGATATTGATTTAGAAGAAATAAAGATAGAAGAGCAAGAGGAGGGTGATGAGGTCGATTTTGAAGTTACAACAGTGAAAGAGGAGGATAAAGTGTCTGACACGGCTGGAGCTGATAGTTCAAAAAGTGATTACAACTTAGAACAATTGGGTAAATATGACCCTACACTTGATTTGTCAAGTTACCGACGCCCTGACTTGATGCTCTTGAAGCAGTATCCATCTGATACCAATTTGCAGGTAGATATGACGGAGCAACAGAACAATAAAAATCGAATAACGACTACTTTGAAGCATTTCGGAATTGAAATAGAGTCGATTAAAGCTACAGTCGGCCCTACAATTACTCTTTACGAAATCGTACCAAAATCTGGTATTCGTATCTCTAGAATTAGAAATTTAGAGTCGGATATTATGCTTAGTTTGGCGGCAACGGGCATTCGTATCATAGCCCCAATACCGGGCAAGGGCACCATTGGTATTGAAGTGCCAAACAATGAGCCGCAGATTGTTTCCATGTTTTCTGTTTTGGCTTCCAAAAAGTTTTCTGAGTCTAACTACGATCTGCCTGTTGCTTTCGGAAAAACCATTACCAATGAGGTGTTTGTGATTGATTTGGCTAAAATGCCTCACTTGTTGGTGGCAGGTGCCACAGGACAAGGGAAATCAGTGGGTCTTAATGCCATTATCACCTCCTTGCTGTATAAAAAACATCCTGCCGAATTGAAATTTGTGTTGATCGACCCGAAAAAGGTAGAATTTAATATATATGGTGCTATTGAAAAGCACTTCTTAGCCAAACTACCCGATGGCGAAGATGCCATTATAACCGATACAAGCAAAGTGGTGGAGACACTCAACTCGCTCACTGCCGAGATGGATCAACGTTATGATTTATTGAAAAAAGCACACGTTAGAAATGTAAAAGAGTACAACGAAAAGTTTATCAATCGCAATTTGAATCCTGAAAAAGGACATCGTTTCCTTCCCTATATCGTGGTGGTGGTAGATGAGTTTGGCGACTTGATAATGACAGCCGGAAAAGAGGTGGAAATGCCTATTGCTCGTATTGCTCAGTTGGCTCGTGCGGTAGGTATTCATATGGTTATTGCTACTCAGCGACCATCGGTTAATATCATTACTGGCGTAATCAAGGCAAACTTCCCAGCTCGTGTAGCATTCCGAGTGTCGTCTATGATCGACTCGCGAACCATTTTGGATGCACCCGGTGCCAATCAATTGGTTGGGCGTGGTGATATGCTCTTCTCACAAGGCAGTGATTTGGTGCGTGTGCAATGTGCCTTTATCGATACGCCCGAAGTAGAAGGTGTGGCCAATAGCATTGGCGAGCAGAGAGGCTATCCAACTGCATTTTACCTGCCCGAATTTGTGAGTGCTGACGTGGAATCTATTGACCCGCTTTCGGTAGATTTGAATAAACGCGATCCGCTGTTTGATGAAGCTGCTCGTATGATTGTGGCCTCGCAGCAAGGTTCTACCTCTATGATTCAGCGAAAATTTTCAATTGGATATAACCGTGCAGGTCGTTTGGCCGATCAACTTGAAGTTGCAGGAATTGTCGGTCCGGCTGAGGGCAGCAAACCGCGCCAAGTCCTTGTACAAACGGAGTATGAACTCAATAATATTCTAAATTCATTGTAAAAATTGATTGGCATACTACTTGTATTTGTAAAACAAAGAACTGTTTAACTTAAAATTTATTGGACGATGAAAAGAATATTTTTAATTCTAACAACTTCACTATTTGTGCTTTCATCCCTGTTTGCACAAAGCAACAAATCTGCTGTGCAAGCTTTGGAATTGATGATGAAAAAATTGGAATCTACAGCCATTTCTACCAATTTTGGGATGGTTGTCAAAGACGCTAACAAAGATGATTTGGCTAAACTGAGCGGTACAGTTTTGATTGATGGTAATCGGTTTTTATTAAATACATCTGACCTACAGCTTGTTTTTGATGGAAAAGCACAATACGCCTATTCGCCACAAATCAATGAAGTAACGATTACCGAACCTACAGAAAAAGAGCTGGCAGAGGTAAATCCATTGATGCTTTTAGAGAGATACAAAAATAACTCTAAAATTGTTTTTGAGAAAAATAAAGAGAGTGCCGAAACGAATAATATTGTGATTTTACCCAAAGATAAAAATTCAGATGTGAAGCAAATTGTAGTGCGAATTTCAAAAACAAATAATCTACCCACTTTGCTTCAACTATTTGATAAAAAAGGTTCAATAATAACCTTGATGCTCGCAAAAACCAAAGAAAATGTAAAATTTGAGAAAGGAACATTTAGTTTTGATAGCTCGCTCTATGATGGTATTGAAATTAATGATTTGAGATAAACGTAAAATTTGATTATTTTTGTAGCTCGAAAAATTGAAATTAAAACATATAAAACTATATAAAAAAATGAACGAAAAAGTAAGATGTTTGATCATTGGATCAGGTCCTGCAGGCTATACAGCAGCTATTTATGCAGCAAGAGCTAATTTAAGTCCTGTGATGTATGAGGGTTTGCAACCAGGCGGACAATTAACAACAACAACTGAGGTGGAAAACTTTCCAGGTTATCCAGAGGGAATCACCGGACCAGAAATGATGGTAGATTTGAAAAAACAAGCTGAGCGTTTTGGAACTGATGTACGTTACGGTTTGGCTACAGCTACCGACTTGTCAAGTGCACCTTACAAAGTTACAATCGATAATGAGAAGGTAATAGAAACAGACACGCTGATAATCGCAACTGGTGCTACTGCCAAATATTTAGGTATTCCGGATGAGGACAAATATTCAGGTGCAGGAGTTTCGGCTTGTGCTACTTGTGATGGTTTTTTCTATCGCAATATGAAAGTGGCTGTAGTAGGTGGTGGTGACACTGCTGCTGAAGAGGCTACATATTTATCTAATATCGCTTCAAAAGTCTATTTGGTAATTCGAAAAGATCATATGCGTGCTTCAAAAATTATGCAAGAACGTGTGTTGAATAATCCAAAAATAGAGGTTCTATTTGAACACGAAACGCTTGGTTTGACAGGTGATAAAGTAGTGCAAGGGATGAATTTGGTGAAAAGACGTGGTCAGCCAGACGAGGAGCAGGTGCATTATGAAATAGATGGTTTCTTTTTGGCTATTGGTCATAAACCAAACTCAGATATATTCAAACCATATTTAGAAACTGATGAGGTAGGTTACATAAAAAATGTACCCGGCACAGCCAAAACATCAATCCCTGGAGTGTTCGTTTCAGGAGATGTAGCTGACCCACACTATCGTCAAGCTATTACAGCAGCAGCAACAGGTTGTATGGCCGCAATTGATGCTGAAAGATATTTGACTGAAAAAGGATTGTAATCCTTTGGAGTTTTGAGATCATAATAAAACCCTCTTGCACTTGCTGTAAGAGGGTTTGTTTTGTAATACAAGTAGTGGCTTAGTCCGAATTATTCGTCGCAAAAATTTATTTCCAAGTTATTGCTCTCCCTTTTTTTCCAAAAATCAATAAAAACAAACTGATCAATGGCAATAGGATATCAAATAAAATAAGGCTAAAATAAAATTTTTGATCTCCCAATATTTTTGAAGTTTGATTGATGGTATTTAACTGTATGATGTAGCGAGTGATAAATAGTGAGATTGCGATGACTAATGCTATCCAGTTCTGTTGTATTGCCGCAAAGACAATAAGCGATATCAAACTTACATAGAAAACACCACGAAAGAAAACCTCCCAAAAGATTAAAAACTTACTTGTTTGACTGTAATTTTCTGATACAGAAAGATGTCTCTCTTTTTGCTTATACCACTGTTTGAATGTGCTGTTGGGTTCTGACCAAGTGCTCCCTTCTTTTGATATTTCAACTCGGGTATTGTGTCCTTTAGCAAATTTATTTATCAACAAATCATCATCGCCCGAACGGAATTGTAGAATGGATGCGAAGCCTTTGTTTCTATAAAATGCCTCTTTTTTGTATGCCAAATTTCGCCCAACACCCATATAAGGCTTTTTAGATATTGCCATCCCGAAGTATTGTATGGCGATAAATAGCGTATCAAATTTAATCAGTTTATTGATAAAACCTTTTCTTTTGATATAGCCTCCGTATCCCAAAACATAATCAGTATCTGCTGTGAAGTTCCGAACCATATTGCTAACCCAATTTTTGTCATAAGGCATACAGTCGGCATCTGTAAACAATAAAATATCATTTTTGGCAGCCTTGATACCGATTGACAATGCCAATTTCTTTGTACTCAGATTTTTTGCACCTTTGGGCACAAAGCTTGTGTGTAAATGTGCATATTTGCTCATCATTTGTGAAATGACATTGTCGCTTTCATCATCCGATGCATCATCAACCACAATGACCTCATAATTGGGGTAGTCTTGTTCCAAAACAAAAGGGAGAAATTGTTGTAAATTGGTCGATTCATTTTTGGCAGCTATGATGATAGAGACACCGGGCTTTTCGTCCAAAAAATCAACTTTACCTCTATTTATACGCTTTGTATGTCGGATAACATTGTTATAGTAGCGTATGTAATAGTAGAGCTGAATAGCAAATGCAAAAACTAAAAGTGATAGTAAAACTATAATAATTAAACTGAACTGAAATCCAAAAATATCCATATTTTTTATCATTTTGCTTGCTCTTTTTGAAAAATAGTTTGGTAACTGTAATACGATTGAGCTAAGTTTTTCATATTATAGCGTGAAGCCATCACTTCTCCATAGGCTCCCGTACTTCTTATGGCAATGATGTCGCCTCTTTTTGTTTCTGACATTTTGTAGTTCTCATTAAACACATCAGATGACTCACAGATAGGTCCTACAATATCGTAAGTTTCGGTTTGCAAGTTTGAACTCAAGTTTTCAACTTTATGGAAAGCTCGGTAAAGTGCCGGACGAATCAATTCTGTCATTCCTGCATCTAAAACGACAAATTGTTTGCTGCCCGCTTTTTTTACATATAGCACCTTCGAAATCAAACTACCACACTGCCCAACAATTGAGCGTCCGAGCTCAAAATGAACTGTTTGATGTTCTTCAACATTCAGATACTTTTTATAAATCTCAAAATAAGTTTTGAAATCAGGAATTGGATTTTCTGAAGGGTTCTGATAATCAATACCCAATCCACCACCTACATTGATGTTTTTGAGTTCAATTTGATTCGATTCGAAATAATCAACAAACTCATTCATTCGCAAACATTCATTTTTGAAATTATCCATATTCAAAATTTGCGAACCAATATGCAGATGTATTCCTATTAATTCTATGTTCTTTAATGTAGGGATGATTTTTATTAGCTCAGGTAAATCCTCTTTATTGATACCAAATTTGTTTTCACTTCCTCCAGTTCTGATATATCTATGTGTATCTACCCCCAAGTCGGGGTTGAGCCGCAGCGCTACTTTAGCTATTTTGTTTTTTTTCTTAGCCAAATCATTGATCACCTCCAACTCAGGTAGCGATTCTACGTTAAAACTGTGAATATCGTTATCAAGAGCCAAATTGATTTCCCAGTCAGCTTTTCCGACACCAGCAAAAACTATTTTCGTATTTGAAAAACCATTATTGATAGCTTGTTCTACCTCTCCACCACTTACGCAATCAGCTCCAAAGCCTGCTTCTGCAATTAGTTTGAGTATTTGAGGATTAGCGTTGGCTTTCAAAGCGTAGTGGATAATCCAGTTTTGTGGCAAATCGAGAGATTTAATCTCAGCTAACGTAGCTTGAAGCAACTCTAAATCGTAAAAATAAAAAGGCGTTTCTAACTTGTTGAATTGCTCAATATGATGTTTTTGAAACATATTAAAAGTGAGATAGATATTTAAAAAGCAAGTCGATGTGAGAAAAGTTCAAATCATCGACTTTATATTATTAAACTAATCGAAAATTGCTTTACTCAATTGTTTCAACGCACGTTCTTTATCCTCAGCATTGATTAAAAAAGAGATGTTGTAATTGCTTCCGCCATATGAAATCATACGAATTGGCACATCATCTAAAGCGTTAACTATTTTTGATTGGAATCCAGTAAAGTTTTGATCCATATCACCTACAATGCAGATGATTACTTTGTCGGTATCAACTGTTACCGTACCAAATTTTTTCAACTCATTGATGATCTCACCCAATTTATGCGTGTCGTCAATCGTTACAGATACACCCACTTCCGAAGTGGTAATCATATCAATAGGAGTTTGATTTTTTTCAAAAACTTCAAAAACTTTTCTCAAAAAACCATAAGCCAAGAGCATATGTCCCGATTTGATTTTGATAGCGGTGATATTATCTTTAGCAGCGATAGCTTCAATGACTCCCGGTATTCTCTTGTTTGAAATGAGTGTGCCATAGGCAGTAGGGTTCATCGTATTGAGTAGGCGAACTGGAATGTTGTGCAGTTTTGCAGGCAATATACAGGTAGGGTGTAGAATTTTAGCCCCAAAATATGCCAACTCCGCAGCTTCGTCAAAATGAAGCAAAGGAACCGGTTTTGTGCCCTCAACTATGCGTGGGTCATTGTTGTGCAGACCATCTATATCTGTCCAAATTTGTATCTCATCGGCACGTATAGCTGCACCTATCAGCGAAGCTGTATAGTCGCTACCACCACGTTTTAGGTTATCTATTTCGCCATAAAAGTTACGACAAATATAACCCTGTGTGAGATACAGTTTTTTACCACTGTTCTCTTCCAATAGCTTGTTGAGATGTTCTGAGATATATGCTGTGTCAGGTTCACTGTTTTTATCAATTCGCATAAAATCTAAAGCGGGCAACATAACGCAATCGATATTCAACTCTTCTAAATAGTATTTCATAATATGAGTTGATAATATTTCTCCTTGTGCCAATATTGCTTTCTCTTCAAAAATCGTAAAAATATTTTTTGAGAACCCCCTCAAATAGGCAAATAGATCATCAGCAAATTTTTTGATTTTCTTTTTATTATCCTCTTTGGTGTATAGCTCATCAAAAATGCCTTCATATTTTTGCTGTAAGATGTTGATTTTTTCTAAAGCTCCGGCCGAATTGTTTTTGTAAAAATAATCAGATATTTCAACCAAACTATTGGTCGTGCCCGATAAAGCTGAGAGAACGATGATTTTTCCCTCGTCATTTTTTGTTATCAGTTGAGCTACATTTTTTATTCCTTCAACAGTACCAATTGAAGTTCCACCAAATTTTAAAATTTTCATATTTGTATAATAATTAAGGTGTAGTTTTCTCTCACCAAGTGGATAATATTCTCTTTTAATGAATGAAAGGAAGCTACTGTCCGTGTGCTTCCTTTCAATGCTTATGGGGTGGAAGACGGGATTCGAACCCGCGACTTTTGGAACCACAATCCAACGCTCTAACCAACTGAGCTACAACCACCATTTTATTGCGGTGCAAAGATAGTGTGCTTTTTATTAATTTGCAAATTTATTATTAGAAAAAACTTCAATATCTTTGCAAAAAGAGTTCGCTTCAATCATTGGCCTATATGCAAAACTTGCTAATGATATTGATAATCAATCTAAATGCGAAGACTTTTAAATAAAACAGTTATAGAACAATTAAAAATGAATTGAAAATATGCAACAGTTTTTTCTAAGTAACCCAGAAATAGAGCTACAAATTAAGTCGATCAGACGACAATTGAGACTGCGAATGAATGGTGAGGTTTCAGCATCAATGCGAGAAAAAGGTTTACATTATAAGGTAAACTGGGGTGCCTCATTGATGCACATCAAAGAGATAGCCAAGGAGTATGAGCCAAATCAAGACTTAGCAAGCAGACTTTGGGCGATGAAGCACCGCGAAACAATGATTATGGCAAGTTTGCTTTATCCCATTGAGCAGTTTGATGATAAGCAGTTTGGCGTGTGGCTGAATGACGTGAATAACATTGAACTTGTGGAGCAGTTGAGTATGAATTTATTGGCTAAGCATTCAAGTGCAAAAAAGTGGTCTAAAGATTTGATTGTGAGTGAGGATGAGTGGCATCAGGTGCTTGGCTTTACACTTATTACGCGGTCATACAATCAATATAATTTAGAAGAAATAGATGATGCTATTGATAGAGCTGTTGAGTTGGCCAAAACCGAAAATTACTTCCTCTACCGTTCTATTGCAACTGCCCTGTCGCGTTTTGGTAGAAATGGAGCAGATTTTGTAGCGAAACTAAAAGAGAAAATTGAGGCTTTGAAAGCTAATCCCTCGCATTCTGTTGAATACATTTTGAATGAAATAAACTTTGAAATATCTTTTTTAGAAGATTAACATCAAAATCAAATAAAAATCACTATTTTTGTTTGTTTTGTATTTTTAAAAAAGTGTTTATTTATGAAAGACAGTCAATCTCTACAAACTGTTAAAGATGTGTTTACCAATTATATGATTGAGAAAAAGCATCGGAAAACACCCGAAAGATACGCTATTCTCAATCAGGTTTATGCTATTGAAGGTCACTTCAATGCAGAAACTCTTTTCAATATGATGGAAAAAGAGTATCGCGTTAGTTTAGCAACAATATATAATACACTTGAACTTTTAGAAGATTGCCAACTCATAGTAAAACATCAGTTTGGTGATCAGATTGCCGAATATGAGAAAACATTTGGTACACAAACTCACCACCATTTGGTTTGTACAAAGTGTGGAGCGGTGAGGGAGTTTTATGATCGAAAAGTTAAGACAGCTGTGCAAAGCAAGAGATTTGCTACTTTTGATCCAACACACTATTCGCTCTATGTTTATGGTATTTGTAAAAAATGTAAATTAAAAAAAACTAAATAATTGATTGTTCTAACAGGTAACAATTCAAAAATCAAATTAAAAAAATAATAATAAATGAACAAAGTAGATGTTTTGTTAGGTCTCCAATGGGGTGATGAGGGTAAAGGAAAAATAGTGGATGTACTCACGCCCAATTATGATATTGTTGCACGTTTTCAGGGTGGACCCAATGCCGGACATACCCTTGAGTTTGAGGGTGAGAAATATGTTCTTCGCTCAATTCCTTCTGGCATTTTTCAGGGCAACAAAGCCAATGTGATAGGTAATGGGGTGGTGCTCAATCCTTCTCTTTTCAAAGATGAGGTCGAAGCTCTTGAAGTTTCGGGACATGCTCTCACGCAAAGGCTAAAAATATCGAAGAAAGCACACTTGATTTTACCTACTCACTGCCTGTTAGACCAAGCTTCTGAATTGGCAAAAGGCAAAGCTAAGATTGGTACCACTGGTAAAGGCATAGGTCCCACTTATACCGACAAAATTAGTCGAAATGGACTTCGTGTTGGTGATATTCTAAATAATTTTGAAGAAAAATATGAAGTACTCAAACAGAAACATTTGGATATTTTGAAACAATACGATTCGTTTGACTACGATTTGAATGCTTTAGAAAAAGAGTGGTTTGAAGGAGTAGAGTTGCTCAAAACATTTGAATTTATTGATAGCGAAGAGATGATCAACGCATCGCTCAAAGCAGGGAAAACAGTGTTGGCAGAAGGTGCTCAAGGTTCATTGTTGGATATTGACTTTGGAACCTACCCATTTGTAACTTCATCCAACACGGTGAGTGCAGGTGCTTGCACTGGTTTGGGTATTTCGCCAAGCAAAATTGGGGAAGTGTATGGAATTTTCAAAGCTTACGTTACCCGTGTTGGTAGTGGCCCATTTCCTACTGAACTTTTTGACGAAATTGCAGATGAGATGAGAAACAAAGGGGCTGAATTTGGCTCAGTAACAGGTCGTCCAAGACGCTGTGGATGGATTGATTTGGTAGCTTTGAAATATACCATATCCATCAATGGTGTAACACAATTGATCATGATGAAATCTGATGTGCTTGATCAGATGAAGAGCATCAAAGCTTGTGTTGCCTATAAAATTGGAGATGAAATCTATAAAACAATGCCTTATGATATGGATTTGGTGGATGAGCCTATCTATGAAGAACTGACAGGATGGCAGGTTGATATGTCAAATATGCAACATGAATCAGAATTTCCAGCAGCATTTAATGAGTATGTGAGATTTTTAGAAAAAGAACTCGAAGTACCTATTAAAATCATCTCTGTTGGGCCTGATAGGGCACAAACCATCATTAGGTAAGTCGAAATTTTATAATTAGTTGCTGTAGTCGGTGGAGCATCATCGAATTGGCTTAAATTTTGTAACTTAGTCAATAGCAGAAATAAAAAACATAAAATTTTATATATTATGAACGATTATCAAACATTGCAGGCTGGCTTCAACTATGCACCTTACCTACTATTTGGCTTAGTTGCATTGCTTAGCTGGTTGGTACAGATGAATTTTCAATCAAAATTTAAGAAGTATTCTAAAATGATGATGCCTGGTGGATTGACAGGGAGAGAAATTGCCGAAAAGATGCTTCACGAAAATGGTATTTATGATGTGAAAGTGATATCAACTCCTGGTCAGTTGACAGATCATTATAACCCAATTAATAAGACTGTAAATTTGAGTGATGTTGTCTATGCATCTAACAGCGTGGCAGCAGCAGCCGTTGCTGCACACGAGTGTGGGCATGCGGTGCAACACGCCAAATCTTACGCACCTCTTCAAATGCGATCCAGATTGGTGCCCATTATCAATATCTCATCGCGTTGGTTGCAGTGGATTTTATTAGGGGGTATTTTGGTGCTCAATGTCTTTCCGCAGCTATTACTTTTGGGTATTATTTTGTTTTCACTGACTACTTTGTTTAGCATCGTAACGCTGCCAGTGGAGGTGGACGCATCACGAAGAGCTTTGGCTTGGCTCAATGGTGCAGGTATCACCAATAACCAAACAGGTGCTGCTGCTAAAGGAGCTTTGAAAGCAGCTGCTTATACTTATTTCATTGCAGCTTTAAGTTCGTTGGCAACTCTGTTTTATTACATTATGATTTTTATGGGAAGACGAAATTAGACCATAGTAATCAATAAAAATTTTATTATCTTTGTGGTGTAATTTTCGATAAGGAGATTACACCATTTTTTTGGCCCTGTAGTTCAGCTGTATAGAATGTCAGATTCCGGTTCTGAAGGTCGTGGGTTAGAATCCCGCCGGGGTCACTTGTAAAGAAAGTTTGTCAGGATATGACAAACTTTCTTTTTTATATAAAGCTCCATCTATTGTGAAGCAATATACTGAACATGCAATGAAATAGCTCCGAATTTTAGCTTTTCTTTTTCTTTCTTCTTTGGTATTTGCCTGGCAATATCACATCCAAAAGTTTTTTACCCATCATACCCAATTTAACTGCACAGAATAGAGCAACTAAACTAAATAACAAGTCAAGAAGAACATATTGTTTGGGGAAGTAAATCAATGAAAGTAGCATCAAAATTGAAACAACAAAGATGATGACACTATAAATAATTTTTGAACGTAGTAATGGGCTATCTAATGTTTTAAATCGGGTCAATCCATCAATTATCCCCGACACAATAGCACCAAGTAGTGTGAGTGGAAATACTACGATAGAGAAAATGATAACTGACTCAAGAGTAACAGGTATAAAATTTGGGAATAGTAATCTGACAATGCTCAAGACGGGAATCATTGCCACAAAAGTTTGTGATAAATGAATGATAATGGGGTGCAAATCGATAGCTAATATTTTCAATCGATTGGCCGATACACGCTCTCGATATGGTTCAAAAACAGTGTGAGGAAGTCCACAGGCTGGACAAACTCCCACTTTTTCAAGTTCCGACTTTTTCATCACATATCCACAAGGACGACAACGAACCAACTCGTCATTGATAATTTCTACATCTGACATAATTAGAATGATTTAAATAGTTTCAAGTGTTAATGAGACAAAAATAATAAGATTATTTCAATTATAAAAGTAATTGATAACAAAAAAGACCCGCAAATTTTGCGAGTCTTTTGTCTATGTATATTATTGAAGAGTTTTACGGAACCAATGTTTGATCAATAACTTTAACACCTAAGGCGTATTCAGTGCCATTGATTGTTTTATCAGCAAATATGCCCATCATTGTGCCAATAGGAGGAACTGAGCTGGCGATAAAGCCAGTGTTTAAGAAATATAGTATCCCGTCTTGCACTTTGTTTGTTCGTTTAAAACGTTCTTCTATATAGTGTATAACTTCATCTTTTGTGTCTAAGCTGACGTTGTTTTTCAACACGACGTATAAAGAATTCAGACTGTTACCGTTATCAAACTCATATATAAGTTTGAATATGCTTGAGTTTTCTGAACTGTTTTTAAACACCAAAAAATTATCATTTGACTCTTCTTCTACTGGGAAAAATGAGCCTGAGATGTTATTCCTAACATCGTTTTTATTTTTACCTTTGGCATAATACATCATACCATTCAAAATATTGGAACGTGGTGTAACGGTAATTTTTGCACTTCTTTCGATTTCGCCATCAGAGCTTTTGTAGCTAATCACTGCTTCGCCAACTCTATGTGGAGTAACCTCACCATATCCACCAATCAATGAGGGGGCAACAGAGGCTATTGAGTCAGCATTAGATGACCAGTGGTAAGTTTTGTTTTTAACAATACCGGTTTCACTAAATATCGGTTTGATGGTAAATACTTGACCAAAAACAACTTCCTTTTGGGTGGTGTCTAATGTTACCTCACCTAATTCAGGTTCATTTTTACAAGAAAAAAGAGCGAGAGAAATAACTGAAAGAATAATTAAATTAAATTTTTTCATAACTAATTTTTAATAATCTGATAAATGTTTAAATGTAAAATAAATCAAAATTCGTGCCACAATATCAACGACACTAAATTTCACCACTCTCTAAAGCTTTGTAAAAGCCATCTACTGCATCTTCTAAAAGCTCAATTACCAATTCAAAATCAGCCGAAGTGCCATAATAAGGATCGGGGATGTGATCAGACTCCATATGTTGTAAGAAGTCAGCCATGCGGTAAATTTTATTTTCCTGTTCTCTGTTTTGAGTCATTCTTTTCAATGTGTTGATATTTGATTCATCCATACCTACGATATAGTCAAATTGCTCAAAATCCTCTTGTTTAATCGGACGAGATAGATGTGTTACTTGGTAACCGTGATCCTCTGCGTGTTTACGAGTACGCTGGTCGGCTGGGTTTCCTTCGTGATAATCCAACAAGCCTGCTGCATCTGCTCTATATCTGTCAGAAGAGTTGTTGTCGTTGATTATTTTGTTGAATACAGTCAATGCCATTGGCGAACGACAAATGTTACCTAAACATACAAATAATACAGATTTCTGTCTCATATTGAATTAATTTATTTTTGTTTTTAAGTTCATTAAATCGACAAAATATGTAATACATCCATCAATTTCTCATCTACCTGCTTGTCGCCCTTGGTGGCTTTGGAGAATGGTACGTGCACAATTTGATTATCAACAATACCTATCATAATGCTTCTTTGCTCATCCAACAGGGCATCTATTGCAGCAACCCCCATGCGACTTGCCAAAATTCTGTCATAAGCGGTAGGCGAACCTCCACGCTGTATATGTCCAAGAATGGTAACTCGAACATCGTAATCGGGATACTCTTGACGCATTCGTTCAGCCAATCCATTGGCTCCTCCTGTTATCTCGCTTTCGGCAACAAGTACGATACTACTGTTTTTTGATTTACGAAATCCATTTTCAATTAGCTCTGCCAATTGGTCGGTTTTTGTCTCTAATTCAGGGATTATTGCTGACTCAGCACCCGACGCTAAAGCACTATTTAGTGCAAGGAAACCAGCATCTCGTCCCATCACTTCAATAAAGAAAAGTCGCTCGTGCGAAGAGGCAGTGTCTCTAATTTTATCTACCGCTTCCATAATTGTGTTTAGTGCCGTATCGTATCCCAAAGTGCCATCAGTGCCATATAAATCATTATCTATGGTGCCGGGTATGCCAATAATGGGAACATTGAACTCTTGAGCAAAATCCCTCGCCCCTTTCAACGTTCCATCGCCACCGATTACTACCAAGGCATCAATATCTTCATTTCGCATATTTTCATACGCTTTTTTGCGTCCTTCGTATTTTAGAAAATCGTCGCTACGTGCTGTTTTTAATATGGTGCCACCTTTCTGAATGATGTTGCTCACATCTTGGGTTTGAAACTCTTTGATTTCGCCAGTCATCAAACCTCGATAACCTCTGTAAATTGCTTTTACGCGAATGCCATTAAAAATTGCTGTACGAGTTACTGCACGGATGGCAGCATTCATACCCGGAGCATCACCGCCCGATGTTAAAATACCGATACAATTAATTTTATATTCCATTTTTTGTAATAATTAAACTATGCTTTCTTCTTTTCCAAACGATCAGCAACAGCATCCATCAGCCATCTTGGAGTAGATGTTGCACCACAAACCCCTATTTTTTTAGATAAATCTATCTCTAAATTATCCAACTCCAAAGGACTTGATATAAAGTATGTGTTTGGGTTGATGCTTTTTGAGTGTTCGTAAAGCACTCGACCATTCGAGCTTTTTTTACCTGCAACAAACAACACAATATCGTTTCGTTCTGCAAAGTTAGCAATATTTGGCATTCTATTCGACACTTGACGACAAATTGTATCGGTATGTTCGAATAGAGCATCGGGAGCCATTCGTTCTGATATCTTTTTCACTATGTTGTTGAAACCTTCCAATGACTTGGTTGTTTGTGAAAAAAGTTTGATGTTTTTTGTGAAATCAATTTTATCTAAATCTGCCTCACTCTCTATTACAATGGCATCACCGCTCACTTGCCCTAAGATTCCAATCACCTCGGCATGTCCAGGTTTACCATATATAACTATTTGCTTATTTGCATTGTCATCTGTATCATAACTGTTTTTTACTCGTTTTTGTAACTTGAGCACAACTGGACAACTGGCGTCGATCAGTTCAATGTTGTTCTTTTTTGCCAATTCGTATGTGGCGGGTGGTTCGCCGTGTGCACGAAACATCACTTTCACATCGCGTAGCTCCTTCAAATCTTCGTGTGAAATGGTTACCAAACCCATTTTTTCTAAACGCTCCACCTCTTGTCCGTTGTGCACGATGTCACCCAAACAGTAGAGTGGGGCTCCTTTTGCTAACTCTTCTTCAGCTTTGCTTATAGCGCGTACCACACCAAAGCAAAAACCTGATTTTGAATCTATTTCTATATTTGACATTGTTTTAATTTTAAATTTCTATAAATATTTATTCAAATTCCCTATTTAATTGAATAAATAGAACCTAATAAATCAAACAACTCTTGCTTTATTAGGTTCATTATCATACCTCCATTTGATGATTTTTAGCATCAAACTTCTTCTTTCAGTTTCTCTTCAAACAAATCTCTTAACAACTGGTTTTGTTCCTCAATGTTGATGTGGGTGTTATCAACCAAAATGGCATCTTCGGCCTGTCTAAGCGGACTCTCAGCTCGGTTTGAGTCTCTGTGATCGCGCTCAAGCACATTGGCAAGCACATCTTCATAGTTGGCTGTTTCACCCTTGCTTATCAACTCTGTCAATCGGCGTTCGGCTCTCACTTCGGGTGTTCCTGTAACAAATAATTTCAATTCAGCATCAGGAAAAACCACTGTGCCAATATCTCTACCATCCATCACTATCCCCTTTTCTTTGCCCATAGCTTGCTGTTGCCGCACCAATTCTTCTCTCACAAATCCGATTGCACTCACTCGGCTCGCACCATTGCCCACCTCCAAGCTTCTGATCTCTTTTTCTACATTTTCACCATTCAAATAGGTGTCTTGTGTACCGTTTTCGTTGCTTCTAAACTCTATCTTCAACGCAGCAATATGCTCTCTAAGGCTCTCTTCATCAATGTCGGTTTCGCTAATCCACCCTTCACGCATAGCATACAGAGCTACAGCTCGATACATTGCTCCCGTATCTACATAGATATACCCGCTATATTTGGCTAAGTCTTTTGCCATTGTACTCTTGCCACACGAAGAGAAACCATCAATTGCAACCACTATCTTTTTCATAATTTTGATTGTTAAATGATAAAATACTTTTTTCTAAAAACTGATAAACTCATTCAGGTTAGTGCTGAGTGAGAACATATAAGCATTGTTTTTGACTTGATATTGAACAGCCGAAAACCCAACATGAAATTTATATAACTTAACTCCTGCTCCCACTGCAAAACCTGCCATACTTTTATATTCTGGCATAACCATCTCTTGATGGCGGCGATGGTTGTAACTTGCAGCTACATAAAAATTGTCAGTCGGAACAAATTCAAAAGCAAACACCAAATGACGAAATAACATATCGCTGAAGTTTACTTTTTCAGCTATTTGCACACCACTCAAATCCTCCTTCTTGCGGATACTTGTTCTATAATCATCTACATTCCAACGATGCAAATTGTTTGCCGTTATGGAGATCCTTAAAGGGGCGTGCTCAAATTTTTTACTCATACCCAATTGCAAATCAAAAGGCAAAGGCTCTCGATGCTCCACACCCTCATTTTGATAATAACCTTTGAGTTGCACACCCAAGTTTTTGGCAACAAGCCCTGCACTGAAAAGTTCGTTAGTGTAATTCACCCCCATATCCATAGCTAAGCCGATGCTCGAGTAACGTTCGTAATGTGAATAGATTGGCTTCAATGTGCTCCCTATGGTAAACCGATCACTCAATTGTCGGGCATAACTGAGATAGAGAGCCATATCTTTGGCAGTAAAATCTTGCTCATATTGTCCAATTTCATTGTAGCCCTCAAATAGACCGTAGTCGATATATTGCATCCCCAACATCAAAAAGTTTTTATCACCCACATTGTAACCATACATAGCTGTTCCAAATTTGACATCGGCCAAGTAGTTTGACATATTCAAACTTATTACTCCGTCAGTCTCTTCAGTAAGAGCAGCTGGATTGAGCATAGCGAAGTTGATATCGTTGTCTCGCAGCGAAACATTGTAACTCCCCAAAGCACCCGTACGAGAAGATACGGGTAGCTCTAAAAATCGATATACTCCCTTACCCGCTTGAGCTGGAAGTTGAAATATTGATAAGCTGGCAATAAAAAGAAAAATATATTGTCTAAAATGCATAGAGTCTATTATTCAAATGATTGTCATAACTGACATTGTCAAAAATTATAACGCTAAAAATTGAATTGAATTGTATTCTAAAAATAAAACAACATATCAGCATTACAATGTATGAAATACAAAAGTAATCAGAATTTTTCGTAATTTTGTATTCTAATCAAATTAGCACTCTTGTTTATTTCATGATTGAGCATTAATCTGACTGATTTACAGTCATGTAGTTATATCAAATATAATAAAGCGATTTTAATATGAGTTTTTTTGAAAGAAAAGAGAAAAGATGATAGATAAAAACGAACTGAAAAAAACAAAGATAGATAATACCACTGCTCTATTGGTGGGTTTGATCACAGCAGAGCAGCCTGAAGATAAGGCGTTTGAGTATTTGGAAGAGCTTGAGTTTTTGGCCGAAACGGCTGGTGCCATCACCAAGAAAAAAATTGTGCAACGCTTGGATTATCCTCATCCCACCACATTTGTAGGACCAGGAAAATTGGAGGAGATCAAACAGTATATTGATGAGCACGAAATTGGTGTTGTGATATTTGATGATGAATTGTCGCCACGCCAATTGAGAAACATCGAAAGAGTGCTTGTTGACCAAAGTCCCAATGCCGAAGACCAAGCCAGAATATTGGATAGAACCAATTTGATTCTTGATATTTTTGCCAAGCGAGCTCAAACCGCAAGTGCCAAAACTCAGGTAGAATTGGCTCAATATCAATATATTTTACCCCGATTGACCCGCATGTGGACTCACTTGGAGCGTCAGCGAGGAGGTGGGATAGGACGCTACGGACCGGGTGAGAAACAGCTCGAAACTGACCGCCGTATTATTTTAAAAAAAATAAGTTTGCTCAAAGATAATCTCAAATTGATTGATAAGCAGATGGCCACGCAACGCAAAAACCGTGGCGAATTGGTGCGGGTTGCTTTAGTAGGATATACCAATGTGGGTAAATCTACCATTATGAACTTGTTGAGTAAATCAGAACTTTTTGCAGAAAACAAACTCTTTGCTACTTTAGATACCACAGTGCGTAAAGTGGTTATCGAAAATCTACCTTTTTTACTTTCAGATACAGTGGGCTTTATTCGTAAATTGCCTCACAACTTGATTGAGTCTTTCAAATCGACACTTGATGAGGTGCGTGAAGCTGATTTGTTGCTACACGTGGTGGATATCTCTCACCCCAATTTTGAAGAGCAGATGGAGGTGGTCAATAATACTTTGCGTGATATCAGCAAAGAGGAGAAACCGATGATACTCATTTTTAATAAAATAGATGCATTTAGCTACATACCAAAAGAAGAAGATGATTTGACCCCTCTTTCCAAAGAGAATATAAGTTTAGAGGAGTTAGAAAAAACGTGGATGGCTAAGCTACACGACAACTGTCTATTTGTTTCGGCAATTGAGAAAGACAACATCGATGTGATGAGAAATAAACTCTACGAAGCTATCAAAGCCATTCACATTGAGAGATACCCTTACAATGATTTCCTTTTTGAACGATATGATGATATAGAATGAAAAACCTAAGAGCATTAAACCAAAAAGAGATTGCCACATTGGCAGTATATGGTTCGACCGCCGATAACTGGGATAATATCCGTGTAGTCGAAAATTTTTCACCCGAATATGTGGCTAATGTACATTTTTCGGGAAATATTGAGTTGGGTTCATTCAATAAAGTATTTGAATTGGCAGGTGGATTCAAGAAGCATAGCGGTATTTATAATTGCAAACTGCACAACTGTATCATTGGCGATGATGTTTATATTGATAACATTCACAATTATATAGCCAATTATAAAATAGGTAATTCAAGCTATATCGAGAATACAAACATAATATTGGTTGATAAAGAGACAAATTTTGGAAATGGACATCAAGTAACAGTGATGAACGAAACCGGGGGGCGTGAAATACCTATTTATAACGAACTTTCTGCTCCTACAGCTTATGTCTTGGCATTCTACCGACATCGCCCACAATTGATTGAAAATATAAAAAACCAGATTGGCACATACGCCACAAGCCGCACTTCCACTATGGGATATATTGGTGATAATGTGAGTATTGTCAATTGTGGAAGGATAAAAAATGTATGGATTGAAGATTATAGTAAGTTGAAAGGCTGTTCGAGTTTGAAAAACGGTACCATCAGTAGCAATAAAGAGGCACCAACCTTACTTGGGTCTGGAGTGAAATGTTCTAATTTTATCATCAGTAGTGGCAGTCAGATTCTCGACTCCACTCTTCTAACCAACTGTTTTGTGGGGCAGGGCTGTGTGATGGATAAACATTATTCAGCTAATGAGTCTGTGTTTTTTGCCAATTGTCAAGGAATGCATGGTGAGGCAAGTTCTGTTTTTGCGGGACCATTTACTGTGAGCCACCACAAATCCACACTTCTTATTGCAGGATTATACTCATTTCTCAATGCTGGTAGCGGATCCAATCAAAGTAATCATATGTATAAATTAGGACCTATTCATCAAGGAGTTGTTGAGCGAGGTTCAAAAACCACAAGTGATAGTTATCTGCTTTGGCCTGCCAAAATTGGTGCTTTTACTTTGGTGATGGGGCGTCATACTGCTCATTCAGACACCACCAATTTGCCATTTTCATATTTGATTGAGATTGCCACAGAGAGTTTGTTGGTTCCCGGTGTCAATTTAAGTAGTGTAGGAACAGTACGCGATGCTCAAAAGTGGCCTAAACGTGATAATCGAAGAGATTTAATAAAAATAGATCCAGTCAATTATAACCTGCTAAGCCCTTATACCATTCAAAAAATGTTCAAAGGAGTAGAAGTTTTGGAGGGTTTGAAAGAGATGTCGGGCGAAAATTCTCAATTCTACTCTTATCAAAACTGTAAAATCAAAAACTCATCGCTTAACAAAGGTATTGAATATTATCGGATGGGTATTTGTAAATTTTTGGGCAATACGCTCATCAGTAAAATTGAAAAAGAGCAACCCAAAACTTTCAAAGAGTTAATCAATATACTTTCAGCCAAAAAGAGCGATGGAGTGGGTGAGTGGATCGATCTATCGGGGCTGATTGCTCCAAAGAGTGAAGTGAATAAAATATTGGACAAGATTGAAAATGGAAAATTAAGCTTAGCAGAAGTTGATAAAAAATGGTGGGAACTGCACTATAACTATTACGATTTGGAATGGGAATGGTCTCGACTTAAATTGCTTGAGATGTTGAAAAAAGATTTAAGCGAAGTTACCAAAGAAGATATTATCAACATTATTTTGGAATGGAAACAAGCGGTTGTACAACTTGATAATATGCTCTATAAAGATGCTCGAAAAGAATTTGATCTCGCTTTTATGACAGGTTTTGGTATTGATGGCAATAACGAAGAGAAACAGAAGGATTTTGAAAATGTACGAGGAATGTTTGACGAAAACCCTTTTGTGGTTGAAGTGCTTAAACATATTGAGGTAAAAAGTCAATTGGGCGATCGCACTATCGAATATATCAATAATTTAGTTTAACCCCCATTTATACAATAAACCTGATCTGCACGACGAATGAGGGAAGATAATTAGAAAGCGAGGTAGATAGAAGTTAAACTGGGAGAGTTATAAACTTAAGAAATAACCCATTTGAATTTTGCTATCATGAAAAAACTATTCGGGAGTTGTAGTTAAGTCGCATTTTCTCACATTTCAATTCCAAAATAGTACGATTAAGAGCGAAAAGTTTGACTTCAAATCACTATCAACCGACAAAACCTACATTTTGCCGAACTGTATTTATATGTGCTTGACAAACAGTGTAAGACCGTTGCAAGGCAAAAACACTAAAAAAAGCTATATTTATCTCGGTT
>CAYFRA010000024.1:0-23814 GCA_964345395.1 uncultured Paludibacter sp. | reverse complement strand
CAGCTAAGCGTCTTTTGGTAGAAATAAGAAATCGCTTACAGTTTTTGAATGATGTTGGTTTGGGCTATCTTACATTGAATCGACTTTCCAACACACTTTCAGGCGGTGAAAGTCAGCGTATCAATTTAGCTACTTCATTGGGTAGCAGTTTGGTTGGCTCGATGTATATTTTAGATGAACCCTCCATCGGCTTACATCCACGAGATACACACCAATTGATTCAAGTTTTACTGAAATTACGAGATATTGGTAATACTGTAATTGTGGTGGAGCACGATGAAGACATTATGCGGGCAGCTGATTATATAATCGATATAGGACCCGGTGCAGGAAGAGCAGGCGGTGAAGTGGTTTATTTTGGTAAAGCACCCAATCAGTCGAATGAAAACGAGCTCAAAAAGATGAGCAAATCATCTTATACGCTACGATATCTACTCAATGAAGACAAGATAGAGGTTCCTAAACAGCGCCGAAAATGGAACAATTACATTGAAGTGAAAGGAGCAGCTGAAAATAATTTGAAAAACATCAATGTGAAATTTCCGCTCAACATAATGACTGTAGTAACCGGTGTGAGCGGCTCGGGAAAATCATCTTTACTAAAAAATATCTTCTATCCAGCTGTGAAAAAGCATTATGGCGGTGTAGCTGATAAGACAGGCAGGTTTACAAATATCGATGGAAGTTTACATTTAGCTACAGATATTGAGTTTGTTGACCAAAACCCTATTGGCCGATCATCTCGTTCTAATCCTGTAACTTACTTAAAAGCTTATGATGAAATTCGCAAATTATTTGCCGACCAACAATTATCCAAACAGATGGGATTTACACCGGCATTTTTCTCATTCAACACAGATGGGGGGCGATGTGATGAGTGTAAAGGCGAGGGAACAGTTACAGTTGAAATGCAATTTATGGCCGATTTGGTACTGAAATGTGAGCATTGTCGTGGAAAACGATTCAAATCAGATGTTTTGGAAGTAACATATCGGAACAAAAACATCGATGATGTGCTGAATATGACAGTCAATCAAGCGATTGAGTTTTTTTCAGAGAAGAATGGTAGCATAGAAAAAAGAGTTGTGAAACGTCTAAAGCCTTTACAAGATGTAGGTATTGGATATGTGAAATTAGGACAATCATCAAACACACTTTCGGGCGGAGAGAGTCAGCGTGTTAAATTGGCTTCATTTTTAGCTAATGAAAAAGCAGAACCTATGATATTTGTATTTGACGAACCAACGACAGGACTTCATTTTCACGACATCAAGACTTTGCTCAAGGCCTTGCAAGCACTTATTGCAAATGGACATACGGTAATTATTATTGAACATAATTTGGAGATAATCAAATCTGCCGACCACATTATAGATTTAGGATTAGAGGGAGGAGAAAATGGAGGTAATCTGGTATTTGAAGGAACGCCCGAAAAATTGATGCTATCTGAAAATTCATATACAGGTAAATACTTGAAAAAACTGCAAGAATTACGTGAAAATTAAATGCAAATAAGGAATTAATTAATGATAAATTTCTCTATTATCTCTTTGATTTTCATATATTAAATAAAAAAGGTATCTTTGTGCAGTTTTTAAAATCAGTTCTAATCTATTAGAATTTTAATTGTAATTTTCAGACAAATTCCTAAAGAATATTATATATTTAATTTAATCAAAATAAATTTATGAGTAACGTTAAAAGAGTTTACACCTTCGGCGATGGACAAGCTGAGGGTAAAGCAGACATGAAGAATCTTCTCGGTGGAAAAGGTGCTAACCTTGCTGAGATGAACCTAATCGGAGTGCCAGTGCCAGCTGGATTTACCATTACAACAGATGTTTGTAATGAATATTATGAGGTTGGAAAAGAGAAAGTAATCGAACTTCTTAAACCTGAGGTTGAAAGTGCAATTGCTTATCTTGAAAAATCAATGAATTCAAAATTTGGAGATACTGAAAATCCGTTATTAGTTTCTGTGCGTTCTGGTGCTCGTGCTTCAATGCCTGGTATGATGGATACTATTTTGAACCTTGGTTTGAATGATGAAGTTGTTGAAGGTATGTCACGCAAAACAGGCAATCCACGTTTTGTATGGGATTCATATAGACGTTTTGTGCAGATGTATGGTGATGTTGTTTTGGGAATGAAACCAGAAAACAAAAACGACCACGACCCATTTGAATTAATCATTGATGAGATGAAAGAAGAAAAGGGCGTTGAATTAGATACTGAATTAACTGTTGATGATTTGAAAGAGATGGTAGCTCGCTTCAAAGCAGTTGTTAAGAAACAAACTGGACACGATTTCCCAGAAGATGCTTATGAGCAACTATGGGGTTCTGTTATGGCTGTTTTCAACTCTTGGATGAACGACCGTGCTATTCTTTACAGAAAAATGGAAAATATCCCAGCTGAGTGGGGAACTGCTGTAAACGTTCAAGCTATGGTATTTGGTAATATGGGTGACACATCAGCAACTGGTGTATGTTTCTCACGTGATGCCGCTACTGGTGAAGACCAATTTATTGGTGAATATCTAATCAACGCACAAGGCGAAGACGTGGTTGCAGGTATTCGTACGCCTATGCAAATTACAAAAATTGGTTCTCAACGTTGGGCAGTTTTGGCAGGAGTTTCTGAGGAAGACCGTCGTACAAACTACCCATCATTAGAAGAGGCAATGCCAGAGCTTTATAAAGAACTCGATGAGCTCCAAACCAAATTGGAAAACCACTATACAGATATGCAAGATATGGAGTTTACTATTCAAGAGGGTAAACTTTGGATGCTTCAAACTCGTAATGGAAAGCGTACTGGTGCAGCTATGGTAAAAATTGCTATGGATATGTACAAACAAGGTATGATTGATGAGAAAACAGCAATCTTACGTGTTGAACCTAACAAATTAGATGAGCTTCTTCACCCAATTTTTGACTCAAAAGCGTTGAAATCGGCAGAGGTAATCGCAAAAGGTTTGGCAGCATCTCCGGGTGCAGCTACTGGTAAAGCTGTATTTAGCTCTGATGATGCGGCTGAGTGGGCTGCTCGTGGAGAAAAAGTAATTATGATTCGCGTAGAGACTTCGCCAGAAGATTTAGCTGGTATGGCTGCCGCCGAAGGTATCTTAACTGCTCGTGGCGGTATGACATCTCACGCAGCTGTAGTGGCTCGCGGTATGGGTAAATGCTGTGTGTCTGGTGCAGGGTCATTAAAAATAGACTACGCTGCCAAAACAATGGATGCTAATGGTCTTATTATAAAAGAAGGCGATTACATCTCATTGAATGGATCAAACGGTGATATTTACAAAGGACAAGTTCCAACAAAAGATGCAGAATTGGATGATGACTTTGCAGCATTGATGGATTTGACTGATAAGTATGCTAAATTACAAGTTAGAACAAACGCTGATACACCAGCAGATGCAGCTGTTGCTCGTAGCTTTGGTGCTGTAGGTATTGGTTTGACTCGTACTGAGCATATGTTCTTCGAAGGTGAGAAAATTAAAGCGATGCGTGAAATGATTCTTGCAGAAGATACAGCAGGAAGAAAAGAAGCATTGAATAAAATTCTTCCTTATCAATTGGCTGACTTTGAAGGTATCTTCGAATCAATGGATGGACTACCTGTAACAGTTCGTTTGCTTGACCCACCATTGCATGAGTTTGTGCCACACGATGAAAAAGGTCAACAAGAGATGGCTGATATGATGGGATTACCATTAAAAACTATTCAACAACGTGTTGAATCATTGAGCGAATTTAACCCAATGCTCGGTCACCGTGGTTGTCGTTTAGGTAATACATATCCAGAAATTACTGAGATGCAAACCAAAGCTATTATTGGTGCAGCTCTTAACTTGAAGAAAAAAGGTGTAACAGCTCTTCCTGAAATTATGGTTCCACTTATCGGTACTGTTGAAGAGTTCAAAATGCAAGAGGGCATAATCCGCTCGACAGCTGAAAAATTATTTGCTGAATACAACGATAAAGTTGAATACTCAGTAGGTACAATGATTGAGATTCCACGTGCTACTCTAATCGCTGATCAAGTTGCACAGCACGCAGAGTTCTTCTCATTCGGTACTAACGACTTGACTCAAATGACATTCGGTTATAGCCGTGATGATATTGCTTCATTCTTACCTATCTATTTAGATAAGAATATCTTGAAAAATGACCCATTTGAGGTATTGGATCAAGAAGGTGTTGGTCAGTTGGTTAAATTGGGTACAGAGAGAGGTCGCTCTTCAAATGCTAACTTAAAAGTAGGTATTTGTGGTGAGCACGGTGGTGAGCCATCATCAGTAGAGTTCTGTCACTCAGTTGGAATGAACTACGTAAGTTGTTCTCCATTCCGTGTGCCAATTGCACGCTTAGCTGCAGCACAAGCTGTATTGAAAGAGCAGGCATAATCTTATATTAGAAGATTATTCATAATAAATCAAAAAGAGTTGGCTAAATTTAGCCAACTCTTTTTGTTAATATGATAAAAAAATAGAGAGCCTAAAACAAAGTTTTAGGCTCTCTATAATTTTTTTAGAATAGTAAGTTTCTTATTCAGTAACTTCTTCAACTACTTCTACAGCTTCGTCAACTAAGTCTTCTACTGTGTCAACTACTGCTTCAGTTGCATCTTCTACTGCGTCAACAACTTCTGTTCCTACTTCTTCTACTTCTGTTGCTTCTTCTGTTGCTTTAGGTCCGCATGCTACCATTAGACCAGCTACAGCAAATACTAAAAATAACTTTTTCATTTAACTTTGATCTTTAAAAAATTTAACATGTTATAATATTTTGTTCAATTCAAAATCTTTGCAAAGATATAACATTATTTTCGATTATCATTAATAATTCTCTTTTTATTTTATTTTATTTTTGCTTTTAACATATTGCTATCTAAATAATAACTTACAAAAATATTTAGTTTCTAATAGAAAAAAAATTCTAACCTACTGAAATCAAAGAATTTGAAAACTTCAAAATTAAATTATATATTATTTATTTAGATTCCCTGATGTATATAAATAACGCTTAATACTCTTTTTTGGTGTTTTCTCGAACTCATTTGGATAAAGCTTAATCTTAGCTACCTGCTCATAAATTCCAACTATCTCATTGAGGTGTTTTAGATTTTCTGCCATAATTACATCCAAACCAGCTGTTCTAATTCCATTTGCATCCATTGCTTCATAATCAGGGTAAACGAGAGCTGTGAGTTTTCCTTCGTTTTCGACCACTAAACTTTCAAAAACGTAAGGCATATTATTCAATTTTGCTTCTATCTCCTCAGGATAAACATTTTGACCACTTGCCGAAAGAATCATAGTTTTGTTTCGTCCTTTAATAAAGATATTACCCTCTGCATCAATTGTGCCCAAATCTCCTGTATGCAACCAGCCATCTTCATCTAAAATTTCTTTTGTTACTTCTTCGTTCTTATAATAACCAGCCATTACATTCTCGCCCTTCACAAAAATTTCTCCAATTCCTGTTTCGGGATTAGGATCATTTATTTTAGCCTCCATTATGTCTAAAACTTTACCTGAAGAGGTTTGAATAAAATCATCTGTATGCGAGTAACTAATCAAAGGAGCACATTCGGTCATCCCATAGCCAACTGTAAAAGGAAATTTTATTTTACGGAAAAAGTCTTCTACCTCGCCATTAAGGGGAGCACCTCCAATAACAACTTGCGAGAAGTTGCCACCAAATGTATCAATTAATTTTTTGCGGATTTGTGCCAATATTGTTTGGTCTAACAAAGGTACTTTCAATACCCATCGCATAGCGGCTTTACCTAAGATAGGTTGAATCTGTTTCTTATAAATTTTTTCAATGATCAGCGGTACTAAGAAAATCACATTAGGACGTACCTCTGAGAAAGCTTTAACTAAAATTTTCGGAATTGGTGTTCTCCCTATGAAATAAACATGTGCTCCAACGTGTGTCGCTGTTAGAAAATCGAAAGCACAACCATAAGCGTGAGCCAGCGGCAAAAACGAAACCACTTGGTATCCAGGTTTCAATAAGCCGGTTTGCACACCAAAAGTGATATTTCCTGCATAATTATTCCCTGTTATCATTACACCTTTGCTGAAACCTGTAGTACCCGAAGTATAGCTAATACATACCACCTCAGAGTTTGGCTTGTCGATGTAGCGAACCAAGTCTTTGTAGTAGCCATCAGGGTATTTTTCAACGAAGAGTTTTGAAATATAGTCAACGCTTAGTTTATCTGGATCAAGTTTTATATGCTCTTCAAGCTCTACGGCTACCTCCTCTTTATTATCTTCACCATCTACAAGATCCTCTTCTGCTTTTAACTCCCTCTTGATTGTTGTAATCAAGCTAAAATCGTTCAAAGAGTGAACTGAATTGACTGTAAAAAGAGATAGCTCATCCAAGTTATCCCAAATACTATTGCTAACAAAAAGAGCTTTAGACTCGGAATGATTGATGATATGGTGAATATCATTGGGTTTGAAATCTTGTAAAATAGGGATAATTATAGCCCCATAAGTTACTGTAGCGAGAAACGTGATAGCCCAATTTGCGTCATTTCTTCCAATCAATGCTACTTTATCATCCTTCTCAATACCCAACTGCTCAAATAAGAGATGAAGACGAGCTACCTGTTCGGCAACTTCACCATAAGTATAACTTTTATTTTCACCATAATTGGTGTAAGCCTTCAAATCCCAGTTATAACGAAAACTATCTTCAAAAAGACGTATAAAATTTTCTTTAATCATATTGTTTTTGATTGTTTGAATAATTAAGTTCGCAAATGTAACAAAATTACACAAAACAACCAAATATGTGCAAAAATATAGCTGTTTGTTATAGAGTTATATCTAAAATCAGCGTAATCGGATATTTTAGCGTTTACTATTTCTATGGTTTTTTGAGTGATTGTGCTGTTTCTTATTTATAACAAACTCTTTTCGCTTACCTTCAAACACCTCATACTCACAAAACAGGCAATCGAGAGCCCCATTCATCAATTCAATTTTTTGTGAAGGCTTTAAACCTATATTTCTCATTGCATCAAAATTTGAACTGATGACCCAAGCTTTATTCCCTGTCATTTTGTGTTTGATAAAAGTTCCCATAGCTTGATAAAGTTTGAAAATATCATCCGATACAATTCTTTCTCCGTAAGGTGGATTGCAGACCAAGGTGGCATTTTTTGTTTCCGGATTCAATTCTTGGATTGAAGATTTTGATATTTCAATATACTTCGATAGGCCTGCACTTTTTACATTTTGAATTGCAATTTGCACCGCAGATGGTGAAATATCATAACCATATATTTTATGATTAAAATCTTTTTCGTTGCTATCATCCTGATAGAGTGTTTGAAACAGATCATCATCAAAATCTTTCCATTTTTCAAAAGCAAATGAACCTCTGAAAATACCCGGCGGGATATTTAATGCAATCAGAGCTGCCTCAATCAAGAGGGTTCCCGAGCCACACATGGGGTCGATGAAATCTTTTTGACCACGCCAATCGGTGAGCAAAATCATACCAGCAGCCAATGCTTCATTAAGTGGTGCTTCGGTATCTTTGGCTCGATAACCCCTTTTGTGCAGCGACTCACCTGAGCTATCAAGCGAAATAGTAACTTCATCTTGAGCTATATGAACATTATACACAAACTGTGGATTGGTTATACTGACATTGGGTCGCTTATTTTCTCTCTCAACAAAATAGTCAACAATCGCATCTTTCGCCCGATAAGTGATGAATTTTGAATGGGTAAAAATATCTGAATATACAGTAGAGTCAATTGAGAATGTGGCATTGCTGTTCATCAGTTCACTCCAATTTATCGATTTAACTTTGTCGTAAAAGTCGTCTGTCGATTTAATTCTAAAGTTAGCAATCGGTTTTAGAACACGTGAAGCAGTCCGAAGATGTAAGTTGGCTTTGTAGAGCAACTCTTTATCACCTCTGAAAGAGACGGCACGACGCTCAATTTTCACATCTTTACCACCTAAATTTATAATCTCTTGAGCCAATATCCCTTCCAAGCTTTTGAAAGTCTTGGCAAGCATTTGAAACTCTGTTTTGTTTTCTTTATTATCCATATTTTATATTTGTTATTTTCTTTGAAGTATTCGAGAGTTGGCTTCTACATCGTGATCAACCCAAAGGTTACCGCCAATAATGGCATGATTTCCAACAGAGATATTGCCTAATAGGGTCGAATTGGAATAGACGATAACCCCATCTCCTAATTTAGGATGTCTATCAATGCCTTTGATTGGATTGCCATTTTCATCCATTGGAAAACTTTTTGCACCCAGAGTTACACCTTGGTATATTTTCACACCATTTCCAATTTTGGCAGTTTCGCCAATTACCACCCCTGTGCCGTGATCAATCATAAATGACTCTCCGATAGTTGCACCAGGATGAATGTCGATTCCCGTTTCGGAGTGAGCCAATTCAGCAATTGCTCTTGGTAAAATAGGTACTCCCAATTTCAGAAGTTCGTGAGCAATTCGATAACTGCTGATGGCCCTAATGCCGGGATAGCAATATATGATCTCACTCAGGCTTTTTGCAGCTGGATCGCCATTGTAGGTAGCCATAGCATCATTGTAGAGTTGTCTGCGAAGATGTGGCAACGAGTTGATAAACTTTTTGACAATCTCTTCTATTTTATCATCCAAATCGTCACAAATTTGATTATTGTCATTGCTTTCGAAGCAGATACCTGCTTTGATTTGCTCTTTCAATCGTTCATATAGCAGATAGGTGTTCTCTTCTATCTGTTTTTGAAGAGCTTCCTTAGTTTGATGCGACTGCCCGAAAAATCCGGGAAACAACATCGAACGGAGCAATTTCACAATCTCTTCGATAACATCTATAGAAGGCATTGTAAACGCTTTTTTGTATCTATCTGCAAACTTGGGTAAATTTTCTAAATTGATTAATTTTTCAATACTCTCTTCACAATGATTTTTCATCTCTGATATCTTTTTGATTTCATAAAAATATTTTTCAATAGCATCAACTGCATTCTTTAATCTTTCGTTGCCAAAACCTCCAACAACAGCATAGGCAGTTCCTAAATTTTCTATTTCACGCTGATACCAATCGAAAAAGAAAGACCTTAAATCCCTATTTTCTCTGACTGGGTCATCCTCCCAAGGCAAATCGGGCAGGCATAATATGTAAAAATCAATTATTTTCGACTCCAAATGATCTGTTACAAAATTGGGCACTTGATTATATTTGTGTTCAAACCACACTTTAGTTATAATAACGTCAGTATCATAAAAACATATTTTTTTACTCCCTTTACACTCCTTGCTGTTTTCTTCCTCTATCTGCAAACGAGCAATGTTTTCCACATCTTCAAAACTGTATTGATAATTTTTATTTTCAATATATTCTCTTGCTAATTCGGGAAACCATCCTCCACCAAAGTGTTTGGCTAAGCCTTTTGTCAATTCTGTTTTGCCTGTTGATTCAGGTCCAATTATCGCTATTTTAATCATTTATGCAAAATAATTATTGCTTATTTATCTCATTTTTGAGAAAAAGCTATTTTAAAAATGTAAAATTACCAAAAACATCTCAAAGTAATGGGATATATATCTATATATTAAATAATTCCACAAGATTGTATAAAAAATAAGGATAAAGTTTGTAATTTTGTTTTATGAACGAAAGAGATTATTGTTATATGTCGCGATGCTTGGAGCTTGCATCCAAAGCTTATCGCAGCGTAGCCCCCAATCCTATGGTCGGCTCAGTAGTGGTGCATAATGACATCATCATTGGTGAGGGATTCCATCAAAAGTATGGAGCGCCACATGCCGAGCCAATGGCCATTGAAGCAGTAAAAGACAAGTCTCTATTGAAAAAATCGACATTGTATGTCAATTTGGAACCTTGTTCACATTATGGCAAAACCCCACCTTGTGCTGAACTGATAGTCAACAAAGGAATCAAACGAGTGGTGATCGGTGCATTAGATCCTAACCCCAAAGTAGCTGGCAAGGGTGTCAAGATATTGAGAGATGCTGGTGTGGAGGTAGTTGTAGGGGTGTTGGAAAAAGAATCACGCTGTATAAATAGGCGATTTTATAGCTATCACGAAAAGAAGCGTCCCTATATCATCATCAAATGGGCTCAAACCAAAAATGGCTATATGGACAAAAAGAGGGAGGATCTTGAGCAAGGTGCATTGAAAATTTCTACAACATTGACACAGCAACTCACTCATAAAATCCGCTCAGAAAACATGGCTATTATGGTAAGTACTAACACCGTGTTGATGGATGACCCATCACTTACTCTCAGATTTTGGAACGGCAATCATCCTGTGCGAGTAGTGCTCGATAGAAAAGGAAGATTGATGAACAAACACAAGCTATTTGATCAGCAAATAGAGACTGTTGTTTTAACACAAGCTAAAAAAGCAGACAAACACAATCTCAAATACATAGCCGTGCCTAACGATTTTTATGATCTAAAAAACATTTATCATACTCTATACGAACTGAATATTCATTCTGTATTGATAGAAGGTGGGGCATCATTGCTTACAAGTATCATCGAAGCTGGATATTGGGATGAAGCCAATGTTGAAATCGCCGATTTTGAAATTACTGATGGGGTGAAAGCACCTCAAATTAATAATCAGATTAAATTCTCCGAATCTGTTTATGACAATCATCGCTGGATTTCCTATCGCAACTCGATGCCGTTTTAAGCTTTCTCAATTATCTTATTTAGTTTTTTATCCAAACCAGGAAGATTGTTCAATTTTATATTGAAATTATGCTCAATACAGTGGCGAACTTCACTTGCCGATTGAAGATATTTTGTCTCTTTATGACCTTCATTGTAGTAGGTGGTAAACCGATTATTGTGCAAGGTATATCTACAACTTTCAGATTTGAAAGAGAGTTGAATGCTATCCATAAAATCGGCCTCAGGTTGGGTAGAGGTAAACCAATTGCCCACTTCGAAATCCTCAAAACTATAACGGCACAAATCAAAGCGATAGAGATTTTTCCAGTTTTCACCCCTTCTTATTTGCAGAACAAAAGCATTTTCTTCTGATTTCTCAATCTTGTAGGAGGCCTGCTCTGCCTTTTGAACTACACCCAATTCAAACTTCAAAGGATAATCCGAAACAACACTTCCAAAACCTACATCTACAACATACTCTTGATTGTTTAACAAAACCAAAAGCAGCATATGGGTTCGCCTATTAACAAAATTATCTTTGTCAAACACATTCCCCAACAATCCCCTCACTTCATAACCTAAGGATTGCAATATATTCATAAAAAACAGATTTTGCTCAAAGCAATATCCTCCACGTTTATCCAACACAAACTTATGGAAAAGCGTTTCATTGTCCAACATAACGGGTATTGACAAAAACGGGTTGAGATTTTCGAATGGAAAAGTATGCAAATGTGCAAATTGCATTCTTTCTAAGTTTTCAATCGATGCTGTTTTTAAGAATGGTAAACCTACTCGATCAAAATAGTGTTGTAGTTGCTCGTTGGTCATTATAATCTCTTTATATTTAGTTTTAAATGGAATGAGAGTTTCTTTAAAATCAGAAACTCTCAAACTACAATGATATTGCAAAATTACAATTACAAATTACATTCTATTATCCAACTGTCCAAACACACGTTTCAAAATTGGAGTAACGCGAGCCATTGGATTTTCTCTGATTTTTTGTTCCTCATCAGCAATTTTTAAGAACAAAGCATTGATGGCTTGTTGAGTAACATAAGATTCCAGATCAACATCAATAGCTTGCAAACCTGCAATTGCACCCATAGGCGTAGTAGCTACTTTGTTGTAGTTGGATGTGAGCAAACCCCATGATTCATTGGTCGAAACATTAGCTACCAGTGGTTTAGCCAAAGAGTTGCGTACTTTGGGAGCGAAAGCTTGCACCAATTGCTGACTTGTTTTGTCTTGCAAATATTGAGTAGCTGCATTCTTTCCACCAAAAAGCACACCAGTAACATCGGAGAAAGACATACTTAGAATAGCCTGTTTGAAAATAGGAACCGCATCTTTTACCGCATCTTCGGCTGCACGGTTGAGAGATAAAATGGCATCATTAACTAATTTTTCGCCACCGGGTATCAGTTTGATATTGTTGATAATCGGCATTGCCTCCTTGGGTAAAAGCACTTTTGCAACAGCGTCATTCATAAAGCCATTTTCAGCACCAAGTATTTTCACTGCATTCTCAATACCCACATTGAGTGAAGTTTTTAGACCATTTGCATTTTCTTCTTCAGTGATGGGCATACCTGCATTAGCCAACTGTAGTAATTCGGCGCAAGATGTAAAACCAACAACAATCATTGCTAATAAAATAAACTTTTTCATAAATTTCAGTTTTGTTTTTATAATAAATCTACTATCAGAATACAAATTGTACTCCAACTCAGCAAATGTACAGAAAATGATTGAAAGTTTATACGTTTTTTAAAGAAAAAGGAATTTGGATATGGGATTTGGTTGTTATTCGATTGATATTTGGTGGATTTGCGATTGTTATTTGATGGCATAGAGCTTATCGCACATTCTAATGCCCAACGGGCTTAAAGCATTAGCTGAGGTCAAAGGCCTATGTTAATAATGATTTATGGAAAACAAGCCTTTGCCTATGGCGAGATAAGTCTGAAGGGGGAGTTTTACCATATTATTTCAGATCTTAAACATGATATTTGAAAATGAGAAGCTTAAACGGTGAGAGTTTGGTGGGGATAAAAAAAAGAGTCGGACATTTTAGAACGTCCGACTCTTTTATATATCGTCAAAGAAATAAATACTAATCTTCTTCTTTCTTTTGTGCTTCGTATTCTTTCAATAGTTGATCTTGGATATCACTTGGAACCAGCTCATAGCTTGCAAATGACATATCAAACGAACCTTGACCTCCCGTGATTGAACTAAGGGTGGTTGAATAGCTCGACATCTCTTTTAGCGGAACTTTCGCTTTTAGTTGTTCAAAACCTTTGACACTCTCCATACCCATAATCATACCGCGACGACCTTGCATATCGCTCATCACATCACCCATAAATTCGGCAGGGATAGAAACAGTTACATCATAAACAGGCTCTAAAATTTTAGGCCCTGCATTTTTAAATGCTTCACTAAATGCATTTCTACCAGCCAACATAAATGAGATCTCATTTGAATCAACGGGGTGCATTTTACCGTCATAAACAATAACGCGTACATCGCGAGCATATGAACCCGTCAATGGTCCTTGCTCCATTCGTTGCATCAAACCTTTGAGGATTGCAGGGATAAAACGTGTATCGATAGCACCACCAACAATACTGTTGATCAGCACCAATTTGCCACCCCACTCCAATGGAACCTCTTGGGTATCACGAACAGAGATTTTATACTCTTGCCCATTGAATTTGTATGTTTCAGGCACAGGCATACCCTCTGTGTATGGCTCAATAATCATATGTACTTCACCAAACTGGCCTGCACCACCCGATTGTTTTTTGTGACGATAGTCGGCACGTGCCGCTTTGGTAATGGTTTCGCGATATGGGATGCGCGGTTCAACATACTCTATCTCCACTTTATCGTTGTTTTCAATTCTCCATTTCAACGTTTTTAAGTGAAACTCTCCTTGTCCTGAAACAATGGTTTGTTTCAACTCTTTGGATACTTCCACTACCCATGTTGGATCTTCTTCTTTCATTCGTGAAAGTATTTCACCCAATTTCTCAGTATTTGAATCAGACAAAGCTTTGATTGCTCTACGATAGCGTGGGTTAGGATATTTTACGTTTTCAAATTTCACACCGCTATCTTTTGCACATAGTGTATTACCAGTTCTTACGTCTTTTAATTTTACAGCAGCACCAATGCTACCCGCTTGTAACTCCGATACTTTAGTACGATTTTGACCAGCAACAACTTGAATTTGAGATAGACGCTCTTTACCATTGCGACTAACATTATATAAGTCATCACCTTCTTTGAGCGTACCAGACATTACTTTGAAGTATGACACCTCACCAATATGTGGCTCGACAGTGGTTTTGAAAAAGAAAAGACTTGTAGTCCCTGCCGCATTGGGTTCAACTGCTTCGCCTTCGCTATTGAGAGGAGCAGGCACATCATTGGGTGATGGAGCAGCAATGCTAAGGAAGTTCATCAATCTGTGAACAGCCATATTTTTCTCACCAGACACAGCAAATAGTGGGAATAGAGAACGTGAAACCATACCTTTAAAGATACCTTCGCGCATTTCATCTTCGCTAAGCGTACCTTGATCAAAAAACTTCTCCATCAAAGCTTCGTCATTTTCGGCAGCTGCCTCTAACAACTGATTAAAAATCTCATCCGCTTTATCTCTTTCGCTATCAGGAATATCCAAAACTTCTGGTGCAGTAGCTCCAGCACTCCATTTGTACATCTTTTGCTTCAACACATCGATGATAGCATCAAATGAGCCGCCTGAAGCTAAAGGATACTGTACTGGTACAACCTTACTACCATAATGCTCTTTCAACTGTAGTAAAACATTATCAAAATCTGCTTTTTCATGATCCAACTGATTCATCACAAACATAAGCGGTTTGTTCATCTCGTCTGCATAACGGAATTGATTCATTGTTCCTACCTCAACACCATTGCGTGCATCAATAAGCATAAGCCCCATATCTGCAACTGTCAAAGCTGAAATAACACCTCCGATAAAATCATCAGAACCTGGAGTGTCGATAAAATTCAACATTTTATCTTTCCAAGGATAAGAGATTACTGTTGAAAATACAGAATAACCGTAGTCTTTTTCAACGGGAAAATAATCGGAAACAGTATTGCCTGCATCGATATTACCCATACGTTTAATTACTCCACTCTCGAAAAGCATCGACTCGGCGAGAGTGGTTTTCCCAGAGCCGGCACTACCTAATAGTGCAATGTTCTTGATTTCATTTGTTTGATACACTTTCATATCTAACTCATTATTAAATGTTTATATATTCATTTTGATAATTATTTCCTTTTAAAAAACGAGGTGCAATTTACTCAATTTATAGCTATTACAGACAAAAATAAATATGTTATTAAACATATAATTGCATTTTAAAATTGTTTCAATAGTTTCCCGACAATTTTTTGAAAATTGGTGAGTGGAGCAATTTTACTGAAAACACCATTCGGTGCTGAATCCTTGAATTAATAAAATGTTTAATCGAAGAAACGTCAGCCTCTTCCCCTGCAATCAGGACATACTTTACCAATTTTCTAAGTTGAGCACTTTTATGCTTTTTCTTTCTTAATTGTTTTAAGCAAGACGTACTTTTCTAAATATGGTTCTGCTGTAACTAATTTCTTGACTTGCAACAAATAGCTATATCCTTCTTCAAAATCAAACCCTTCAATGTTTCTAATTATAATAATTTTTAAATCGGATTCATTTTCACATTTCATTGCATCATAGACTTTATATTCGTCTGAACCATTATTTTCTGAAAATCGGGGATGGAATTTTACTAAATTCGGACTAATTGCAATGTTTAATATCTCTTCACTATTTTCAGTCAAAACTTTCCTTTCTTTCAACTGACCGATAAATTCATATCTTACTGAGCTGACATCTAAAGGTGGATTGTTCATCCATATCTTCTTTGCTTTAAAGGTAAATTCAGAACCAATTTTGTAATTAAAGTCAAACCCATCTGTTATAATATCAGACAATTGTCTTTTTTCGGTATTATCACTCTCTGAAAATATCATCTGTTCTGTAAAAGTATCACTAAGTACAGAACTTCCGTAAGCAATCTCAGGATAGATGGTCATTTTTACAATTTTCACTTTGTCATAGCTATTATCTTTCATACAACTTGAAAAGATTCCAAAAATCAATACTACTAAGACCAAATTAATTTGTTTCATAATTCCTTTTGTGTAATTATAATTGTACCCAACTCCTTATTATTTCTGTAAAGATACAAAAATTAATATATTATTGTTGTTAAACATATTGCTCTCTAAGTTTTTGTTTTTAACAAAGCTCTCCTTTTACAAGCAATAAATTAAAAAATCAAGCCCAATCGGAAGAGAAAACAGAGCTACAATTTTTTAGTATCGTGATAAACTTGAGAATAAATCAATGATTTTACGTAACTTTGCAAGATTATTTGAAGTGAGTATTGCGGAAAACTTGCAAAACAACACTGAAAGAAAAAAGACAAGTAATTTATAAGATTTTTTATTTATGAATATTTCATACAAATGGCTTAAAAACTACATCAACATTGATGTATCACCCGAAGAACTATCACAAGTACTGACCTCAATAGGTCTTGAAGTAGGCACAATCGAAACTGTGCAAACCGTAAAAGGCGGTATGGAGGGCTTGGTTGTGGGAGAGGTGCTCACTTGCGAACAGCACGAAAATGCAGATCGACTGAGCGTAACAAGCGTAGATGTGGGTGGTGACGAAGCTTTGCAAATCGTATGTGGCGCACCCAATGTAGCCAAAGGACAAAAAGTTATTGTCGCTACAGTTGGCACCACCCTTTATCAAGGTGAAGATAGTTTCAAAATCAAACGTTCAAAAATTCGTGGTGTCGAATCATTTGGGATGATTTGTGCCGAAGATGAAATCGGTTTGAGTGAGGATCACGACGGGATTATTGTTTTGCCCGAAAACGTAGAGGTGGGCACTTTGGCAAAGGATTATTATGAAATAGAAGAAGATACCATCATAGAGATAGACATCACACCCAACCGTGCCGATGCTACATCTCACTTTGGCGTGGCTCGCGATTTAGTTGCTTATTATCGTTTGCACCAAGCCGATGTAAAACTTTTGAAGCCTTCGGTTGATCATTTTCAGATTGATAATAACAACCTCCCCATCCCTGTTGTTATTGAAGATATTGAGAGATGTCCTCGCTATTCGGCTCTCACCATTTCGGGTGTTCAAGTAAAAGAGTCTCCAAAATGGTTGTCAGATTATTTGAATGCTATCGGTTTGCGACCTATCAATAACATTGTGGATATCACCAATTTTGTACTTCACGAGTTGGGGCATCCGCTACACGCATTTGATGCTGATAAAATAACAACAAACGAGGTAAGAATTAAAACTTTGCCACAAGATACGCCTTTTGTAACTTTGGATGAAGTGGAGAGAAAACTGCATCAAGATGATTTGATGATTTGCAACGGCGATGAACCGATGTGTATCGGTGGAGTGTTTGGCGGAGCAGATTCGGGGGTTACTGAAAACACCACCAATATATTTTTGGAGAGTGCCTATTTTAATCCTGTTTCTATTCGTAAATCGGCACGTCGTCATGGTTTAAATACTGATGCATCTTTCCGCTTTGAGCGTGGTGCCGATCCTGAAATTACAGTTTATGCACTAAAGCGTGCCGCTCTGCTTATTCAAGAGATTGCTGGAGGCAGCATTTCAAGTGAAATTGTAGATAAATATCCACGCCGCATTGCACCTTTTGCTGTAGAGTTAGAAAAAGATAAAATTACCCGTTTGGTTGGCGAAAAGATTGAAGACAATGTGGTAAAAACAATTCTTGAAGGCCTTGAAATTAAAATCGTAGAAGAAACAGAGAGCAACTACAAACTCTTGGTGCCAGCTTACCGTGTTGATGTGCAGCGCGATGTAGATGTGATTGAAGATATATTGCGTATTTATGGGTTTAATACGGTTGAAATAGGCGAAAACTTGGTTTCTACTTTGAGCTACAGCACAAAACCCAACAATCATAAACTACAACGACTTATCTCGGAGCAATTGACAGCTTCTGGTTTCAATGAGATATTGAACAACTCACTCACAAAAACATCTTATTATGAGCAATCAGAATCTTACCCAGATGCTCATAGTGTGAAAATAATGAACCCACTGAGCAATGATTTGGGCGTAATGCGTCAAAGCATCCTCTTTGGTGGTATGGAGAATATAGCACGCAATATCAATCATCGCAATGCCGATTTGAAGTTTTATGAATTTGGCAATGTATATCGTTTTGATAATGAAAATCGCAAAGATGGTGAAAATCTATCTCCTTTTAGCGAAAATTATCGCTTAGGACTGTGGGTAACGGGCAATAGCTTTTCTGACTCTTGGTTGTCGGGAAGCAAAAAATCATCCATTTATGAGTTAAAAGCCTATGTGCAAAATATATTGATTCGCTTGGGTTATGATTTGAAAAAACTTCGTATCAGCAGTTACGAAAACGATATTTACGCAGAAGCATTGCTCATTCAATCACGCGACAAAAAAGAACTGGCTTCCTTTGGTATCGTTAATGATTGGGTAAAAAAAGCTTGTGATGTAGAGCAAGATGTCTATTTTGCCGACCTAAACTGGGACAATATCATTGCAACAATGAATGAAAAATCGGTAGAGTTTCACGAATTGCCAAAATATCCGGAAGTATATCGCGATTTGGCTTTCTTGTTGGACAAAGAGATTGAATTTGCTCAGATTGAGAAACTTGCTTACGAAACCGAACGAAAACTGCTCAAAGATGTGAGCCTATTTGATGTGTATGAAGGCAAGAACTTGGAAGCTGGCAAAAAATCTTATGCCATTAGCTTCACCTTGTTGGACGAAAGCCAAACATTGACAGACAAAGTGATAGATGCTGTGATGCAAAAATTACAGAAACGAATAGAAGAAAATTTGGGTGCAAGCCTAAGAAAATAGAACAAAACAGAAGACCTACAGTAAACAAAGGAATTGCTGTAGGTCTTTTGTTGTAATTTTGCTGTTGATAAAGTAAAAATCGATTTATAAAAAACTCATATAAAACCCACATTGCACCCATCACAACAACATAAAAGCTATAAAAACAAAAAAAGCTACCTACATAATGTAGATAGCTTTAATTGCGGTTTGCTCTTCCTCTTGGACTTGAACCAAGGACCCCCTGATTAACAGTCAGGTGCTCTAACCAACTGAGCTAAGGAAGAATTTCAAAGAAACTATAGCATTTTCTTTCAAATGCGTTGCAAAAGTAATTGATAATTTTGAATTGTGCAAATAATAAAACAAAAAAACACAAATATTTTTATGAAAAAAATCTTAGGAATGGGTAACGCCCTGACAGACATACTTTTTAAATTGTCTGACGATACACTTTTAGAGAAGCTCAATATTAGCAAAGGTGGCATGTTTTTAATTGACGAAGAGGAAGCCAAGAAGATAAAAACATATCTTTCGCACATTACACCCAGTATGGCAACAGGTGGATCGGCGTCAAATACGATCAATGCCATCGCTAAAATGGGAGCAAAGAGTGGATTCATTGGAAAAGTCAAAGATGATGAAATTGGTAATTTCTTTAAGAGCCAAAGTATTGAAAATGGTGTAAATCCCCATTTAATTTATAGCGATACCATTTCAGGGCATTGCAATGTGCTGATATCACCCGATAGCGAACGCACGATGTGTACTTTTTTGGGTGCCGGTGGCGAACTGACTGCTGCTGATTTGAAAATTGAGATGTTTGAAGATTACGATTATTTCCATATTGAGGGCTATTTGGTACAGAATCACGAATTGATACGTACTGCACTTCGCTTAGCAAAAGAGGCAGGACTAACCACCTCTATCGATTTGGCAAGTTTCAATGTTGTGCAAGAAAATTTAGAATTTCTGCAAGATATTGTAGCTGAATATGTGGATATCTGCTTTGCTAATGAAGAGGAAGCATATGAATTTACCAAAGAAGAGGCAGCCGATGCCGTTAAAAGTATTGCAAAGGTTGCGGATATAGCCATTGTGAAAATTGGGAAAAACGGCTCATATGTGCGTCAAGGCGAACAAGAGGTATTTGTCAATGCCTACCTTACCGATGCGGTTGATACCACTGGTGCAGGTGATTTTTATGCCGCAGGTTTCTTATTTGGATTGGCAAGCGGATACAGCTTAGAGCAATCAGGCAAAATTGGTTCGTTTATCTCCTCTAAAGTAGTGGAAGTTGTAGGCACCAAATTAGCCGATGAAGTGTGGGAGGAAGCGAGAGAGTTTGTGGTTCAGTTGTGATTCGGTGGATATCAGTTTGATATTCGGTGGTAATTCAGTTGAATAGGTATCTTGCACTTAAAATCACTTTTAGTTTTTAGTTCTTAACTCAAAAAACTATTTATAATATATCTACTTTTAACTCAATCGCTTATCTCTAAGGTGCAGAGCACCAAAATCTTTAGAGAAAAAGCGAAAACTTAAATACGCTACGATATCAAAGAGGTCATATCTTTATATACAAATGAATTAATCCTACAATATATATGTCGCGGTGCTCTGCACCTTTAACACACTGTATTATCTTCTATACTACAAATATAACGCTACTCTGTAGCTATATTAGTTAGAAAGTTAGAAAGTTAGAAAGTTTGTAAAGTTTTTAGGTTTACTACTTTCTAACTTTTCATTTTTAGTTTTTAACTCAACGTCAATCACCTATCATTAACCATTGATTATTAACCATTGACTTTTTCAAGTTCCACCGTGAAGTGTCTCATAATAGGCTCTTCTACGAGTATGCGATAACCGTTTGTGATGGATTCGCGTCTATCAAAGACGTTTTTCAATGCCGCCGCAATGACGTTCATATGGTTGTCGGTATAGGTGCGACGCGGTATTGCTAAACGTACAAACTCATTTTCGGGATAACGGTTTTCGCGTGTTACAGGGTCTCTATCTGCCAACAAAGCACCAATTTCAACTGAGCGTACACCAGCTTCTAAATAGAGTTCGATAGCCAAAGTTTGAGCGATATACTCCTCTTTTTTCACGTGGGTCAAAATCTTTTTGGCATCAACAAAAATAGCATGTCCACCTACAGGGCGTTGATATGGAATGCCATATTCATCCAATTTCTTACCCAAATACTCCACTTGCTTGATGCGGCTATCCAAATAATCAAACTCGGTGCCCTCTTGCAAACCAATAGCAAGGGCTTCCATATCGCGACCCGCCAAACCACCGTAAGTGATAAAGCCCTCGTTCATAATGCAATATGACTTACAGCTATTCCACAAATCTTTTGATTTCATAGCCAAAAATCCACCCATATTAACAATGGCATCTTTTTTTGACGACATCGTCATAATATCGGCATAAGAGAACATCTCTTTGACAATCTCTTTGATGCTTTTTGATTCGTAACCAGCTTCACGCATTTTGATGAAATAAGCATTTTCGGCAAAACGAGCTGCATCAATTTGCAATGGTACATCATATTTTTTACAAAGAGCCGACACCCCTTTGATATTCTCCATCGATACGGGCTGACCGCCAGCGGTATTGTTCGTAACAGTCAAAACCACCGCTGGAATTTTCTCTTTTGGGTATTTTTGTAGCACTTCTTCAAGTTTAGCCAAATCAATATTACCTTTGAATGGTACCTCTAATTGGGTATCTTTAGCTTCATCGATAGTGCAATCAATGGCTACAGCTCTACGAAATTCGATATGCCCTTTGGTAGTATCAAAATGGGAGTTGCCAGGCAAAATATCGCCCTCGGTGATGATAGCTGAATAAAGCAAATTCTCAGCTGCACGACCTTGGTGTGTTGGATAAAAATAATCAAAACCCAATAACTCTTGAATGGTATCTTTCAAATTGTGATAAGAATGAGCACCAGCATAACTCTCATCGCCGTGCATCATACCCGACCACTGCATATCACTCATAGCACCAGTGCCACTATCAGTAAGTAAATCGATAAATACTTGATTACTACGAAGTCCAAAAAGATTGTATTTTGCTTCTTTAATCCATTGTTCACGCTCTTCGCGAGTGCTTCTGCGAATGTTTTCTACCATCTTAATTTTAAAAGATTCGGCAAAAGGAAGTTCCATGTTATTCTATTTTATTGGTTATTAAAAAAATACGAAATTATAAATGTGTGTATCAAATTATATCCACAAAAATCGAGTGCAAAATTACTTATAAATTTCCCTACATTCAAGAAAACATATTTTATAACATATAATTGAGCCAACAATCAGCTATTTTTAATAGTTATTTTATTAACTTTGCATTTCAAACCTACATTATTTTTATAACAGATAAGATTATGCTAACAATAAAACAACTAACTGACAACAGTGAAGAGGTTCTGAAAAAATTGGCTAAAAAACATTTTTTCGACAAAGAGATTATTGAGAAGATTATTGCACTTGACCAGAATAGAAGAGAAAATCAAACTACAACAGATGGGCTGCAAGCCAATATGAATCAATTTTCAAAAGATATAGGGATATTGTTTCAACAAGGAAAAGCTGCTGAAGCCAATGAGTTGAAGGCTAAAACCACCGAGCTGAAAGAGCAGATAAAAACACACATCGACCTACAAAACAGCATTGAGAAAGAGCTCAACGAGCTATTGGTGCTGGTGCCCAACCTACCCCACGACTCTGTGCCCGAGGGTAAACGTGCAGAAGATAACCAGATCGATAAAAGTGGTGGTAAAATGCCTAATCTTCCTGAAAATGCACTACCGCACTGGGATTTGGCAAAGAAATATGATTTGATCGATTTTGAATTGGGAGTAAAAATCACTGGTGCTGGCTTCCCAGTATATAAAGGAAAAGGAGCGAAACTGCAACGTGCTTTGATCAACTTCTTTTTGGATGAAGCAGAAAAAGCGGGTTACTTGGAGGTGCAACCACCCTATTTGGTAAATGCCGACTCAGCCTACGGCACTGGTCAATTGCCTGATAAAGAGGGACAAATGTATCATGCACAAGTTGATGATCTCTATTTGATACCAACTTCTGAAGTTCCCGTTACCAATATCTATCGTGATGTGATTTTGGATAAAAAAGAATTGCCACGAAAAAACACAGCTTATTCTGCTTGCTTCAGACGCGAAGCTGGTTCTTATGGCAAAGATGTGAGGGGTTTGAACAGATTGCATCAGTTTGATAAGGTTGAGATTGTTCGCATCGACACCCCCGAAAACTCCTACAATTCACTCAATGAGATGGTAGCACACGTAGAATCGTTGGTCGAAAAGCTTGAGTTACCTTGGCGTATTCTCCGACTTTGTGGTGGGGATATGAGTTTCACATCTGCCCTCACATTCGACTTTGAGGTATTTTCTGCGGCACAAGAGCGCTGGTTGGAGGTGAGCTCGGTTTCCAACTTTGAGAGCTACCAAGCCAACCGCTTGAAATGTAGATATCGTGATGAAAATAACAATATCCAAATTTGCCACACACTCAATGGAAGTGCTTTGGCACTGCCTCGCATCATGGCTGCAATTTTGGAGAATAACCAAACCGAAGATGGCATTGTGGTGCCAAAAGTTTTGGTTCCATTTCTTGGTTTTGATATCATCAAATAATGAGATTACAAAATGGGAGCAATACAAAGTTAGCTCCCATTTTTTTGTATCTCAACGTGTTGCATTGTTTGATTTAGAAAATTAAAGCCTACACTGAAAAAAATGATCTAAAAAATTTGTCAGATTAAAAAAATAGCGTACTTTTGTAGCCGCTAAGCAATTGCCCAGATGGCGGAATTGGTAGACGCGTTGGTCTCAAACACCAATGGGAGCAATCCCTTGCCGGTTCGATCCCGGCTCTGGGTACTACCTAATTTTTCAAAACGCTCACAATCATAAGATTGTGGGCGTTTTTTTCTAACCCAGTCCCCTTGCCTATGACGAAACAAGCTCTTGCCTATGGCGAGGCAGGCCTAAAGGGGGAGTGAAGCCCCCCAACCCCCTTGCCTATGGCGAGGCAAGCCTAAAGGGGGAGTGAAGCCCCCCAACCCCCTTGC
>CAYFRA010000023.1:15707-23905 GCA_964345395.1 uncultured Paludibacter sp. | reverse complement strand
AAGTTTGCTCCGCAAGTTATTTTAAAAAATCAATTGAGCAAAACCTCAGCACTATAGGCTGGTAATTCTATTTTGATAATACCATTTTTCAAACTGAAATTATTGCCGAAGTTTGCTTTTAGTTTAGTTGCGGAGCTTGTTGGAACTTTCACTTCAAATTCTTTAGCTTCATCGCTGTTGTTAATCAACACAATTGCGGTTTTATCGAAATACTTTCGAGCATAAACCCAACTATCTATCTCATTTTGAAGATTGAGGAAATCACCATAGATCAATACGGGATTATTTTTTCGTAATTGCCCCAACTTAGCTGTAATATCAAGTAGCTTCTCTTCTCGTTTATCCAAATTTTCAAACTTCATCATACGGCGACAATCGGGGTCGTTAGCGCCTGTCAAACCAATTTCATCACCATAAAAAATCACTGGCACACCCGGAATGGTAAGAATAAAGGTCTGCATCAGCGCCATTTTATCATATGCTGTACTATCGCTAACAGTAATTTCACGTTGCCAACCTGCAGCTTTGCTATCTTCTCCAAACTCTAAATCGCCCGAGGCCAATGCCATAAAGCGTGGTTTATCGTGATTGCCCGAAATATTTCCCATCAAACTGTGCGTGCCGTAGGTTCTAAAACTTCCTTGCAGCACGCGGTTTAGTCGTTGCAAATTGGGTTCGCCAACTCCTGCAAAATTAGCATTGGCATCTTCATATACATTAAAGTCAAACTGACCGTCCAGCATACCTGTTGTAAGATAACTGCTAATTAAATCAGCACTTCCGTAGGTTTCACCAATTTGGTAAAGATTTTTTCCTCCGTTCTGTTTTTTGATTTTATAGGTCAATGCACGCCAAAAATCATCTTTTACATGCTTACAAGCATCGTGACGAAAGCCATCAATACCAAACTCTTCTATCCAAAAGAGTGCACTGTCAGACATCATCTCCACCACTTTCGGATTAAACATATCAAGCGTTGGCATAAAAGTGTCAAACCAAGTTGTAAGGCGATGTTCGTCCCATTTTTCGGTATTCATAGAGCCATCAGGCAAATAGAGCGAAGTGAAATATTCTGGATGCTCATGATAGAGTGGATGCAAATCGTGCAAATGATGTGCTACATAATCTAACAGTACATTGATTTCGTGCGAATGTGCTTTTTTAACCATCTCTTTCAATTCATCATTAGTTCCAAAACGATCATCAACTTTACGCATCGACACAGGCCAATAGCCGTGATAGCCGGCAAACTTTGTTGGAACGCTTGGCAGATAAGCGTAAGGTTCATCAGGATTTTGATTCAGCGGTGAAATCCAAAGTGTGTTCACACCCAACATGTCGAAGTAACCACTCTCTATTGTCTGCTCAATACCTGCAATATCACCTCCCCAAAAATCAACTTTTGGATGAACGTCTGGTCGGTTCATTGGTCGATCGTTATCTTTACTTCCATTTTTGAAGCGGTCAACCAATAGAAAATAAATAATTTTTGCGTGATTATCTTGGCGAGTAATTTGGCTTGCTGAAGTTAAAACTTTCCCTTTATGCAAAGGAATCAACGCATCATTGCTCACACCATGTTCATTGCTTGCCCACACTCGAATATAAGAGCGATCCAAGTTTTGAGCCTCAGCAGGAATCGTTATTTCCAACTGCGTAAGCTCATCTTTAATATTTTTGGTTTTTATAAAAGAAGTTGGTAGCAAATAGTTTTGCCAATAGACAAAATAATCTACAGCACTATTTTCGACAATCATCTTGATAGTTTTATGCGAAAAACGTTCTGTTGAAATGATTGGAAGCTGATCAACAGCACCATTCACCTGCAAAATTGAGTTGAATTTACCATAACCATTATCCACCTTATCTGGATTGTTGTCATCGTGATTTTGTTCGCCATCAATAAGCATTTGATACAAATAATTTCCAGGACTTAAATTGAGTTCTACTTCATATAAGCCATCATTATTTAGCTTCAAATCAGGCGTGGCATTGGGCATCCAATCATTCATTTGTCCTGCAATTTGCACCCTCCCCAAATCTTTTCCTTGTGGGTCATATGTAAATAAAAAAGCTGCTTTATCTGTTTTGCGGCAAGGTACAGAGTAAGGCATACCATCTACCCAAAGTTTCAAATCGAAGAAATGAGCATCAATCTCATCCACGTTTATTGTTATGTGTTTTTTATCATCCGACAATTGCAGCTCAGCACCAATTATGGTCGCACTATCTATCCGCTCTGTTTCGAAAATAAAATCTTGTACATATACAGTATCTGTAGCTGATTTTATCGTTAGCAAACTATTTAGGTTGATGTTGTCCACCGACTCTGCAGGTAGATTCAATTTGGGCTTTGCACAAGCAAAAAGTGCAAAAATCAATACGCTAAGAATAAGAGTTTTTTTCATAAAGTCTGTATTATTGTTTCAGCAAACAGTAAATTTTAGTGATTGCCTCATTATTATTTGTTTATCATACAAACATAAGCATAATTACTGAATACAAATAGCAATTTTACGTATTATTTTAATGCCTAACATAGAATTTGATTATTTAATCATTTGAAAATAAGCTGCTATGAAATTGATTTTGCTCAAATGCTTTGTTTGTATTATAAAATTAAAAATTCCCTAAAACAAATGCCTCATTTCGACTGTTTCAATCAATAGTTGTAATTTTATAATATGATAATAGAAGAAAAAGAAAAGCTTGTAAAAGGAAGAGGTTGGATTCTGGCTGCACTGATGATGACAATGATGTTAGCTGCAATGGATTCGACCATTATTTCAACCGCTGTGCCTCATATAGTATCCGATTTAGGTGGTTTTTCCAAGTTTTCTTGGGTGTTCTCTATCTATCTCTTAGCACAAACAGTAACCATTCCACTTTATGGTAAATTTGCCGATCTCTTTGGGCGTAAAAGTATTTTAGTATTTGGAATTATCGTTTTTTTATTAGGATCTTTTGTTTGTGCTGCTGCTTGGAATATGAGTTCTCTAATTGTTTTTAGGGCAATACAAGGTATAGGCGCTGGCTCTATAATGGCTAATGTAAACACCATTGCGGGCGATATTTACACTGTCAAAGAGCGGGCACGTATCCAAGGTTACCTTTCAAGTATTTGGGGTATTAGTGCCATATTAGGCCCAGCTTTGGGTGGTGCTCTTTCTGTCTATTTTCATTGGCGATGGATTTTTCTAATCAATCTACCAATCGGAATTGTTTCATTGTTATTGATTATTCATTTCTTCAAAGAAAAACTTGAAGTGAGTAGCACAAAAGTCGATTACAAAGGTGCTACACTCATTTTAATCACGCTTAGTCTGTTTTTTGTTTTTCTTTTAGAGGGCGGCCAATCCTGGGCATGGATTTCACCGATCAGTTTGGTATTGATTTTGGCTGTGTTGATTTTAGCATATCTTACATATCACTCGGCAAATAATAATGACCACGCCATTATGCCTTTGTGGATATGGCGGAATAAAACATTGGCTTTTACAAACTTAGCAATGGTTGGTATGGGGATAGTGATGATGGGTCCTGAAATCTATCTTCCCACTTTTGCTCAAACATCATTGAGTTTGAATACCATTCTTTCAGGTTTTATTTTGACAAGTATGAGCTTTGGATGGCCTGTTGCTTCTGCCTATTCTGGTAGGCTATATCTCAATATCGGATTTAGAAACACCTCTATAATTGGTGCAGTTATTATCTTTATTGCTATTATATGGTTTTTGCTTATTCCCTATCCTCAGGCAACTTATATGCTGATTTTGAATCAAATTTTGATTGGTGCTGGTTTTGGGCTATTGTCCACTCCGTCGTTAGTGGGAATGCAGTCAATGGTTACCTGGGAGCGAAGAGGTGTAGTTACAAGTTCCAATATATTTTCAAGAAACTTAGGACAAAGTGTTGGTGCAGCTATAGTAGGTGCGATTTTCAACAACTCACTGGCTTGGCAAATCAAGTCGATGCCATACTCATTTACAGAGAAATCGATGGACATTTTGACTACCTTGAAGTCATCGGTAATTGATAGTGAAGCCAAAGATTTTCTGCAAAAAGCAATAAGCAATGCTATGCACCATATTTATTGGGGAATGGCTATTTTTACAATTTTGATTTTGTTGAGTTTATTTTTTGTGCCAAGAAAAGAAACAAGCATTAATCGGAATTGATTGTTGAAAACTTAGACAAAAAAACACCTTACTATTCAGATAATAAATGAACTAACTACTTTGATTTCGTTTAATAATATTTACTGTGATTCGGTTTTTTGATAAGCTACTCTTTCATCACCATTTTCAAGATAGATGACACCACAACGCTCAAATTTTAATTTTTTGAGAATGTGCTGCATAATTTTATTATCTTTATGGGTGTCTATTCGTAGGTTTTTGCTCTGCTCAAAACACCAATTGATACAAAATTGAGCTATACCTCTCACTCTGCCTGTAGATGCAATTCGATGAACAACGCCATAAGTATTGTGATTAAGCCACTCTCCATCGGTAATATAAAGGTATGTGGGGTCTTTTTGTCCAAAGGAATAAAAGAAAACGGCTAAAATTTCACCTTCTCTATTTTCGCAAATATAACTACAATTTTTAGAAATATCCTCTTTTATCAGATCAAGAGGAGGGTAGTCATCTTTCCACTGATTGGGGTTGTTGGTTTGCTTCATAAATTGACGTGCGGTAGCATATAACTGCACAACCACGGTTAGGTCATCGGGGTGAGTATTGCGGATAATGTATGGCATAGTAAATTTGTTTTTGCCGCAAATTACGAATAAATTGTCAAAAATCAAACTTTCATTTGCTTACTTGGATAGAGTCTGATAAAATAAAAGTTAAACTAAGCCCCTTTTTTATTTTTGCTTGATATATTATTAAAATAATGCTTAAATTTGACAACGGTAGATGAATATAGTACCATTTTTTTAGAACAATATATAAATTTTACAGCTATGACTTCAGAATCAGCAATTGTTTTGAATTTGAGAAAATATATTCCAAATAAGCTAAGGATATTAATTTTTATACTCTTTACGCTTTTCACAGCTAATGGTTATGCAAAAACGATTAAATTGGGATTGGTAAATCCTACGCCGAGCTATATCGAAAGGATATATTTTTTCATTGAGAATGGTTATATCGAATTGGATAATTTTGAAATTATAGGCATTTACCACGAAAATCAAAAAGAGTCAATCGAAAAATCAAAAGAGTTTATAAAGAAGTTTGGACGCGACAATATCTCAATTTCACTCATCAATAAAAGTGTTACAATTGATAGCCTCTTTGTAAACAACAGCTACAGCAGTCAGTTTCGAGAGTTGTTTTTGAAAACCGATGGCGTAATCTTTTTGGGAGGCGATGATATAAAGCCACGGTTGTATGGCGAAAAGACCTTTTTAACTACTGAAATACTTCCAAGTGAGAGAGATTGGGAAATATCTTTTTTATTTCACTTGATCGGTGGTTATCAAAATGAGAAAATCACTCCTCTTTTGGAAGAAAACCCGGATTATGTAATCTTAGGGATTTGTCTTGGAATGCAACAAATCAATGTGGCAACAGGGGGAACTTTGTGGCAAGATATTCCATTTCAGATCTACAAAAAGAGAACATTTGAATCGGTTATGAGGCAAGATGTAGAAAAACAGCACAAAAATTATCAAAGAAAATTAGATCGGAGCAATAAAGAGAGTGGTGTTTTTCATTTTCATCATGTTAAAATAAAACCTCACAGTGTTTTAGATTATGGATTAAACCATAATCCCTTTGTAATCAGCATACATCATCAGTCTGTCAAAAAACTTGGTAAAAACTTTAAGGTAACCGCAACTTCAATGGATAAGAAAGTGGTTGAAGGTATCGCTCATAGCAAATACAGAAATGTATATGGCACACAGTTTCATCCTGATTATGAAAGACTTTATAAGCAAAATGAATTTGTAAACTCAAACAATGAAAAAATAGTGCTTAGTGAAAAGGATCAACTTTTTCACAAGTACTTTTGGAAAGATTTTAGCAATAAGTTAAAAGGGATATAGATTTGATAAAGCTACTCACAGTTTGTTTTTATGATCAAGCTGTGAGTAAATCAATCATTGGCAAAATGGCCTTAATCCAATTCTTGTTCGGTAGCAATAGCCATTCTATTCCAGCCATTTATAACTACTATAGCCATCATTATGTCAGCCAGCTCTTTCTCGCTACAATGTTTGGCAGCTTCGTTATATACTTCATCAGATACGTGATTGTTGGTAATAAGTGTCATCGCTTCGGTCAGTGCCAAAACAGCTTTTTCTTTCTCAGTAAACAGAGTGGTTTCTCGCCAGGCATTTAAAAGAAAAAGTCGTTGTGCTGTTTCTCCCGCTTTCATCGCATCGCGTGTGTGCATATTGAGGCAGTAGGCACAACCATTGATTTGAGAAGCACGCGTTTTAATCAATTCAAACAATATTATGTCTAATCCGCTTGTAGCCAAGTATTTTTCTAAAGCCAACATCGGTGCATAGGCTTCAGGGGCTACTTGATAAATCTTAATTCTTTTACTCATTTTATTTTGTTGTTATAAGTTCGAATATAAAACAATTTCAGTGCAGTTAAGTTTCTTTTTTATATGAAAAATAAAAACTTTTATGACTTCTGATAATTTATCCAAAATCAAATTTGCAAGTGAACAAAAGTCTGCAAATCACAAATAATGTCAGAGTCAAGAGAGCTATTTAACTCAAACATTAGAAAATCAATTGATAGAAAAATTGAAAAATCCTTGGCTTTGGATCGTAATTTTTTTCCTTTTCCAACTTGTCAATTATTTTCTCCCTCTCTTTGTTATCAATTTTTTCGACTGTAGCTAACTCAAAGTCCCCAAAACCTTCGGCTAATATACTCAATGGGGTAGTGTTTCCATTCTTTATAATTTCATCTTTCCATTTATCTGGATTATCACTATTCCATTTATCTAACAATATACAGACCCACGCACCAATTTGGTAGCCAGAGCTAACCAATCCTAAGCTTTGATAACGATCTATATTTCTTGCTAAAACTGTTAGTGCTTGATCTAAGGTTTCAGCTGAATATACTTGCTCAGGGTAGGCTGCATATAAGCTGCTTAACAACTCATAATAATGTGCTGTACCTTCAATTCGGTCAAAATAGATGGAGCTTTTATAATCTTCTGCAAAATTTTTCTTATAATCTTCATAGATAGTTAGAACTTGCCTTGTAAGTGTGTCTCTTGTTTCATTGTCTATAGCAGATACAGCTTTCAACACTTTGTTAAACAGTTGATTGCGTATGATTCGAGCCTCCACATCATCATAACGTTCATCCCTGCCACGATTAAATATTTCATCGGGTGAGCTCCATTTTGTGTCTTGTTCAGCTATGTGAAACATTTCGTGTGAATAGGTTAAAAAGAGATCGTAAGTACCGAGATATTGGTATTTTTCATAAATAGAGACATTTTTCACTCCTTTCTCTGAAATGGCTAAATATACTCCTTTGATGCTGTCGTTTTCAAAAGCAATAAAACCAGTATCGTAGGGAGTTCTTGCAGGCACTAAAGCTTTCAGTTCAGCTTTGCTTAAAAGCGAAATTTCTCCTTGCGGTGTAATATGCCAAGCCGTCTTTTTTTCTATACTTTGCACCACAGCGTGCAAATTTACCAAGCTGTTGTTGGGCCACAGGTCAGCAGCTATTTGATTGTGTATTTTAACTTGTTTGGCAAATTCGGGTATAAATTCTTCAGCATTTTCAAATTTAGCTTGGCACTCCACACCAAAACAAAAACCATCTTCTTGAATAGGAGCTAAACTCGTCTCAGAGCTAAAAGGGACTGGAAATAAAAATTTGTGACCTACAAATACTGTGGTTAAACCTAAAAGAATAAGAATTATGATAAGCAAGAAAAGATATTTGAATACTTTGAAAATGAATTTCATAGCTTTGTGGTTTTAGAATTGAACATAATAAACTGTCGATGCAACAAATTTAATAAAAAGAAATATATTACCTGTCATTTTAATAAAATTAATTCCTACTAATTCATCTTAAAAATAAAGTTTACGTGTTGAAAAATGAGACAAATGCTACACTTTTGCAAGTTCAATCAAAGAAAGAACCGCTACAAATGCATGTTTCAAATCTAAGCAGAGAGATAGACAAACCCAAAGTAATCGT
>CAYFRA010000023.1:0-15607 GCA_964345395.1 uncultured Paludibacter sp. | reverse complement strand
ATTCTTTATTTTGTAGGTAAATGGTACAAAATACAATTGAACTACATAAGAGATAAGAATGGAAAGATAAAAAACAGCTCAATAGTATCACATCACCTCAGTAAAAATCAAATATGGTTTACATTGGGTATATTGTTTGTGCTAATATTTTCGAAATATTTCTATCTGTCAAGCATAATCAACTATTTTACTTTTTTCACTATTGATAAGTTTGGTTTGAGTATAAAGTCTGCACAATTTTTCTTTTTTGCATTTATGTTTGCCGTAGCAGCTGGCACCTTAATCGGAGGACCGGTAGGCGATAGATATGGCAGAAAATATGTAATTTGGTTTTCGATACTTGGAACTGCTCCTTTCTCATTAATTTTACCTCATGTAGGTTTGTCAATGACCATTCTGATGGCAGTTTTGGCTGGCTTTATTTTGTCGTCAGCTTTTTCAGCAATCTTGGTTTATGCCACCGATTTGATGCCCGATAAAATTGGTGTGATTGCAGGGCTATTTTTTGGTTTGGCTTTTGGAATGGGTGGCTTAGCTTCTGCTTTGTGGGGTTGGGTAGCTGATGTTAGAGATATTCAATTTGTATTTAGGATAACAGCTTATTTACCGCTATTGGGAGTTGTTACAGCTCTGTTGCCCAATATCGAATCCAAAGAAGATCGGAAATAGAGCTTATCCAAAATGAATGCTTCCTCTCAGCAGATATTTTAAACTACCAATTATCCCGTTTTTAGATTATAAAAAACTTGTTTATCTCAAGTGAAATATGAGAAAATCTAATAGAAATGTTGTGTAAAAAAAATATCCACTGCCATTTTCATATTTGTACAAATAATTTTTTAACTTTGTAGCTTAGTGATCGTATAGGTATAATGCAGTCTATTAAGCTCATTTTTAGAAAAATAAATTAGAATCAAAATGCAAATAAAAATAATCAACAAGTCAAAACACGCTTTGCCTCAGTATGCTACTTCACTTTCGGCGGGGCTTGATTTGCGTGCTAATATTGATAGCCCGATAGAATTAGCTAGCTTGGAACGGAAATTGATACCTACAGGTTTGTTTATCGAGCTTCCGGAAGGCTATGAAGCACAAATAAGACCACGAAGCGGTTTGGCAATCAAAAATGGTATCACGGTGCTCAATTCGCCAGGCACAATTGATGCAGATTATAGAGGGGAAATCAATGTTATTTTGATCAATTTATCTAAAGAGCCATTTGTAATCAATGATGGCGAGCGCATTTGCCAAATGATAATTGCCAAACACGAAAAGGCAGAATGGATAGAGGTTGGTGAGTTGAGTAGTACGGATAGGGGAGAGGGTGGTTTTGGTCATTCGGGTAAAGATTAAATTATGCATAAGAATAAAACATTAAATATCTCAATTATAGCACTGCTGTTGTTATTTACTTCGACAAAAGTTTGGGCTGATGATATATCCAAAAAGATTGATAGAATAGAAAAATCGGATAAAGCTCTATTTGATTATTATTTTTTCAAAGCTTTGGATTATCGCAATCAGCAAAAATTTGATGCCTATTATGATGCCTTGCAGATGTGTGTCAATTTAGACTCAACGAAGGCGGTAGTGCAGTATGAATTAGCCGATATATATAGGCTTTCTGATAGATTGAACGAAGCAGAAAATGCATATGCCAAAGCGGCAGCTTCAGATAGTTCAAATTGGCTATATCAAGTTTCATATATTTCAATTTTAATAGATCAGGAAAAAACAGAGAAAGCTATCGAGCAAACCCTTTTATTAAAAAAGAGTTTCCCGTATCGTGAAGAGGTGTACCGACTTTTGGCTCAACTTTACGAGCAGTCCGAAGAGTACAAAAAAGCAATTGATGCTCTCAATATGTTGGAGGTGTATGCAGGGGTGAATCAGGAATTGAGTTTGCAAAAATTCAGATATTATGCTAAACTTGATGAAACATCAAAAGCTGTCAAAGAGCTTGAGAATTTGGTAGAAACTTATCCAAAGGTTAGTTGGTATCGTGTGCTTTTGGGCGATGTATATATGAATATTAATAAAAGCAAACAAGCCTTCAAGCAGTTTCAACGAGTGCTGAAAGACGACCCTGAAAATCCATTTGTTTATGTTTCGCTTTTTCAGTATTATACAGACAGGGGCGAAAAGAAAAAGGCAAACGATGCTATTTATAACGCAATTCAAAATCCTGAATTGGAAGTGGAGACCAAATTGGAGGTTTTAGGACGCTATTTGAGTAGTTCTCGTACTGATTCTACTTCATACGATAACGCCAACGAACTTTTCAAAACTTTGGTAGATATGTATCCACTCAGCGAGGAGGTTTATGGGTTTTATAGTTTCTTTTTGGAGCAAAATAAGTCTTATGACGAAGCCATCGAAGTGTTGCAAAGTGGTATCAATATCAACTCTAAGAATGATGACTTTTGGAATGCAGCATTACGCATTTTACTAAAACAAGAAAATAACGATGAAATCATCAAACTTACTTCGCGTGGGATAGACGAAGTGCCCGATAATGCTACGCTTTATTATTATCGCTCCATTGCTCTTTATCAAAATGATAAATATGAAGAGGCTATTGAAAATAATAAATTGGCAATAGAAAGATTAAGTGATAAAGTTACGCCAGCACTATTGAGCGATTTTTATACTCTAATGGGGGATATATACTATAAGTTGGAGGATAAAGAACAGAGCTTTTTCAGTTATGAATCGGCACTGCAGCTCAATCCAAACAATATATATGTGATGAATAATTACGCTTATTATCTTTCAGAAACTAATCAAGATTTGCTCAAGGCCGAAAATTTGAGTAGCAAAACGGTGGAGGCTGAACCGACAAATAGTACATATTTAGATACATATGCGTGGATATTTTATAAACAAGGAAATTTTACTTTAGCCAAAATTTATATTGAGAAAGCTTTGGAGCATATGGATAAGGAGGAGGAGTCTCAGGTATTGTATGATCATTGTGGTGATATCTATTTAGCATTAGATATGCAATCAAAAGCGATGGAGATGTGGAAAAAAGCTTTTAGTTTAGATGAAGAAAATGAAGAGATTCGTCTAAAAATTGAGAAATACAACGGAAATTAAGAGCTATATTTTATTTTAGAATGATGAGAAAAGATTTTTTTTATAAAACAATATTTGTGCTGATTTTACTAATCAGTATTTCTGCCTGTAAATCTGCAAAATATACCGGTAAAAATACAAAAGCTGATCACACCAATGAGATGAACACAAGCAATATGACTGCTATCGCTGCCATAGAGAAAGTGCAGCAGGTGCAACCAGCTTTCTCTAAAGCTTTTGTGCGAAAAATGTCGGTTGATATTGATTTCAAAGGACGGCAGCTCAATGTGGGGGCTACTTGCAAAATGGTGAGCGACTCGGCTATTCATATTTCGATTCAGCCTTTTATGGGGATTGAGCTGTTCAAAGTAGAGATGACACCCGAACGGATTATTGTGTTGGACAAAACTAACCGTGCATATTATGAAAGCAACTACGGCATACTGAATAAAAATATCGGTTTGGTAGTTGATTTTTATGGGATTCAAGCTTTGCTATCCAATAGAATGTTTGTTCCAGGCAAAAAACTGATCGCTGCTGATGATTTTATTTGGAAGGACAAAAAACGTGATATCCTTTCACTTCATAATTATAATATCGTGCAAGAAGTGGGATTAGATTTGAACTATTCGCGAATAAATGGTGTATTCATATCAACAGCAGATGGCAATGCGGAAATGAATACAGCTTACAAAAATTTCAAAATATTTGATGGAGAACTTTTTCCTGAAAATATCGATATTAAGGTGAACGATAAAAAGAGTATCTCATCTTTTTTATTCAAAATAGATGAAATATTATTCAATAAAGATTTCTCAATGAGTGCGGCCGACTTGTCGCGATATACTAAAAAGGATATTCAATCACTATTTAAAAAGTAATTGACATTATGCAAAGGCATCGATTTATACTTTTGTTTACGCTATTTATGTTGTTTGGGCATTTCTCAGTTAAAGCTCAAACTGTGGAGCAACTCAAAAAGCAACGTTTGGAGATTGAGCAACGCATAAAAGAGACCAACAGTTTATTGCAAACTGCTCAAAAGGAAGAAAAATCGGCACTTGGTAGATTAACTATATTGCAACGAAACCTGTCTGAACGCAAAAGCTTGATAGATAATTATAAGCAAGAATTAGAAGCTTTGGATCGAGAAATAGCTAAGTTAACGGCTGAGCGAATAGAATTAGAGAAAAAACTACAAAAACAAAAGGAGGATTATGCCCGTTTGGTGCAGAAAACTCAAATAAGCCGCAGTGAATATTCTAAAATGATGTTTGTTTTATCATCAAAAACCTTTGAGCAGTCAGTTAGGCGATTGCGGTATCTGCAGCGATTTGCCAATTACAGAAAAGACCAAGTGAAAATGATTGACAAACTGAAAACAGAAATAGTTGAGAAAGCTGATAGTTTGAATAGTCACAGGGCGTCTAAGGAAGATGCTTTGAAAGGGATAGAGAGTGAGTCTTTGGTGATTTTACAAAATCAAAAAAATGAGCAACGCCTTTTGGCAAACTTGCAAACGAAAGAGAAAAAACTTTTAAATGAGTATCAAACATATCAAAATAAGAAGGCACAAATCAATAGGACAATTCAGCAAAAGATAGAAGAGGAGATTAGAAAAGCGGAAGAGCGAAAAAGAATGGAAGAAGCACGACTACGTGCTGAAGCTGAAGCCAAACGCAAAGCGGAAGAGGAAAAACGAAAATCGACAGAGATTGCCAAGTCGAAAACAGAAGATAAAAAAATAGTTGCAAAAACTGAAAAGACGACAGAAACAAAAACGGCTGCTCCTGCACCGGTATCGACTATAGCAAAGGAAGAGAAACTGATTAGCAATAATTTTGCCGGCAATAAAGGAAGATTACCGTGGCCAGTAGCTACAGGAGTCATCAGTGGTCGTTTTGGGATACACAATCACTCCGAGTGGAAATATGTGCAAGTAGATAACAAGGGAACTTATTTTCGCTCACCCAATGGCACAGATGCCAGAGCCGTGTTTGAAGGTGTAGTAGGAGCGGTGTTTAGTGTTCGCGGGAGTGGAAATGCAGTCATTGTTCAACACGGTACGTATCGCACGGTTTATGCCAATCTTTCAACGGTCTATGTGCGAGAAGGCGATAAGGTTGCTACTAAGCAAGCCTTGGGTAAAATTCATACCAACAATGCCAACCAAGCAGAAATGGAGTTTCAGATATATAGCGGACGCAACTTGCTCAATCCAGAAGCGTGGTTAACCAAATAATTTTTTAAAAGTAAAAATAATAATGCTATTTTTGCAAGAATTCAAATTTTTGCACAAAGAACTAAATGTGTTTTTAGGTGAAAAATAGTTTTTGACGCACAAAATTCTAAACTAAATAGTGCCAATTAAAATATAAAAAGAGAACAAAGAGAAGAAATATGGAAGAATTGAAGAATGTAAATGAGGATGTAAAATACGGTGATGATAACATTGTAACCTTAGAGGGATTGGAACACGTTCGTCGCCGTCCGGGGATGTATATTGGAAAATTAGGCGATGGCACACATAGCGATGATGGAATATATGTGCTGTTGAAGGAGGTTTTAGACAACTCCATCGATGAGTATAGAATGGGTTTTGGAAAATCTATTGATGTCTCTATTGATGAAGATGGCATTGTTTCAGTGCGTGATTTTGGACGTGGAATACCATTAGACAGTATGGTGCGTGCCGTGTCCGTAATGAATACAGGTGGTAAGTTTGATTCTCAAGCTTTTAAAAAATCGGTAGGATTAAATGGTGTTGGTACAAAAGCAGTCAATGCTCTTTCGACTGATTTTGTGGTAGAAAGTTACCGCGAAGGAAAAGGACGTAGAGCATTTTTTGAAAGAGGGGTTTTGCTACGAGAAGAAGAAGTTGAAAATCCAAAACGTCAAACTGGAACAGAAATTCGCTTTCATCCCGATTTGACACTGTTTCCAAATTATACCTACAATTTTGAGTTTGTGGAAACAATGTTGCGTAACTATTCTTATCTCAATACAGGATTGACCCTCAACTTTAATGGACAAAAATTTCTTTCAAAAAATGGATTGACCGATCTGTTGGATGAAAACTTAACAGCCGATGCACTCTATCCAATTATTCATCTGAAAGGAGATGATATTGAAATAGCAATAACACACATCGACCAATATGGCGAGGAGTATTACTCTTTTGTAAATGGGCAACATACCACTCACGGAGGCACACATCAAAGTGCTTTTCGCGAGTCGATTGGGCGAACCATCAAAGAGTTTTACAACAAAAATATGGAACTTTCCGATATCCGAAATGGGATTGTAGCGGCTATTGCTGTAGGAATTGAAGAGCCCGTTTTTGAAAGTCAAACCAAAACAAAATTGGGTTCGAGCCACGTCTCAAAAGATGGCGTTACGGTCAATAAGTTTGTCAATGACTTTATCAAAGTGGAGTTGGATAACTACTTGCACAAGCATCCTGATACGGTAGAGGTGTTGATGAAAAAAATTCAAGATTCTGAAAAGGAACGTAAAGCAATAGCAGGAGTTACAAAATTGGCACGTGAGCGTGCTAAAAAAGTGAGTTTGCATAACAAAAAATTACGCGATTGTCGTTTTCACTTCAACGATACACGGGTGAAAGATGAAGAAAAAAATGCGTTGATGCAAGAGTCTGCTATTTTCATAACTGAGGGAGATTCTGCAAGCGGAAGTATCACTAAAAGTCGCAATGTGAACACACAAGCCGTGTTTAGCTTACGAGGCAAACCCTTCAATAGCTACGGCTCAACCAAAAAAGTAGTGTATGAAAACGAAGAGTTCAACCTGCTGCAAGCTGCTCTCAATATCGAAGAAGGCTTGGAAGGATTACGCTACAACAAAGTGATAGTGGCTACAGATGCCGACGTGGACGGAATGCACATACGCTTGCTGTTACTTACGTTTTTCTTACAGTTTTTCCCTGATTTAGTAAAAAAAGGGCACGTTTATATCCTACAAACACCGCTATTTAGGGTGAGAAACAAGAAAGAAACACGCTATTGCTATTCGGATGAAGAACGAATTGCTGCCATCAACGATTTAGGTCCAAATCCAGAAATTACCCGATTCAAAGGACTTGGTGAGATTTCGCCTGATGAGTTTAAGCATTTTATAGGTAAAAACATCCGATTGGAAAAAGTAAAACTTCGTAAAGAAGATGCCGTAGCCGATTTACTCTCTTTCTATATGGGTAAAAACACATCCGAACGCCAAAACTTTATCATTGATAATTTGGTTGTAGAAGAAGAGGTGTAGTGTTACTGTTCAAGCCCATCAAAGAGAGATTTTGAATTTTGCGGCAGAAATTTTCTTACCGCACGATTAAAATCCTCTCCTTTTGGGATGTTGGTGGGACTAACTTTAGACTTTTAACTTTTAACTCACAATGGACTATCTCTCAAATAACGATGAAAACTATATGCGTCAAGCATTGCTTGAAGCCGAAAAGGCTTTTGAGCGTGATGAGGTGCCTGTGGGTGCAGTGCTTGTGTGCGGTGAACGAATTATAGCGAGAGCACACAACCTCACTGAAACGCTGAATGACGTAACAGCTCACGCCGAAATGCAAGCCATCACTGCCGGTGCCGATTATTTAGGAGGGAAATACTTGAAAGATTGCACCCTTTATGTCACACTCGAACCTTGTGTGATGTGTGCAGGAGCTTTGGCGTGGTCGCAGGTAGGGCGAATTGTATATGGTGCAAGTGATGAAAAAAGAGGTTTTGCTCAATTTGCTCCTGATGCTTTACATCCTAAAACAGAATTGTTAGGTGGGGTTTTAGAAGAGCAGTGTTCGATGATTATCAAACAGTTTTTCAAGAAAAAACGATAACAAAAGGAATAGAGTTTTGTGTTTTATTCCCGATGAAAAAAGAAGAGAAGTAAATATAAAGAATTAAATAAAAAATATCCAAGATAATGAAAACAAGTTTCAGAAGAGTTTTAATTACAGTCTTTCTACTGTTTTTATTGTCTATTATATCTTTGGTAATTCTCTATCCAAAGCTAAAAGCACGTTATGTGGGAGTACAAATAGACAAAAATCACTACCCCATCACCGGCATTGATATCTCCAACCACGTAGGCAAGGTAGATTTTGCTAAAGTAAAAGAGAAACAAATAGATTTTGTCTTTGCCAAAGCTACAGAAGGCGAGAGTTTTATCGACCAAAGTTTTGAAATCTACTATAAAGGTGCCAAGGATAACGGTATTCCTTTTGGTGCTTATCACTTTTTTCGTTTCAATAAATCGGGAAGTTCACAGGCAAAAAATTTCTTGAATAAAATTAAGCATAAAAAATTGGATTTGCCTTTGGTTTTGGATGTTGAGGATTGGGGGAATCCAGTTGGAATACACAAAGACTCTATCGTAAGTCGCATACGAGAATTTATCGTAGCTGTTGAAAACGCAACAGGCAAAGAAGTGATGATTTACACCAACGAGAATGGGTATAGCAAATATATTGAAGGAAATTTTGATGAGCGAGATTTGTGGATTTGCTCATTAAGGAAAAAACCTGGCGTAGGCGACAAATGGCAGTTTTGGCAACATTCGCATCGTGGAAGGTATGGGTTTTCAGACGGTTTGGTCGATGTTAATACATTCAACGGCAATCGTAGGGAATGGAAGAAGTATTTGAAAAAATAGGAACACAGAAAATTTTTATGATGGGCAATAAGCTAAAATCACGAAATTTACTCTTGCTTTGCTCATCACGAGGGTGAAAAACCTTTAAAAATAAACCCCATCAAAAATATCGAGAATAAGTTGTTTGGTTGAATTTATATTTTTATTCCCTCAAATTGTCCCAACGGATTCATTGCGTTGATGGGATAGATGACTTCAAAAGATTCAAAATCAGCGAGTTGTATCGGGATTGATTTGATCCTCTTTTCTTTCAAAAGCTGCTGCAGCATTGTGCCAGCTAACAGAGGTTTACTTGGAGTATATAGTTCACCAGATTTTTCAAAAACCAAATTGCTAAAAGTGGAGTCAGTAATCAAGCCGTTTTTTATCAAAATAACCAATGTGTCATGTTCTATTTGCTTTGAAACCTGATCAAACAGCTCTCTTTTGGTACTTTTGAAATTATAATCAAAATCAGAAGGAATCTCAATCAACTGAATTTTACGAAACAGTGGTATTGTATAGTTTTGAAACTCAATAGATTTCAGTTTCGAGCTATAGACTATTCGAAGTTTGTATAAACTATCTTGTGGAATTTGCTCCTGTTCAATAATTTTTTGTAAGGAGATTGTTTTCGATTTTGGGAAAAAGTGTTGGAAAGTTGCATTCACCCTTTTCTGATGAAAAGGTAAAGCCATCACTTCTCCATTTTCCACTCGGATTGACTCAATGAATTGGCACATATATTTTATTTAATAACTCTTGATACTCATCTTTTGCACTGCTCAAAGCGGTTATTCCTCCTCCACTTTTATAAAAGTATTGATTTTCAATTTTTTCAATAAAACGAATCATTACGGCAGAGTCCACAGAGTGCCCATCAAAAACACCCATTACACCAGTATAGAAACCCCTATTGTAATTTTCGGTTTTATGGATTACGTCAATGGCTTGAGCCTTAGGGATTCCACAAATGGAGGATGCGGGCAATAGCTTATCCAAAATCTCACCCAAATGTTCGTGCCAGTTTTCATCCAATGTAGCATGCACATCACTGCTTACCTGAAAGAGTTCTCTGTTATTTGATCTTATTTCACTGATATATCTGTACCTCTCCACCCACACATCGGCAGATACAGTGCCAAGTTCCTCTTTCACCATTTCGATAACTTTATGATGTTCATCTTGCTCCTTTTTGCTATTGAGCAGTAGGCTTTGAGCATTTTTAATCGAGGCATCAATAGTGCCTTTCATAGGTTTGCTAATCAAAACATTATTTTGGATTTGAATAAATGTTTCGGGCGAAAAAACCACAAAATGATTGGGTAAGTAGAGTTTGTATTTAGCTGAAGAGGCTTTGTAAATCTCTTGTAGCGGTTGATTGGGTATTATAGATGTAGCTTGCGTCAAATTTATTTGTGTGATATTCCCCTTTTTAATTTCATTTTGAATCATCTGAAACTGACTTAGATATGTCTCAAAATTATTCTCTTCTACAGTCAATTAATCACGCTGTTATCTGCATTTTTATGGCTGTTTGACATATTGGGAAAGTCAAAAAACACCTGATTCGTATCAACAGGTAGCGGAAATACCCGAATATCGTCTTTATTAAAATTGATAAGGAATAGAAACGGAGTTCGCTCTTTTGCTAATTTGTTTATCGTTTCAAAAGCGGGATTGCTAAATTGGTGAAAGTTGTTGATTCTATCTGTATCTTTGTGCATATAAGCTGTTTTCGATTGGTAATGTTTGATAAAAAAATATGAAATAAATAGCTTTACAGTATCAATTAATAAATGTAAATATAATTGGCAAAGTTACTGAAATAATTTGTGCTAACGGATTAAAAAACTTGAAAACACTCTTTTTTCAATTGAGAGTAACTTGATTATAGTTGGTGAATTTTCATAAGTTCTTGGTTTTGCTACTTGAGATATGGTAGATATAATTGTCTAAATTTGACTATATTTGCATTCAATCTTGAATTTGTGAATATGTTGGTTAAAACGAAAGGGGTAGTGCTCAATAGGATAAAGTATGCTGACAATGCAAGCATTGTGGCTGTTTATACACAAGAGTTTGGGAGAATGTCGTTCGTGGTGAAAGGCATGAATAGCAAAAAATCCAAATTAAGATCAGCTCTTTTGCAGGTTTTATCCATTGTCGAAATTGATTTGAACTACAACCCCAACAAAGAGATACAATATATCAAAGAGCTACGCGTAGCGGTGGCTTTTGACCACATCCCTTACGACCCAATAAAGACCTCCTTAGCTCTTTTTATGGCTGAAATGATGAATAAAGTCTTATCACATCCAGCTAAAGACGAAGATTTATTCCTCTATTTGGAACAGGCCATTTGCCAATTGGATAAGTGTCAGGTAGGATTGGGGAATTTTCATCTTGTTTTTTTATCAGGATTAGCAAAACAGATGGGATTTACGCCCGAATTGTTTGATAACGGTAGTGATGTATGTTTTGATTTGCTGAATGGAGTTTTTGTAGATAAACGCCCCTATCACTTACATTATATTGAAAATGAGGCTGCAAAAAATTTCAAAGCACTGATGCTTTTAGACTTTGATCATATGGATGAGTTAAAACTTACACAAAAGCAACGAGCGGTAACTTTAGATCATTTTTTAGAGTTTTTTAAATTGCACGTTCCAGGATTTATCTCATTAAAGTCAGTTGAGGTGATGTACAAAATTTGGGATTAATTCTAATTTTGTTAATAATATTTGATAGATATTGTACTTGTATAGATTATTTATATCTTTAAGGCATAATTAATCTGCATATGAAAACTTAATACCTAAGCGTAATGAAAACAACAAGATATGCATCAGAATTAAAACTGTATTCACGACTTTTGATATTGATATTTTTATCTAATATCGGAACAATTGTATTGAAAGCAAATAACCATCAAGAATTGCTATCAAAAGATACAAGCTATTTATCATTTTCAGGTAAGGTCTTGAATGAACAATCAGAACCTTTAGCCTATGCTTCTATCTCAATCAAAAACAGTAAAGTATCGACAGTGAGCAACGCTGATGGCGAATTTTTGCTAAAAGTACCTGTAGAACTTCGAAATAAAAACCTTATTATCTCATTTTTGGGATATCAAAACTTGCTGTTGCCAATAGCATCGTTACAAGAGCGAGGAAATAGATTTGTTCTAAAAGCCTCTTCATTAATGCTGCCCGACCTGACTGTTGTAACCAAAGATCCAGAGCTAATCATTAAGAAAATGTTTGATGCACGTAGTTCAAATTACAGCAATAAGGAGATAACTATGACAGCTTTCTATCGTGAAACAATAAAAAATCGAAATCGAAATGTTTCTTTGGCTGAGGCGATTGTCGATATTTATAAACGTTCATATTCAAGTGGTTTTCAAGACTTGGCTTCGTTATATAAATCGAGAAAAAACACAGACTTCAACCGATTAGACACTTTGGTTTTCAAACTGATGGGAGGCCCTTACAACTCTATATATTTGGATGTGATGAAATATCCTGAATATATTTTTACCGAAAAGCCATTTGAATCATACCAATATCACTTTATAAAAACTGACTTTATCCAAGATCGCTATGTTTATGTGATAGGTTTTGAGCCGCAATCGCATATAGAAATTCCGCTCTATTATGGTAGGCTTTACATTGATGCTGAGAATTTTGCTCTTGTCAAAACTGAATTTGATTTGGACTTAACAAATAATCGAGAAGCTACCGCTATTTTTCTCAAAAGAAAACCATATCACGCAAGAGTAGAGACCACCAAGGCTCATTATGTGGTCGATTACCTTTTAGTAGATGATGTGTGGTATTACTCTTATAGCCGTATTGAGTTGGATTTGAAAGTGATATGGAAAAGGAAGTTGTTTAACTCCCATTATCGCACCTCCATTGAGATGGCTACTACCGATTGGTCTGACAAAACCAGTAGAAAAGAGTTCAAAACAAAAGATAGAATAACACCAGCGGTAATTATCCAAAATGAGGCATCAGGTTTTGCCGATCCCGATTTTTGGGGTGAATATAATATCATCGAACCCGATAAATCAATTGAAAATGCGATTGAGAAAATTAGTAAACAATTAAACAAAAATAGATAAAAATATGACTAACAAAGACGTTGTTATTTATTGTAAAAACACACAAGATTATCACACATTTCCCATTGGCACCTCCTTGTTGGAGATTTATCATTCGTTAAATATACAGCTTGGTTATCAGGTTGTAGCTGCACGTGTCAATTATAAAGTAGAAGATTTGAATTTTTTAGTTTACAAACCTAAAGATATTGAATTTATCGACACCAGTTGCCCGTCGGGTATGCGTGTCTATGTGCGTACGCTTTCGATGGTGCTTTCTAAGGCTGTTCACGTCTTGTATCCGCAAGCCATTGTGCGAATCGAACACCCCATATCAAAGGGTTATTACTGCCAACTCGAAAACTTAGGCGAAGCCATTACGCCCAAAGTGGTAGAGTCAATCAAAGCCAAAATGCAAGATATTATTGATGCAGCTGAGCCTATTGTTTGCGAAGAGAAACGCACTGAGAAAGTGAAATTGCTGTTTAAAAATGGCAATAATAAAAGCTCAAAAGATTCGCTATTTGATAGTTTAGGTGAGCCTTATTTGCGTTATTATCGTATGGGCGACTACATAGATTATTATACCAGCATTCTTTTGCCTTCAACCGACTATCTCAATGTTTTTGATTTGATGCCCTTTTATGACGGTATGTTTCTTCGCATTCCAAACCGTGAAAACCCCATAGTATTGGAAGATATGGTTGATCAGCCTATGATGTTTGATATTTTCAAAGAGAATTTGAGTTGGAATAAGTTGATGGGACTTAGAAGTGTAGGTGATTTCAATATGTTGTCTGAAAATAATCAAATCTTTAATTTGATAAAAATAGCAGAGGCTCTACACGAAAAGAAAGTGGCTCATATAGCCGATATGATTGATGAGCGGCCTGATACCAAAGTGATTTTAATTTCAGGACCCTCATCTTCGGGCAAAACCACATTTAGCAAACGATTGATGATTCAGTTGTTGGTGAGTGGTAGAAAACCGGCTATGCTGTCGTTAGACAACTATTTTGTCGATCGCACGATGACACCGAAAGATGAAAATGGAGATTATGATTATGAAACTTTGTACGCACTCGATTTGGATTTTTTTCATCAACAAATGGAGCAGCTCATTGCTGGGGAGGAGATAGAGCTTCCTTTTTATAGCTTTGAAAAAGGAGAAAGAATGTTCAAAGGAGACAAATTAAAATTGGAAGATGACACACTTTTAATATTAGAAGGTATCCATGCACTCAATCCCGAGTTGACAAAAGGCTTGGAAGAAAAGCTGCTTTTTAAAATATACGTTTCTGCCCTTACTACAATTTCTATTGACGAACACAATTGGATTCCCACCTCTGATGTTCGATTGCTCAGACGCATCATCAGAGATTATCATTATCGCGGATATTCGGCACGTGATACCATTTCACGCTGGTCAAGTGTAAGGAGTGGGGAGGATAAATGGATTTTTCCGTTCCAAGAAGAGGCTGATGTGATGTTCAATTCAGCCCTCACGTTTGAACTTGCTGTGTTGAAGCGACACGTAATCCCTATTTTAGAACAAGTGCCTAAATACTGCGATGAATATACAGAAACACACCGATTGTTGCGTTTTCTTCGTTATTTCATTGCTATCGAAGATCACGAAATTCCACCAACATCACTTCTAAGAGAGTTTGTGGGTGGAAGTAGCTTTGAATATTAAAACTATGAATTATGAGATTGCTGACATTTTGACATATCTTGATCTTTGTTTAAGTGATCTCAATTCGCCTTTTAACACTGCTATTAAGATTAAAGCTGTCAAATTGTCTTATTTTTCTTCTGGTATTCTATTTGCCTATATAAGCGTGAAAGCAATTATAAAAATTAATAACAAATAAAATATTTAGAAAGGAAAAATTATGACATTAGTAAGATTTACTGGCAATCCATTGATTGACCGTTTTTTAGACAATGATTTTTTTGATTGGAGTGCAAAAAACTATTCCAAAACAAACACAACCTTACCAGCTGTGAATGTGAAAGAGAATGACGAACGTTTTGCAATTGAGTTGGCTGTGCCCGGCTTTGATAAAAATGATTTCAAAGTAGAGGTACACAACGACACTTTAAGCATATCTTCGGAGAGAGAAGAGAGTGCGGAAGCTACCAATGAGAGTGAACACTACACCAAGCGTGAGTTCAGTTATCAATCATTCTGTCGCTCTTTCAATCTGCCGCAAACTGCCGATAGTGAGCGCATTGATGCCAACTATGAAAATGGTATCTTGATTGTTTCTATTCCTAAGAAGGAGGAAGCAAAACCAAAACCACCTCGTGCAATTGAAATTAGATAATAGCAGAGTGATATTAAAAAAAGAGCTTGTCTAAAATTGGAACAAGCTCTTTTTTTATAAATATATTTACAAGTTATTGTTTTACTCGCTCAACATAAGAACCATCACGCGTATCCACACGAATCACTTCGCCCTCATTGATAAATAGTGGTACACGCACTTCTACGCCAGTTTCCAAGGTGGCTGGCTTCATTGCGTTGGTAGCAGTGTCGCCCTTCAGACCGGGTTCTGTGTATGTTACCAACAAATTGACGTGAAGCGGAAGCTCTGCATACAATACCCTTTCAGACTCTGCATGAATAATTACATCAACCTCCATACCCTCTTTTAGAAAATCAACGCCTGTAACCAACTCTTTAGCGATTGGGGCCTGTTCATATGTTTCGGTATTCATAAAGTTATATCCCATATCATCTTGATATAGATATTGATAGGTGTGACG
>CAYFRA010000022.1:0-23956 GCA_964345395.1 uncultured Paludibacter sp. | reverse complement strand
GCGTAGCAACTACACTAGCACCAATTACAGGGCCATCTACATCAGATACACGTCCGCTCATACTCGACGTTGTAACCTGAGCTTGCATAGCTGTAGCGAACATTAAAATAAATGTCACTAACAGTAATCTGAGCTTTTTTGTCATAGATTTTAAGTTTTTAATTAGTTTTTATAAAAAATAGATTGCTATTTGATTTTAGTACAAAAATAGTATAATTTTTTATTTTCAGAGAGTATAAATAGTTAAATAAATATTTAAGCAATATTTATTTTCAAACTTGCAATTTTGTTTTTAATAATAAATAAGTGGGGACTTATGGAAGTCAGCAAGTTGTTAGCCATTTTTGGCTTTTAAAGTAAGAAAAATATACGCAGGGTTACTTGCTTACTAAAAGTATAGCTATGAGATAAGGTGTTATATGATCAAAAATTTGTGGTTTAAGTAATGATTCTACTTGTTTCTTTTGACAATGACTGCCTTGATGATATTTTTCAAAGTTTGTAAGACATACTCTTTCCACCAAGCAAAGTTGTTGTCAATCCAGCGTTGTGGGTGAGTGTTTATCATTACTGAATGAACATTGGAGTGATTGGATAGAAAATGTGCTAACTCCTGGGTGGTATGCACACTTGCTTTTTTATGGTGAGAGTTTGAAAAGGCTTTATCGCGAACATTATACTTATCGCCATCCCACATTCGCCCTGTGTCAGTAAAGTAGAATTTATTGCCTTCTAAGCTGTTTATCTCATTGTTGATAAAGTCAAAATAGGGTTCTCCGATGATATTGAATTTGTGGTAGTCAAACGTTTTCCAAATGTTTCGATTGTCATATTTACTGGCAGGGTTTCCGTGCATCGATATGGTTTTAACGTCATAGTATTGTCGAAAATAGTCAAGATTTTCTTTGTAGTTTTTATACGCAATATCTACATCACCTTTCGCCATTGTTAAATCCTCGTAATGATACGCAATTTCGTGACCGAGTTTTGCTATCTCTCGTATGAATTTGGGTTGATTGCTTTCAGCTACAATGCGAAAATAATAAGTTGCTTTAATGCCGAGTTTGTGTTCTATTTCAGCCAAAACGAGAGAGCGAGCAGGTAATAAATCTACATCGTGACGTAGAATAATATGCTTTTTGTCTGGTTTGTGGGTACAGTACTCCTCAAAAGTAATAAACAGAAAATTAGCTCTTAATAGTGTTTCTAATAAGTTCTTATAAGAAGCAGGTGTAAAGTCTTTACCCCAGTATTTGTTGTTTGTAGAATGGCTCATTATCTCAATGTAAATATAAATCAAAAACTATGTCTGATCCACTTTTAAATCTATCAAGGTTTATGCTTTTAGATAAAGCATTTTAAAATAAACTGCAAGTTACAAGAATAAACTCATAAATCGATAAAAAAGCAATAAAATATTGTGAATTGATGTTCTGTCGTTCAAAATTGAAAAAGCATTGCTAATAAATATTCAAAACTTCTGCTTATCTTTGTGAATGAATCAGAAATTAAACTACAATTATGAACATCACAATTATTGGAACAGGTTATGTCGGTTTGGTATCGGGTGCTTGTTTTGCTGAAATGGGCGTCAATGTTACTTGCGTAGATATAGATAATCAAAAGATAGAAGGACTAAAAAAAGGGGTTATTCCTATCTACGAGCCGGGTCTTGTAGATATGGTCAAGCGCAATAGCGAAGCTAAGCGACTTCATTTTACTACAAGCTTGGAGGAATCTTTGGTGGATGCCGCAATTGTGTTTATTGCTGTTGGTACACCTCCAAATGAAGATGGTAGTGCTGATTTACAGTATGTCCTCCAAGTGGCAAAACAAATAGGAGAGAAAATCAACGACTATACATTGGTGGTTACAAAAAGCACGGTTCCAGTAGGGACTTCGCACTTAGTACGAGATAGTATCAAAAATGAGCTCAATAATCGAGGTGTGAAAATTGATTTTGATGTAGCTTCAAATCCTGAATTTCTGAAAGAGGGAGATGCAATCAAAGACTTTATGAGTCCCGATCGCGTTGTTGTGGGGGTTGAGAGTGAAGAAGCCAAACAGTTGCTCACAAAGTTGTATCGTCCTTTTCTAATCAATAATTTTCGTGTGATATTTATGGATATCGCTTCGGCAGAAATGACCAAATATGCCGCCAATGCGATGTTGGCAACCCGTATTAGCTTTATGAATGATATTGCCAACCTATGTGAGTTGGTGGGTGCAGATGTCAATATGGTGCGTAAAGGGATAGGAACTGATAGTCGAATCGGGAGTAAGTTTCTTTATGCTGGAACAGGTTATGGAGGTTCTTGTTTTCCAAAAGATGTAAAAGCACTTATTCGTACCGGTAGTGAGGCAGGTTATGAATTGCAATTGCTTCAGGCAGTTGAACGTGTGAATCAAACACAAAAAGAGGTGCTTTATCGAAAATTGCTCAAACGATGGGGAAAAAACATGAAGGGCAAAACAGTTGCAATTTGGGGCTTATCTTTCAAGCCTAACACTGACGATATTCGTGAAGCGCCTGCTATTGAAGTGATTAAAAAGCTGTTTCAAGCGGGAGCCAAAGTAAAAGCTTACGACCCCATTGCTATGCCCACTACACAAAATTATTGGAAATATTTGGAGAACAAAGGGGATCCTATAAGCCAATATTCCATCTATTATGCAAATGATATCTACGACTGCATAGATGAAGCCGATGTTCTCTTATTGATGACTGAATGGAAAGAGTTTAGGCTTCCCAGCTGGAAAGTGATAAAAAAGACAATGAAAACACCTCTTGTGCTTGATGGTAGAAATATATTTGACAAAAATGAATTAGAAGACCATGGCTTTGAATATGAGGGAATCGGTTAGATAGCATTTATCACTATATAACTCTGGTTTTATGATTTTTAAAAATGAATTTAAGATCTAAACCGTATCCATAAAGCTTCTTTGAACTTTATTAAAGATAACCACACCAATGGCTATCAATACCATCATAAAAACAAAACTGTAGGCTAAAGCCAACCAGCTAAATTCGCCAACACCTAACATTCCATATTTGAAAGCTTCGAATATAGAGGTTAGTGGATTGAGAGACATTATCAATCTTAATTTTTCGTTGGTTATGGTGCTTAGTGGATAGATAACTGGTGTTGCATACATCCACAATTGCACAAAGAAAGAGAAAAGAATGGTCAAATCTCGATATTTGGTTGTCATAGATGAAATAATCACTCCAAAGCCAAGTGACAAACCAGCAAGCATAATGATAAGAATTGGAAATAAAAGAGCATAAATATTAGGAGAAATGCTTATACCTTGCCACCAAGCGAAGTAAATATAAACAGCAATAAACAACAAGAACTGGATGCCCATTCGCAATAAGTTTGAAACGACCGTAGAAAGAGGAACAATCAGTCGTGGAAAATAAACTTTTCCAAAAATAGCTTGATTGGTAATAAATACATTGGATGTTTTGTTCAAACAATCAGAAAAATAACCCCACAAAACAATACCTGCTAAGTAGAAAAGAGGTTGTGGTAGCCCATCAGTGCTTATTTTTGCTATTCCACCAAACACCACCATATACATGATTGTAGTTAGTGCGGGTTGAACAAAAAACCAAAGTGGCCCTAAAATTGTTTGCTTATATTGAGTTACGATGTCACGTTTTACAAACATCGACAGCAAATCTCGATAATTCCATATTTCTTTAAAATCGACTTCTAATAGCTTGTTTTTTGGTTTTATAACCGTAGTGTAATTTTGTTCTTCCATATTTAGTATGATGTGCAAATCAAAAACTTGATAAATTTATCTTTATCTATACTTAAACTTCTGAAGTAGGTGAATACGAAATGACAAAGATATACATAAATTATTGCTTGTTTCTAATTTTGCGTTTAAAATGGAGAATTTATTCAACTAATCATAAAATATTTCTCCTAAATTGTTCTATATTTGAAAGATTATTTACTGTATTTGCAAAAATAAAACGTTAAAATATACGTTTTAGCAATAAAAGTAGTTATTATAGAGCAACCAAAATTTATTTTGAGGTCCTATCCTTAATGAAACAACGAAAATTATGACATTTAGAAGCATTCAAAGTTTAGTCCTTGTAGTTATGCTTATTTTGGGCATAACATCTTGTGCAACAGGTTCGAGCCCGAGGGGGCAGGCACCTGCACCAAGAGGCTCAACAACATCATCAGCCACTGGCTGGACTTATCAAAACGAGCGTTTTACGGGTGGAAGTGGATATGCATCAGCTGGTTTTGCAGCACAAGAAAACTTTAAACCTACAATTCCTGCAGGTATGGTAGTGATCGAAGGTGGTACATTTGTTATGGGTGAAACCACAGACCATATTACAGGTCAGCGAAACAACATTCCACGCCGTGTTTCGGTTGGTTCTTTTTATATGGACGAATATGAAGTGAGTAATTTGATGTGGCGCGAATATACGCATTGGATGGATGTAGTGTTTGGAGAAGTTGCTCCTGAATTAGTTCAAAATGCTCAGCCCAAAATCAACAAGTTGGATGACCCCCTTACCTACAATGAACCGTATTACGACAGGTATTATACGCATCCTGCTTTCAATAACTATCCTGTAGTGGGTGTAACGTGGGAGCAAGCGATGGATTATTGTCAATGGCGAACAGACCGTATGAATGAGTTGGTACTTGTGAAAGCTGGTGTGATAGCTCCACCCGATTTTTCATATGTCGAAGATGTTGCAGACCACGATTTGATAGTACGTAACTTTGTGTTCAATACAGAAAAATATTTGTTAGACCGTAATTACAATCCAGAAGTAGGTTCAAAACCTTTGATGGGAGCCAATGGACGGCCTCGCAAAGCCCAAATGGGTGATGGCTTGATGTTTCCCAACTTCCGTTTACCAACAGAGGCTGAGTGGGAGTTTGCGGCTTATGGTATAAAAGCAAGTAAAAATGGTTTGATAGCAGAAGGCAGAGTCTATCCTTGGACTGGAAATCGTTTGCGTGAAACAAAAAAAGGCAAAACACAAGGACAAATGATGGCAAACTATGCACGCGGTAGGGGTGATATGATGGGTGTAGCGGGTGCGTTGAATGATGGATATACCACTACTGCACCGGGTGACGCTTTCCCTCCCAACGACTTTGGGCTTTACAATATGGCAGGTAATGTCAATGAATGGGTAATGGATGTGTATCGCTCTACTTCGCACCAAGAAGTGGCTGATTACAATCCTTATCGTGGCAATCAATCTTATAGCTATTTGGCTGAAACTTCTGATGAAGATGGAAGAATGACTTATCAAATAGATTCTTTGGGCAGATTGGCACGAACAGTATTGAAAGAGGATGATTTTCGAGGGCACAATGATGGAAGTGGTGTTATAGCGACAGATTTTCTATTGCACACTGACCCTGAAGGAATGAGAGCTTTGCGCAACAACTCGCAAATAGACCCAACCGATGTTTTGGCTCCAAAAATCAGCAACAAGACACGCGTATATAAAGGTGGATCGTGGAAAGATAGATCTTACTGGCTCAACCCTGCTACACGTCGCTATTTAGACCAAGATCAGTCGGCAAATGATATCGGTTTCCGATGTGCAATGACCATGCTCGGTAGCTTAGAAGACCAACCTCAAGCCAAAAAGAAATCTACATCTAAAAGATAAAATTTGAAAATCCTCCATAAGGGGGATTTTTTTTATTTAGATCTCACTCATCTATTTGTTTAATTTCATCATCAATATTCCAATAGGCATCTTCATCACTCTCGTCGCTAAGTTCATCATTGTCCCATTCGATAATTGGGCGTTGCGGTCCTTGTTTTCTAAAAATAATGGCAAATAAAACACCTGATATCGCTCCTGACAAATGCCCTTCCCAAGAGATTGGGTCAGCTTCTTGCCAAGGGAATAGATGCCACACGCCGTTTCCATAGAGAAAAACCACCACGAGTGATAGGGCAATCAGAGGGATGTGACGGCGAATCAAACCGCTGAAAGCCAAAAAGAATGATAATCCATATACCACTCCGCTCAATCCGATGTGGTAAGACTCACGACCAATTACCCACAATAACAGACCGCTAAGTAGATATATCAGTGTGAGGGCTTTTGAAGCAAACTCTTTGTAGAAAAAGAAAAGAGAGGTGCTCAATACAAAAAAAGAGATCAAATTGTTGAAAAGGTGTGTCCAAGATGAGTGTATGAACGGAGAGCTTAAAATATTGATGAGCGAAGACCATCGGCGAGGGTAAACACCTGCCTTACTAAAGTTTAACTCCATTACTTGCTCAAATACAAATACCAAAAACACCATTAAAACAATGATGATTGGGAAAAACAGTGCATAATAAGTCCTTTTTTTCTCTGTAATCTCTTTTTTCATTCTCAATAAATATAATTGACAAATGTAAATATAAAAATTTAAGCATCAAAATATTAAAACAACAGCAATATCAATTGTTTTTTATATATTTGTAAACAACTTAAAAAAACTACTACAATTTATATGAGTTACTTAAAGTTTGACAAAGCACTACTGATGAATCTTGAGAAATCGCTAACAAAAGAGCTCATCAGAACAAATCGAGCGGGGGCTTATAGCAGCTCTACTTTGATTGAGTGTAACACAAGAAAACACCATGGCCAACTGATTGTGCCTTTGCCCGAATTGGATGGAGGAAATCACATTCTTCTCTCCTCGTTGGATGAAACAATTATTCAACATGGGGCAGAGTTTAACCTCGGCATTCATAACTATAGCAACAACCATTTTAATCCCAATGGACATAGATATTTGAGAGAATTTAGCTCTGACTCTATACCCAAATCGGTATATCGTGTTGGTGGTGTGGTGCTACAAAAAGAGCGTCTTTTGGTTTCAAACGAGCCACGTGTTCTATTCAAATATACACTCTTAGATGCTCATTCGCCAACTATAATTAGGCTTAAACCATTTCTTGCTTTTCGCAATGTGAATAGCTTAACTTACGAAAATAGTCAAGCCAATAGCAATTATGAAGAGGTGCAAAATGGTGTATCGATGAGGCTTTATGATGGATATCCAAAGCTAAATATGCAGTTTGATAGAGCAAATGAATATCTGCATCAACCTGTTTGGAATAAAGGGATTGAGTATTACAAAGAGCGTGAACGCGGTTTTGAATGTCGTGAAGATCTTTTGGTGTCGGGTTATTTTGAGTTATCAATTAAAAAAGGAGATGCTATTATTTTTTCAGCAGGAACAACCGAAGTTGACCCGAAAACATTAAGTGAACTTTGGGATAGAGAGATGAAGAGACGAAATAGGCGTATCGATTTTTTCTCAACACTTAAAAATGCTGCTCAACAGTTTTACAAAAAAGAGAGCGATAAAACATATATTCTTGCAGGTTATCATTGGTTTGGTGCAAGAGCAAGAGATCAATTTGTCTCGTTAGTGCCCAATACACTCATGATTGATCGTGAAGATTATTTCGATGAGATTATGCAAACATCTATTGCAGAAATCAATGCTTTTCTCAATGGAGATATAAAAAATACTAAGCTTGAAGGAATTGACGAACCCGATGTTTTGCTGTGGTTTATTCGAGTAGTACAGCAATTTGCAGAGCGTTATTCGCTCGAAGATGCAGCCAAGAAATACCTAACAATAAGCAATGATATTATAGATTTTATCAAAAAACAGAAACATGGCAACTTGTTTCTACAAAATAATAATTTGCTTTTTGTAAATGGAACTGAAAGGCCTGCAACTTGGATGAATGCGGTGGAAGATGGAAGACCAATTGTGCCACGAACAGGATTTGTTGTAGAAATCAATGCACTTTGGTATAATGCTTTGAAGTTTGTGTCGCAACTGAATGAACTGGCAGGCAATCAGCACTTGGCCAACTTGCTTGATTATCAGGCTGGTATTGCTAAAACATCCTTTATGGAAACATTTTGGAATGGTACCTATTTATATGATTTTGTAATCAATAGTTATAAAGATGTAGAGGTTCGTCCCAATATGATTATTGCAGCAGGGTTACCATTTTCACCATTAGACAGAAATGCTAAAAAATCAGTGTTACAAATAGTTACCAAGGAGCTTCTTACTCCAAAAGGGCTTCGCACATTAAGTCCTAAGAGTGGCTCGTATCGCCCTGAATATGTGGGTGGTATGAAAGAGCGAAATTGGAATTATCACAGCGGCCCCGTTTGGCCTTGGTTGATAGGTTATTTTGCCGATGCCTATTTAGAAATATACAAAGAATCAGGGATATCATTTGTTGAGAGAATTTTGACAGGATTAGAAGCTGAAATGAGTGAATTATGTATAGGAACTCTTTCTGAGCTTTATGATGGCAATCCACCTTTCAAAGGACATGGAGGCGTTTCGTTTGCAATGAATATTGCTGAAACCATTCGGGTGTATAGAATCTTAGAAAAATTAAAAAAGGAGGTAGAACAATGAAAGCATTGATGTTTGGATGGGAGTTCCCTCCACATATTTTAGGAGGACTTGGTACGGCAAGCTATGGGCTTACTAAGGGTATGGCTATGCAGGGTGATATGGATATCACTTTCGTAATACCGAAGCCACATGGCGATGAAGATCAAAGTTTTCTGAAAATTATTGGTGCCAACAATGTACCAGTAGTGTGGAAAGAGAGCAATTGGGATCAAGTCAATGATAAAATTGGTTGGATTATGCACCCTGATGAATATTATTGGTTGCGTGATGGCATCAAATATGATTACAGACGAATTTTCACAGACGAACTGGGTCGGATAGACTTTTCGGGTCGTTATCCAGACAATTTGATTGAAGAGATATCAAATTATGAGGCGGTAGCAAGTGTGTTGGCTCATAAGTTGGATTTTGATGTGATTCACTCTCACGACTGGCTCACCTATCCAGCAGGTGCTTTTGCTAAGAGCATCAGCGGCAAACCATTAGTCATACACGTGCATGCCACAGATTTTGATAGAAGTCGGGGGAAGGTTAATCCTACAGTTTATGAAATAGAGAAAAAAGGGATGGATGCGGCAGATCACATCATGACAGTCAGTAATTTGACTCGACAAACAGTTATTGACAAATATCATCAACCACCGCATAAGGTAACTACGGTGCACAATGCTGTTGAACCCTTAGATGATCCTGATAGCTTTGTGAAGCAAGAGCGTAAAGATAAAATTGTTACCTTCTTGGGGCGAATAACGATGCAGAAAGGTCCAGAGTATTTTGTTGAAGCTGCGGCACAAGTAATCAAACGCACAAAAAATGTAAGATTTGTAATGGCTGGAAGTGGCGATATGATGGATGATATGATCAACCTGGTTGCTCAACGTGGCATTGCAGATCGATTCCATTTTCCGGGTTTCTTGCGAGGACGTGATGTTCACGAAATATTGGCACAGAGCGACGTCTATATTATGCCGTCTGTATCAGAACCATTTGGTATCTCCCCATTAGAGGCGATGCAAGTTGGGACACCTTCTATTATCTCCTATCAATCTGGATGTGCTGAAATATTAACTCACGTAGTAAAAACCGATTATTGGGATATAGATGCTATGGCTGATGCTATTTATAACATTGTTACCAATCCTTCGATGTATAAGAGTATGCGTCATATGGGACTTGAAGAGGTAAATAACATCAAGTGGTATGATGCAGGATTAAAAGTAAGAGCCATTTACGAAAAAGTAATTTACAATAGATAACAATCAATTAAAACAAATAGATATGAAAAATATCAGTTTTTATTTTCAAATACATCATCCTATCCGATTGAAGCAGTATCGTTTTTTTGATATTGGACAGGATCATTATTATTATGATGATTTCTTGACAGATGAGAAAATTGGCTTAGCGGTTGAACAATCATACCTACCAGCTCTACACAATATCAATGAGATGATTAAAAGCTCAAACGGCTTATTCAAATGTACGTTTGCTATTTCAGGAGTTACGATGGAGCTATTAGAGCTCTATGCGCAGGAGGTGATCGATATGTTAAAAACACTTGCTAAAACAGGAAGTGTTGAGTTTGCAGCTGATACATATTCACATTCGCTCGCTTCTGTTTATGACAAAGAGGAGTTTGTGCAACAAGTGAAACTGCAAAGCAAAAAGATTGAATCTTTATTTGGAAAAAGCCCAACAGTTTTTGTCAATTCAGAATTGATTTATTCAGATGAGATAGGCGACATGGTTTATGAGTTAGGTTTCAATACCATTTTAATAGAAGAGGTGAAGCATGTGATGGGATGGAAAAGCCCCAATCAGGTTTATGCTCATTCATACAACCCCAATTTGAAAGTTCTTATCAGAAATAATAAACTGAGTGATGATATTGCAATTCGATTCTCTGATAGAAGTTGGACAGAGTTTCCACTCACTGCCGAAAAATATACTCAATGGATAGATGAAATTCCAGGTGATAATCAGTTAGTTAATATCGGAATGGGGTTAGAGGCTTTTGGTCTTTACAATCATGCAGATAGTGGCGTTTTTGAGTTTCTGAAAGCAATTCCCTATCATGCAATGGAAAAGGGGTGTGGGTTTATGTTGCCGTCTGAAGTTAATAAAAAGCTTAAAGCAGTAGATCAAGTTCACTCGCCTTATCCTCTGAGCTGGTCTGCCAACAAAGATCTCAGCAGTTGGAATGGTAACGATTTGCAGCAAGAGGCTCTTGGTAAATTATACGCAGTAGGTAATAGGGTAAGGCTGTCAAAAGACAAACCACTACAAGATGATTGGCTTAAACTCCAAACTTCTGAAAACTTTAGGTATATGTCACATAGTGATGCATATGGAAGTCATTATGCATCTCCTTATGAGGCATTTACAAACTATATGAATATTTTGGCCGACTTTTTAGATAGAGTTGCAGCCCTATACCCATCTAATATTGAAGACGAGGAGCTTAACTCTCTTTTGCAAACCATAGAGAATCAAAACAAAGAAATAGTGAAACTGAATGAAGAGATCTCAAAGCTGAAAGCAAAAATTAAAAAGGGAAAGTAATTGTCAATTATAGAATTAAAAAAGGCTATACAACAAGTTTTTGCATAGCCTTTTTTAATTTCTCAGAAGATTTAATCTTTAAATTGAAACGAGCTCGATTTCAATGATATTTTCATTTGTTCTGCCGTTTGTTTCTGGTTTGTTTTTTCAGTAGCTACCATGATAAAACCTGATATCACGATAATTAATAAAAGGAAATAACAATAGTTAGCAATTTTCTTTTTGAATCTTGTCTGTTTTTCTTCTTCCATAACAGTCATTCCTGTTAAATTGTTAGTTTTAAAATTTTGTGTTCGTGTGTTTTGTTTTTCAACAAATGTATAACGAAAAAAAATTGGAATTATTATTTATAAACTGTCAATTTATCAGAAATTAATGAAAAGAATTATTTTAACCATTTATCTAACCAGTTGAAGAATGTGCGTTGCCATAAAACTCCGTTCTGTGGCTTTGTAACCCAGTGATTCTCGTCAGGATAGATAAGTAACTCAGCTGGAACACCGCGCAATACTGCTGCATTGAAAGCTGCCATACCTTGAGATGCCAATATGCGATAATCTTTTTCGCCATGAACAACTAAAATAGGAGTATCCCATTTATCGACAAAAAGGTGAGGCGAATTGGCATAGCTTCTTTGAGCCACAGCATTAGACTTATCCCAATAGGCACCGCCCAAATCCCAATTCATAAACCACATCTCTTCTGTCTCAAGATATTGTTGTTCCAGATTGAACATGCCATCATGGGCTATAAAAGCTTTGAAACGTTTGTTGTGGTGACCAGCCATCCAGAATACTGAAAATCCACCATAACTTGCACCTACACATCCTAAGCGATCACTGTCAACAAAATCCTCTTTGCTAACCTCGTCAATAGCTGCTAAATAGTCTTTCATGTTTTGTCCACCATAATCGCCACTAATTTGTTTGAGCCACTCATAACCAAAACCTGGTAATCCGCGTCTGTTGGGAGCTACGATGATATAATCATTTGCGGCCATTATTTGGAAATTCCAGCGGTAAGACCAAAATTGACTAACTGCAGATTGAGGCCCACCTTGACAATATAGTAGAGTTGGATATTTTTTATTGGGGTCGAAATGCGGAGGATAGATAACCCAAGTCAGCATCTCTTTTCCATCTGTTGTAGGAATCCATCGTTCTTCTACTTTACCCATTGTTAGTTGGTCAAGTATGTGCTTGTTTTCAAACGACAATTCACGCTCCTCTTTTGTTGTTTCGTCAAGCAGATATATTTCATTTGGCTGACTGATAGAGTGTTTTAGAGCGAGCAATTGATTGTCCAATGGATAAACCGCTTCATAATCTTGCACACCATCTGTGATTTGTTCAATCTCACCACTTTCGATATTCAATTTGTAAATTTGGGTTTTTGCATGCCAAGTACTCACAAAGTAGAGCTCTTTGCTATTGTCAGCCCATACCACTCCTTCTACGTGTTGATCAAAATCTTTGGATAAATCTTGTTTCTCACCAGTTGTCAAATTCATAGAGAAAAGGCGTATTTTATCAGCTTCATAACCGTCATGCTCCATACTCTCCCACACAATCCACTCACCGTCTGGCGAGAAGCGAGGATTCTGGTCATAACCCATCATTCCTTCAGAGATGTTTTCTGTACTTCCTGATTCTATATTATAAAAATAGATATCTGAATTGGTTGAAATGGCATACTCCATTCCTGTTTTTTTACGACAGGTGTAAGCTACAGTTTTACCGTCAGCACTCCAGTCAAGCTGTTCTATTCCACCAAATGGTTTCATTGGGCTTTCATAAGGCTCGCCTTCCAATATATCTTTAATTTCCGATATACCCTTGCCATCAAATTTGGCTACAAATGGATGTGGAACAGACTCTACCCACTCATCCCAATGTTTATACATCAAATCATTAACAATGATGCCTGTTGTTTTTGGCAGATCGGGATGTTTGTCAACGGTACGTTCACCATATTTTACTTCAGAAACAAAGAGCAACATCGACTCATCAGGTGAGAAGCTAAAATCATATATACCACCTTCATAGTTGGTTAGCTGTTTACGGCTGCTGCCATCCGATTTCATTTTCCACAGCTGCATACTTCCACTTTCATTGCTCAAAAATGCAATGTGCTCATTATCAGCCATCCATTTCGCTGATGCTTGGCTCCAACTGTTTTCTGTAATCTGTTTTTTGTTGCTGCCATCTGCATTCATTACAAATATTTCAGAATTACCTCTATCTTCTTCAACATTGTAATAGCTTACGCTGTAAAGAATTTTCGATTTGTCAGGTGATACATTTACACCTCCAATACGTCCAAATGACCACAAAACCTCTGGTGACATTCTTCCATCTTCAATTACTGGATTGTTTTTGCCAATAACTTTTTTTGATCCATTTTCAGAATTTCCACTACAAGCTGTTAGTGCAGCTATTGCAATCGACATAATTAATAATTTAAATTTCATACTCTTTTTTGTTTTATATTTATATGATTTAAAACTTCTTCTTTTATACACTTAACATTGAGCTAAATTTTCAACAAATATACAATTAAATAAAAATAGAGATATATAATTTATCATTTAATAAGAAAATAAGCAGTTTTTTTCCTATTATCACTTTTTTTTATAGCACCATGCGTTTTCAACTTGATGGTTTTTGCTTTGTAAAGATGGGAGTAAATTTGAATGTAACTTTACTTTCAATTCGTAATAAATAATTTTTTAATGCGAATTTTTATTTTAGATCTTGTCTGAATGGCTAAATATGAAAAGATATTTTTGTAGCAAAATGATTATTTGTTAAATTTCAATCAAATCATTTAAGTTGTTGGTATATAGGTAGATGTGAGTTTTTATTGAGCCTTTAGTAATAATTTGTAGAGAATAATAATCTCATTTTGTTTGTTTTTTTCGTAAAAATAGGTTGTATAACATATATAATAATTTGTTACTTCAACAGGAATAGCCTTACTTTGCATCAAAGAAAATTACAACACAATCTTTTTATTATACCTTATAAGAGATTACTAATACCTATTATGAAGAGGGACTTTGTGAAAAGTCCCTTTTTGTTTTCAGTCACAGCTCTATCACTTCTAAATTTTGGATTTTATCATCATCAATTTCAAAACGAATCAGTGTCTGTATTTGATGGAAACCGTGTTTTCCAGCTGCTCCTGGATTGATGTGCAGCAAATCCCATACTTTATCATATTGAACTTTTAAGATATGGGAGTGTCCACTAATAAAAAGTTTAGGAGGCTTGTTGTATATTTCATTTTTTATTTCAGGAGAATATCGCCCTGGATATCCACCGATATGAGTAATCAGCACATCTACATTCTCACACATAAATCGCGCTGTTTTAGGATATTCACTGCGGATGTCTTGACCATCAATGTTGCCATATACACCCCGTAATGGCTTAAATGATTTCAGTTTTTCTACAACTTCAAAAGAGCCCCAATCACCTGCATGCCATATTTCATCTACCGCTGCAAAGTGTTTGAATATTCGTTCGTCGAGATAACTGTGTGTGTCCGAAAGCAGTCCTATTTTTTTCATTATCATATAAAATTTGATATGCAAATATAGGGAATAAATAAAAAACTACAAATAGCAAATCAATTCATCAAAAAATCTATCAATAAACCCGATGAAGTGTTATCTTATTTGTCAGATTTATGCCTAATTACTATCTTTGTAAGAATTTTCTTTATAAATAAATTGAAAATAAAGTATAGACATATCATTGCAAGTTTTCTTAAAAAGCTTCGATTTAAATATCGCGTTTCAATAACAAATGAGAACACCTTTGAGGAGACTTGGTACACACGATTATCTCGTGTTAGTGTCTTGTTGTATGCAGTTGTGCTTTTTTTAATCACATTTACACTCATTAGTTTAATAATTTTTATTACTCCACTAAAGCATTATCTGCCAGGTTATCAGGATTCGGGTAATCGTAGTGCTATTATTCAGCAATCAATGGTGGTCGATTCATTGGAGAATGAGGTAAACTTAATCAATGCTTATTTGGAGGTAGTAAAATCAAATATTTTACTAAAAGATAAGTCTGATTATACCCAATCGTTGGATTCGTTAGAGATGAAGGAGCAAGCCGTAGAGTTGGTAGAGAAGAGCAAGAGAGAGAGAGATTTTGTAGAAAACTACGAGGAAGCTGAAAAATATAATATTGGCACATTGGATTTGGATATGCCAAATGAGCGTGCCTACACATTCTTCAAACCTGTGAATGGTGTTGTAGCTTCTTTGTTTAATCCAATAAAAAATGATTTTGGAATTTCGATAATCACTCCTCCAGCCGAAACAGTGAAAAGTGTGCTTGAAGGTAAAGTGGTTTTTGCAGAATTTACTTTTGAAAATGCTTGGGTAATTCAGATTCAACACGAAAATGATTATATATCGATATATAAGAATAATAGTCGTTTGCTTAAACGCGTTGGTGACCATGTAAAAGCGGGGCAAAGTATTGCATTAACGGGTGAGGAGGATGAAAAAAAGGGGAATAAGCATTTTTATTTTGAGATTTGGAAAAAAGGAAATGCGATAAACCCACAAGAGGTAATAACTTTTAGGAATTAAGATTTTGTCAAAAAAGAAAAAAAATATAGCTATTTTGGGCTCCACAGGCTCAATAGGTCGTCAAGCTTTGGAGGTAATTCGCAGTAATCCTGACTTGTTTGAAGTTTATGCACTGACTGCAAACAACAGTATTGACCTATTGATATCCCAAGCTTTGGAATTTAAGCCAGAAGTGGTAGCTGTTGCCAATGAAGCTCACTACAACTATTTGAAAGAAGCTTTGAATAAGCAACCAATCAAAGTGTTTGCAGGTAGTGATGCGATTGCTCAAATTGCAGAGATGGAACCCATTGATACTGTGCTAACAGCAATGGTAGGTTATTCTGGATTATTGCCAACTATACAGGCAGTTAAAGCGGGAAAAACCATTGCTTTGGCAAACAAAGAAACCTTGGTAGTGGCAGGTGATATCATCAGCGAATTGGCACAGAAAAACAATGTAGCTATTTTGCCTGTCGATTCTGAACATTCAGCCATTTTTCAATGTCTAATAGGCGAAGGAAACAATCCAGTTGAGCGGATTATATTAACTGCTTCTGGTGGCCCTTTTCGCTCTAAAACATTGGATGAACTGAAATTGGTAACATCAAAAGAAGCTTTGAAACACCCCAACTGGGATATGGGAGCCAAGATAACGATCGATTCAGCAACAATGATGAACAAAGGTTTTGAAGTGATTGAAGCAAAATGGCTTTTTGGTTTGCGAGAAGAGCAGATTGAAGTGCTGATACATCCTCAATCTATTATTCATTCGATGGTCGAGTTTCAAGACAGCTCAATCAAAGCTCAAATGGGTTTGCCAGATATGAGGTTACCAATTCAATATGCTTTCACCTATCCAGTACGCTTGAAAACCGATTTTCCTCGCATTGATTTTTTAGAATTTAGCCAGTTGAATTTTGAAAAACCTGATACCAATCGTTTTAGAAACTTAGATTTGGCTTATGAAGCAATGCGTGTTGGTGGGAATTTACCGTGCATCCTCAATGCTGCAAATGAGATAGTGGTAGAAGCCTTTTTGAATGAAAAAATAGGGTTTTTACAAATGAGTGAGATCATTGAAAAAACAATGAATAGAGCAAGTTTTGTGAAAAATCCGAGTTATGATGATTATGTTGCAAGCAATCTGGATGCACGCAATATCGCATTGAATATGATTTAGATTAGAAATAAGAATTAGTAAAAATATATATGGAGACATTTTTTATAAGAGCAGCACAGCTCCTTTTGAGTCTATCAATTTTAGTTGTGCTTCATGAGTTTGGGCATTTTGGATTTTCGCGTCTTTTCAAAGTCCGAGTAGATAAATTCTACGTCTTTTTTAACCCAAAACGTTCGTTAGTTCGAGCAAAAAAGATAAATGGAAAGTGGCAAGTAAAGTTTTTTGCAAGCAATGTGCCACCCAATGAGCGTATAAAATTAGATGACAAAGGCATACCCGTGATGGATGGTTCGCAAAATGTGATGGAGTTGGTTCCTGAGAGTGAAATGTCTGAAGGTGATTGGCGTAAATATCCTGAAAAAACGGAATGGGGGATAGGTTGGTTGCCATTAGGTGGATATTGCAAAATAGCTGGTATGATAGATGAGTCGATGGACAAAACTCAATTGACACAAGAGCCACAAGCTTGGGAGTTTCGTACACAATCGGTTTGGAAGCGTATGGCTATCATATCAGGAGGCGTGATCGTCAATTTCTTATTGGCCCTTGTTATTTATGCTGCCGTTCTTTTTACTTGGGGAAAAGCTTACATTCCATTAGAAAACTTCAAGTTTGGATTTAATTATTCCCAAACAATGATTGATGCAGGTTTTCAAGATGGGGATAAAATTGTCTCCGTAGATGGAGTGAAACCAGTAGAGTTAGGAGATGCGGTTGAGATGATTTTGATCAACAATACGCAATCAGTAGTTGTAGAGCGAGATGGAGAAAACAGACGAATTGATGTTCCATCAGATCTTACGCAAAAAGTATTGGCGTCAAAAGCACCACTTGTAAGTATTCGCTCTCCGTTTGTAATTGATACCATTGTACCGGGTTCTTTGGCTACCAAAGCGAAGTTGATGAAAGGAGATAGTTTGGTTGCTATCAATGGGAAAGAGATAAATATGCAACAAGAGGTAATTCAACAATTTGCCAAATCGGCGGGAAATCCATTAAGTTTTGATTATTATCGTGAAGGTGAGCTGCATACAGCTAATGTGATGATGGGAGAAGATGGAAAATTAGGTGTCGGTTGGAAAAATTACTTTGAGATAGAGAGAGAGGAATATACTTTTTTACAAGCAATTCCTGCGGGAATCAATATGGGTGTAAACAAATTAGTCGGCTATGTGAAGCAGTTTAAGCTGGTTTTCACCAAAGAAGGTGCGAAATCGATTGGTAGCTTCGGCACTTTAGGGCAACTTTTTGAACCCAAATGGGATTGGTATAGTTTCTGGAATATGACAGCTCTGATTTCGCTTATTCTTGCATTTATGAACTTTTTGCCGATACCTGGCTTGGATGGTGGTTATATGGTATTTTTAATTTACGAGATGATTTTCCGTCGTAAACCGAATGAGAAATTTATGGAAAATGCTCAACTCATTGGAATGGGATTGCTTATGCTGTTGTTTGTATATGCCATTGGTAATGATATCTTTAGAGCATTTTTTTGATTGAAAACAGATAAAACATATTGATATGCTTACAATTCTTTGTTATCCAAAATGTGGAACGTGTAAGAAAGCCGAAAATTGGTTGAAAGAAAATGGAATAGAGTATAATTACCGTCCTATTGTAGAAGAAAATCCATCGTCAGATGAGTTGAAAAAATGGTTTGTTGATACTGGACTTCCTGTTAATCGTTGGTTCAATACAAGTGGAAAACTCTATCGCGAAAACAACGTAAAAGATAAACTCAAAACAGCTTCAACTGATGAGTTGATAGAAATACTTGCTTCGGATGGCATGTTTGTAAAACGTCCTATTTTGCTTGCCAACGGAAAAGTTACAACAGGCTTTAAGCAAGAAGAGTGGGAGGAGATTATTTTTCAAAAATAATAAATTAAAAAAAACCGAAGAGTAGAAGTGGTCTTCGGTTTTTTTATATGATTTCTAAATACTACTATTCATTAGCCAAAGGCATAAATATCGCTGATAAATCAGGGTCTTCCATTTCTTCATCCAACGGATAGATAGGTCGAACAATGTTTTTGTAGGGCAAACGCAACAAATCTTGATCAACACCACCAGGTGTCAGAGCCATTGTCCACCCTTTTTGCATTTCATAAAGTTCGGGTACTAAATAACCGATTTTTACAACAACAATATCGGCTTCACGAGGGTTTAAGCCAAGTTCAGTAAAGTTCTTTTCATAATGGAATGCTTTACGAATCTTAGTTACAATGGTAGAAATGCTGCCAGATTGCACAACCACAATGTCATTGCCTTTTTCATCTGTGAAAATAGAGTTTATTTTGCCTTTCAAGCGCACAGGTGGAGCATAGCGATTATCTACTCGTGCACCAGCCACCTCGTCAATATTACCGCCTACACCAATCTCTTTTGCTTTGGCTACAAAATCCGGATCGGGGATAGAGGCGTAAATTAAACTTTTACCATTTTCTTTTTTAAATTCAGGGCGTTTCAAAAGTTCGGTGATAGTCCAAGTTACATCTCCTGCACCACCAGCCGTAGGATTATCGCCCATATCACTAATAAAAAACGGTTTTACATCACTTGCTAAGGCTTCTTTCAAAGCTTGTGGTAGATAGTCAGTTGGTGCTACAAACTCAAATTCTTTGCGTACACGCCAAAAATGCTCTGCCAATTTTTCAGCCGCTTTTCCAACAGCATCTTTATCGTCACCATAAGTTACCACAACTGCATGGTTACGAGGTTCGTCAGCCCAAGGATAGGACATCCAGATAGATGCGTCGATCACATCATCTCCGTTTATCACGTTTGGAATCTCTTCGTACAAACTTTTTGCAGGCTCCACTCGGGTACTTGTTTTCTCACCCGGTAGCAGAATCGGAACACGAATCCACGCTTTGTAGGCAGGTTTTCCTTTTCCACTGTTCAAGCGGTCAATTAAGTTTTCTACAGCTCGTTTTTTAGAAACAAATGCATCATCGTGTGGTGCCAAACGATAGGCGGTGAGCATATCTATGTTTTTGATGAGTCGATGCGTAACGCTTCCGTGTAAATCCATACAAGATGATACCAGCACGTCATTGCCAATCACTTCGCGGATACGTTCGATAAAGTCTCCTTCAGGATCTTCTAAATCTTGCACGCTCATTGCTCCGTGTATATCGAAAAACAGACCATCAATTGGCATGGCTTCTTTGAGCATTTCCAACGTGCGATTTACCAAATCCTCATAGACCTCACGCTTCACAATTCCGCCTGGCATAGCGTGGCTACGCAATGTTGGCAACCACTCTGCACGGTCAATTACACCAGAATCTGGATGAAAAAATGAGTAGTACGAAAATACTTCGTCTTTTAATAAAACAGGAAATCCATCGGCATCTGTTACAGCAGGCGAAAAAGTGCTCGACTCGATAGCGATTCCAGCAATGGCGATACGAGGAAGCTCTTTTTTTTGTTCACAGCCAACCAATATCAACAGGACAGTTGATAAAGAAAGTAGAAATGTTTTTTTCATGATTGTTTAATTTTCAGATTATTCTTGTCTTTACAAAAATAGCAAATTTTACCAAGTCGAAGCTTAGATTTTGAGTAATATTTTTTGTGAATTGCGCCAGATTTATTTCTCTGTGCAATTTCTACACATCTCAAACTGTTTTCTATCGCTTAATATTGCTTTTCTGAAATGATTGGATTTTTTATTTTTCCAGATAGAATCAAATGATTCATCAGGAACATTACCCAAGGTAAAATCACTATCTTTATCAAAACAGCAAGGCAAAATATCACCACGAGATGTCATTACAGAACCCTGCCACAATCGTTTGCAGCTGTTCCTTAAAGGTGATTTGATGTGATATTTACCATCTTTTTTTAGTTCGTAGCGCGCATATTTTTTGTTATCAGGAAGCAGTTCGTGTCCATTTTCAAAATCATAAAGTTGTGCTGTTTTGAAAGTAAGTTTATTTGCTTCCAAGCGATGAGCCATTTTTTTCATATCAGCCATTTGGTGCTCATTGGTTTTGAAAACGATAAATTGAATCTCTACAAATGGCAAATAAGAATTCAGTTCTTTTTTCCATTTGTTGATATATTCAATAGCTTGTGTTGCTTTTTCTAATTTTCCACCTACTCGATATTTCTCATAAGTTTCTTGAGTAGTTCCATCAATTGATACGATTAATTTGTCCAAGCCCGATTCAACAATCGCTTTAGCCATTTTATCATTGAGCAATTGGGCGTTGGTGGAGGTGCTTGTCAGGATGTTTTTGCTCCGAATATACTTTACAATCTCTGGAAAATCTCTGTTTATCAGTGGTTCTCCTTGAAAATAGAGTATCGTATGCATCAAGCGTGGCGACAGTTCGTCAATTAGTTTGCGGGTAACTTCTAAATTAACAGATGTGCCCTTTCTTGGAATATCTCGAATTCCGACAGGGCATTCTGGGCAATGAAGGTTACAAATATCAACAGGTTCAATAGAGATGAAAATGGGCGAAACATCCCAAATCTTCAACACCCCAAAGCGGGATAAAATGTAAGAAAAATTGATTTTTGCAGCATTCCATAGCTTTTTGTAGCGAAAGCTGGTTTTAATAATTCGATATAAAAAATATATGTTGGCTTTTGAAACTTTCATAATCAGGTAATTATTTATCTTGAAAAAAGAAAAACTATCTTTATAGATACATTAATTATGACAAAGGTAAATAAATATTATGCTATATGCTTTATTTTTAGATTTGAAATCGTTTGCCAACTTTTATTTATAAGAATAAATTTTAATAATGATTAAAAAGATAAAAAGAGTATTATAGATAGATATATTTATATATTCTTAATAAAATAAGAACCTATAAGTCATAAAAATAAAGTAATTTTGTGCTGTAAGTTTCATACTCATTTTTTTGAAAAACGAATATTAAATATAAAACTAACAAATTATTTATCTTATGAGAAAAAACATTTTATTACTTGTGGCTTTGAGTGCTTCAATTATTTTTACATCTTGTAATAAAAACCTGACAGCTCTTGATGGAAGCTATTTTAAAACAAATCCAAATCCGCTTGTTGAGCAAGCCGGTGAAGTAAATGCAATAGTTACTGGTACATTCCCTGAAAAATACTTCAACAAAAAAGCTGTTGTGACGGTAACACCAGTTTTGAAATATGATGGCGGAGAGGTGAAAGGTGAAACTTCTGCGTTTCAAGGCGAGAAAGTACTTGGTAATGAACAAAAGATCAACTATAAATATGGTGGCAGTTATCAGATCAATCCTCATTTTGTATATGCACCAGAGATGTTGAAATCCGAGTTATTTTTACAATTTGATGTGAAAAGAAAAAACAAAAGCTATAAACTTCCTGAAGTAAAAGTTGCCGATGGAGTGTTAGCAACCTCACAATTAGCAGCTCTTGACGCAGGAGAGCTAAGTCCTGCATTATCTCCTGATAATTTTGTGCGTGTAACATACGAAAACACAGATGCTGATATTCTATTCCTTATCCAACAAGCTCAACTAAGAAATACAGAGTTGTCAAAAGAGGATATTGTTGACTTCAACGCTAAAATAAAAGAGGCTCGTGATGCTCAAAATAAAGAGATAAGCTCGCTTCAAGTATTAGGTTATGCATCACCAGATGGTCCGATTGACTTGAACACCAGTTTGGCAGAGCGTCGTCAAAAAGTTACAACTGACTATGTGAATAAAGAATTGAAAAAATTAGAGTCAAACGTGATGGTTGATAGCAAGTTTACAGCTGAAGATTGGGATGGTTTCCAAAAACTGATGGAAGCATCAGATATCCAGGACAAAGAGCTAATATTAAGAGTGTTATCTATGTATCAAGACCCAGAGCAGCGCGAACGTGAAATTAAAAACTTATCAAGTGCATTCAACTCTATTGCTGATGACATTTTACCACAACTACGTCGTTCACGCCTAAAAATGACAGTTGATGTAATTGGTAAGTCTGATTTAGAAATTCTTGATTTGGCTACGACAAATCCCGATTTGTTGGATGCAAATGAGTTGCTTTATGCAGGAACTTTAGCCTCAACTAACAATGAGCAGACTTCAATCTACGAACAATTTATCAAACAATTCCCAGCCGATGCACGTGGATATAACAACTTAGGATTGATGAGATACTATGAGGGAAATATCGACGAGGCAGAGCAGCTATTTGTTAAAGCATTGCAACTTAACCCATCATCAGTTGATGCAAATTTCAATGCGGGATTGGTAAAATTAGCCAAACGCCAAGTTACTGATGCACAGAGTTATTTTGGAAAATCTGTAGGCACGGTAGGTAATTTGGATGCAGCATTGGGTACGAGCTATTTGCTTCAAGGTGATTATTCAAAAGCAATAGGTTCTTTAGGTAAAGTAGAGTCTAACAACGCAGCATTAGCCCAAATATTAAATAATGATTATAATGGAGCAAGAGCTACATTAGCTGCTGTGAAAATGCCAAACGCATTAACAGCTTATTTGAGTGCAATTCTTGCAGCTCGCACCAATGATAGAGATGCAGTTTACTCTCATTTACGCAGTGCTGTTAGTCAAGACAGAAGTTTTGCTTTGAAAGCTGTTAAGGATTTAGAATTTTCAAAATATTTCACTGATTCTAATTTCCTTTCTATTGTAAAATAGAATTTTGAACATAAGAAGAAAAATAAAACTCGTTACGATTAAGTAGCGAGTTTTATTTTTTTATGCTTAAATCATATTGAAAAATCATTATTTCTTGTAACTTTGCATATTGTGAACGAATATGTACAGTTCAAATCTTTATAAATATAGATCCATTTTATTTGGGTTTAAAAAACGAAATCTTTTGTTTAAAAATATAATTGGACAGCAAAAAGTAAAAGAACGTTTCATACGTTCTGTAAAAGAGGGACGAATATCTCACGCTCAGCTCCTACACGGACCTGAAGGAGTTGGAAAACTTCGTCTGGCGATTGCTTATGCCCAATATTTATCTTGCACCAATCGTGCTGACACAGATGCTTGTGGAGTTTGTCCTTCTTGCCTGAAATATGCAAGGTTAGAACATCCTGATTTACATTTTGTATTCCCGATTATCAAACCAGCCAACAAGAACAGTGTAATTTGTGATGACTTTTTACAAGATTTCAAGAAGCTAAATATCGAAAAATCATATTTTAGT
>CAYFRA010000021.1:0-24485 GCA_964345395.1 uncultured Paludibacter sp. | reverse complement strand
CGATGAGCTTAGTTTATAGATCTACAATTTGTAAAGTTACAGAGTAGTGTTATATTTGTAGCACAGTGGAAAGGGCGGGGGATTATTGGTCTAAACCAACAAAGCCAGCATCCCTCAATCTTATCCTTTTTTCTTTAAGTTTGAAAAGAGCATACCTACACCGAGTGAGGTAGCAATTACACTCAAAGAGAGCCATTCTGGTATATCAATGTGTTTTGAGATGAGCATTTTAACTCCGACATAGGCTAAAATCACAACCAAACTGTAGTTGATATAGCGAAACTTATCCAACATGCTTACAATCAAGAAAAACATTGAACGTAGTCCCATTACAGCCAATATATTAGAGCTGAATACGATAAATGGATCGCTGGTGATGGATAAGATAGCAGGAATACTATCAACTGCAAAAATAATATCAGACAATTCGACAATAATCAAAGCTACAAATAGTGGAGTCATGTAACGAACACCATCAATTTTAACAAAAAATTTATCACTATTGATTTCGTGGGTAACGGGATAAACCTTGTTGAGCCATTTATATAGTTTTGAATCGCGTGGGTCTTTCTCTTTGTTGTTTGATAGGAGCATCTTGATAGCTGTTATAATCAAAAAAGCTCCAAAGACATAAATAATCCACTCAAATCTGTTGATCAAGCCAACGCCAAACATAATCATGATGGCACGAAAGATAATGGCACCCAAAACACCATAAAACAGCACTTCGTGTTGATATTTTTTTGGAATGGCAAAAGAAGAAAAAATCAAAGCAATCACAAAAATATTATCTACACTGAGTGAGAGTTCTATCAAATAGCCTGTGATATACTTAATAACAGCATTGGAAGGAGTTAGCCCAGTGGGATTGCTTACCCATTCGTTGCGGAATGCATAATAAACAATGACTGAAAAAATAGAGGCACAACTCACCCATACTGCCGTCCACCAAGCAGCCTCTTTGGTTTTTATTTCGTGAGGATTTCGATTGAATACACCCAAATCTAATGTTAGGGCTACCAATATGAAGAGGATAAAAGCAATCCAAATGGTCATTTGACTGTTTTTTATTTAGTAATTTACAATAAGTTTTTAGAAAAAATGAATACAAAGATACGGATTAATCCGTATTAAATGTCTATTGAAAACAAATTTTAATGATGTTTTAAAAAAATAATTGATCGGCTTTTTAAAAGATATAATTTTATAAATATCAAATAAAGTCCGTAGATAATACTTTAAATTCGGTTCTTCGATTGATTTGATTGGCAATCTCTTGCTCCTCAAGGCTTAAGCTTTTGATATACTCCTCTGTTAATTCTACACCCTGCTCTAAAAATGGATAAGTTTGTGCATTTTTAATATCTACCACAAAAGGTTTTTCCTCACCATATCCTATGGCTGTCAATCGCCTACCGTCAATGCCCGCTTCGATCAAATAATCAACAACAGATTGTGCTCTGCCTGCCGACAAATCGCGGTTGTATATATTTTCACCTTTAAAATCGGTATGTGAGCTTAACTCAATGGTGATATGCGGGTTTTCTTCTAATATGTTGATCAATTCATCCAATCCCTCTTTTGATTCGGGTCGCAATGTAGTTTTATCAAAATCGTAATAGATATTATCTAAACGGGTGGATGCGAAGTTGGGAGAGAGATTGAAATTCCGATACAATGTTTCGCTCTTGCGTTTATCAACGTGAAAAGTAGAGAGTGTGTCGCTCACATTCAAATAATCTTTGCCCGTTGCTTGAAGCAGATAGCGGGTGTTTGTGTTTAACTTGAAACGATATGAGCCATCTTGTTTTGCTGTAATACGTGCAGAGGTTCCATCATTGCCCACAATATTAATTCTTGCATTGGGTACGAAATCTCCACTTTTAGCCATTATTTTTCCTTCTAAATAATATTCCAAATCGGGCAAATCAAAGCTATATAGTGCATCATAGCCTCTGATCTCTTTTCTGTTTGAAGAGAAAAATCCGCTATTAGTTTTGCCAGCGAAAGTCATTCCAAAATCATCAGCATTGGAGTTGATCGGAAACCCAATGTTTTTGATAATCCAACGCTCTGTTTTGTTATCCTCGTCTATGATTTGCTTGGCTTCAAAAATATCCAATCCACCTAAGCCCGGATGTCCATTTGATGAGAAGTAGAGCGTTCCATCCTCTTTGAATGTAGGAAACATCTCATCGCCCTCTGTGTTGATTTGATTACCTAAGTTTTCTACCAATTCAACTTCATTGCCATTGAGTTTGGCACGCCAAATGTCTTTGCCACCCTCTCCACCCGGAGCATCAGAAACAAAATAGAGCATCTTGTCAATTGGCGAAACAGCAGGATGAGCAACAGATACTGAGCTATCATTGAAAAGCGTGATCTTGTTAGGATTGCTCCAACTTCCATCTCCCTTGTTTGCAATGAAAATTTGTGTTCCCTCACCCTTAGCATCTTCAGTGATAGAGCGTGTAAAGTAGATCTTTTGACCATTCGACTCAAATGAGGCTACACCTTCATCATTTTTTGTGTTGATGTCGCCAGAGATTATTTCAGGTTTTTCCCAATCTCCTTTGCTGTTTTTCTTCATCATAAATAAGGAGTTGTTGGGTTGTGCGGTAATTAAACTTGCTTTGAGAGCTTTATCCTTTGGGCTACTTTTTCTATTGCTCGTGAAAACCAATTGGTCGGCATCCTCACTCACAAAAGCAGGACTGAAAGAGGAGCTGCGCGGCATATTGAATGCTTTGATGCGTTCCACTTTGTGTCGGGTGGGGTGCTGCATCATACTGTCGGCCATCATTGCCCCTCTAAGCCCATTTATCGCAATGATATCATCAGGATTAAATTCTAAATAGAGTTGGTACTGTTTGCTTGCATCGCTGTATTTGCCATTTTTATGTAGCGATTGTGCCATTCTCAAATATACAATACTATCGCCATACTGATTGCGGATGGCGTTCATATAAACTTGTTCTGCACGTGCAAAGCCAATTAAGCGGTAACATTCACCCTGTTTGAAAGCCACCTCCGATCGAAGTTCTTTCTCTTTGAATGACACTTTGCCATATGCTTTTCGATAATACTCTCCAGCCTCGGCATACATGCCGTTTTCATAATGTTTGTCACCCTTTCTAACCATCCTTTTTGGGTTGCCACAAGATGAGATTGACAAAATTAGTATCAGAAGAGTTATGTAATATATGTATTGAATTAAATTTCTCATTCTAAAAAAATAGAGTGTTACCATTTTATTAAGAAAACTATAAATATTCAGCTTTATTATATTACAATTGCTTGTAAAGATAGATTTGTTGGAATTAAGTATCAATGATTGGGTAATTTGCAGTCTGTTATTTTGAGTTGTGGGTAACAAAAAAAATCCCAAGTCAGTATTAACTTGGGATTTTTGTATCAAAATAGTTGGATGTTTTAGCTTTTCAAAACTTCCATTATTTTATCTTCAATCTCATTGGCAAGTTCAGGGTTATCTTTCAATAGATTTTTGACAGCATCTCTTCCTTGTGCCAATCTGCTATCGCCATAGCTATACCAAGAGCCACTTTTTTTGATGATATCATTTTCAACACCAAGGTCGATAATTTCGCCTACTTTGGAGATACCTTCTCCAAACATAATGTCAAATTCGGCTTTACGGAATGGTGGTGCCACTTTGTTTTTGACAACTCTTGCACGCGTTTGATTACCCAAAACCTGATCTCCATCTTTAATTTGGCTCACACGTCTGATATCAATACGAACGGATGAGTAAAATTTAAGGGCATTACCACCAGTGGTGGTTTCGGGATTACCAAACATAACACCAATTTTTTCACGCAATTGGTTGATAAATATACAGGTTGTATTGGTTTTGCTGATATTTGATGTCAGTTTTCTCAATGCTTGCGACATCAATCGGGCTTGCACACCCACATTGGAATCACCCATATCGCCTTCAATCTCTTTTTTGGGAGTGAGAGCGGCTACTGAGTCTATCACAATGATATCAACAGCTGCTGAACGAATCAGTTGATCAGCGATTTCAAGCGCTTGTTCGCCATTATCGGGCTGGGAGATCAGGAGTTCATCGGTATTTACACCCAATTTTTGAGCGTAGAATCTATCAAAAGCATGCTCAGCATCAATGAAGGCAGCAATTCCGCCTGCTTTTTGAGCTTCTGCAATTGCGTGTATAGCCAATGTGGTTTTTCCTGACGACTCAGGTCCGTAAATTTCAATCACTCTCCCTCGTGGATAACCATTGACGCCAAGTGCCAAATCTAAACCAATTGAGCCAGTAGAGATTACCTCCATCTCCTCGATTTGGGTGTCGCCCATACGCATAATGGTTCCTTTGCCGTGGTCTTTTTCTATTTTCTCCATTGCAAGCTGCAATGCTTTTAATTTTTCAGATACGTCTTTTGTATCGTTCGTGTTTTTTGCCATATCTATTTTTATAAAATTATTTTCTCGATAACAAAGATAGTCAATTATTTTTGAATTAAATTCTCTTACACAAAAGTAAAAATGAATCTATTTTAATATTTCAAGTTTCGCAAATTTCAGCAGCAAAGACTTCACCCCTTTCTCCCCAAAATCTACTTTTGCTTTCTCATTGCCGTTTTCAATGGTTGTTTCTAAAACTTTTCCAATGCCAAATACATTGTGTTTTACAAATGCATTTACGGGTAGTTTCTCATTGCTGTAATGAGTGATTTCGCTATCTGTTTCCTTGATCTTGCTCAGTTTTTTTGTTTGTGTTGCTGGGTTTTCAAAATTATCATTGAATCTATTCCTTTGGATAAATTTGTTTTGACCAAACAAGTTGTTTTGCGTTCCAAAATTTGAAAACAGCTCTTCATTCTGAACATATTGTGGGTTGATATCACGCAAAAATCTACTTGGATTGGCAAAGTTGGTCTGTCCATTTCTATATCTTGATTTGGAGTGACTGATAAAGCATCTCTCTTTTGCGCGTGTTATGGCAACATAGAATAGGCGTCTTTCCTCTTCCATTTCGCGAGGTGTGAATGCGTAGGGTGATGGGAACAGTTGCTCTTCCATCCCTACAATAAATATCACCCTGAACTCCAAGCCTTTGGCAGCATGAACGGTCATCAAAGTAACTTTTTCATCCATCTCATTTTCATTGGAATCTTGGTCGGTGAGCAGATATACTTCTGATAAAAATTCGGCTAACGATACAAATTCGAGGTTCTCATCACTCCTTTTAGAAAACTCATAAATGGCATTTAATAACTCTTGTATGTTGTCAATTTTGCTAAGACTTTCAGCCGATTTATCCTGTATGGTGTCATCCAGAATCCCTGTTTTGGTGATGATGGTTTTAGCCAAATCATGTGCATCTAAGGTGTAAAGCTGCTTGCTAAATGAGTCAATCATTGTTGTGAATTTAGCAAGTCGAGTGGCTGTTCCCGCATTGATATCTAATTTATACTCAATATGCTTATCAATGATTTCCCACATACTGACTCCATTTTCTTGTGCCGATTTTATGATTTTGTCGATGGTAACAGCACCTATTCCACGTGTTGGGTAGTTGATAACCCTTTTCAAAGCCTCATCGTCATTATGATTGATGGTGAGACGAAAATAGGCAATCATATCTTTGATCTCTTTTCGTTGATAGAACGAGACACCACCATAAATGCGGTATGGGATATTTTCTTTTCGCAAAGCTTCTTCTAAAGTTCTGGATTGAGAATTGGTGCGATAAAGCACAGCAAACTCGTCATATGAGATATCCTTAAACTTAAATAATTGCTTGATGTTGTTGGCTACGTTGATGCTCTCTTCGATATCGGTCATCACTGACGTTACAATGATGGGTTCGCCCTCGTTGTTTTCCGAAAAAATTGTTTTCTCTATTTGTTCTGAGTTTTTCGATATCAAACTGTTGGCAGCGTTTACGATATTTTGGGTAGAACGGTAGTTTTGTTCCAATTTAAACAACTTTGAATTGGAGTAATTTTGTTGAAATTTGAGAATATTATCTATATTGGCACCTCGAAATGAGTAGATACTTTGTGCATCATCACCCACAACACATATACGTTGATGAAGTTCTGCTAAGTTTTTGATTATCAAATATTGGGAAAAGTTGGTGTCTTGATACTCGTCAACCAGAATGTATTTGAATAGGTTTTGATATTTCAATAAAACTTCGGGAAAATCACGAAATAAAATATTGGTTTGCATCAATAGGTCGTCAAAATCCATTGCATTGGCTAATTTGCAACGATTTGCGTAAATGGCATATATCTCATTTGTGCGAGGGATATTTGACTGACTATCATACTTGTATGTGTCGGCATTGGAGTAGTATTCTTGTGCTGAAATCAGATTGTTTTTTGCAGCAGAAATTCTTGAATGCACAAAAGAGGGTTTGTAAGTTTTTATGTCTAAATTGAGATCTTTTACAATATCTTTAATCAAGCTGTTGCTATCATTGGTATCATAAATTGAAAAATCCTTGCTATATCCTATTTTTTCAGCTTCATTGCGTAAGATACGTGAAAAAATAGAGTGAAAAGTACCCATCCACAAATGTTTCGATACATTGTGCCCCACCAAGTCAGCGATGCGTGATCGCATTTCGCGAGCAGCTTTGTTGGTGAATGTGAGTGCAAGTATTGAAGTCGGATGAATATTCAACGACAAGAGATATGCAATTTTGTAAGTGAGCACACGAGTTTTGCCCGAACCGGCACCTGCTATAACAAGCGATGGCCCATCATTATATGTAACAGCTTCTAACTGGGTTTTATTTAAATCTTTTAGAAAATCCATTTGGAGATGTTGATTATTAATTCTTGTGATATGTGCAAAGTTACGACAAAGAAGCTGATTTTACAGAATATAGTTATCAACAATTTGAAATTCCTAAATAAGAGTTAGAAAGTTTGTAAAGTATAAGGTTCGTAAAGTTCGAAAAGTGAAAGGGTATAATAATTTTTTCTTGTAGAGTCGAACGGCCGTTTGACTTGAAGAATGAGTTTTTTTGAATAAAGAACAAGGAGCAAAGGGTTAAAAGTGGAAAGTTTGTAAAGTTTATAAAGAGTAATGAGCAAGGGAAAAAGTAGTTATGCTTGTTTAGTTGATTTTAGTTTGATGTTATAAATTCGTAACAATCCACAAATCTAATAATTTAGCCCAACGGGCTGATAGCATTAGCGTGGGGCAACGCTCTACGGTAATAGAAAGGGCGTAAGTAGATGAGAGAATAGTTAGAAAGTTTGTAAAGTATAAAGTGAGATTAGTTTTTAACTTTCAAACTACTATCTCTCCACCAGCCACTTCCCAAAGATACAAACTTGCCACAGAAGAGTAGGGGGTATAACGCTTCCAATAGCGTAAATGCTTCTTTTTGTCTATATGGCGATGTCGATACAAAATCCGCAATCCTCGCTGAATAGCCAAATCTCCAAAGCTGAGTATATTGGGACGCTGCATAGAGAATAGCAGCAACATTTCGGCTGTCCACACTCCAACGCCTTTTATTTTTGTAAGTTCAGCTATAACTTCTTCATCTGGTAGATTTTGAAGTGCGTTCAAATCTATTTCACCATCAATTACTTTCTGAGTTGCTATTTGGATATATTCTGCTTTTCGAAAGGAGATACCAAATTGCTGCAACTCTTCTAAGCTTAGATTATTAATTGAAGCAGGTGTGATTGAACCTAAGCTTGTCAAAATCCTTGTTCTTATGGTTTGGTGTGCTTTGGTGGATATTTGCTGTCCTACGATAGAGTCAATCAGCGAATAGAAGAGATCGGGATTAACTTCACGTTTGATCATACCAACTTGCTCTATTACTGCCGCCAATCGCTTATCTTTCTTTTTTAGATATTCAATCTCTTTTTCGCCATATTGAAAATATTGTTTCATCTCTCAAATTATTTTTTGCTCATTCTCAAAAGATAGAAAGTTTTGTTTTAGATTGATGATTTCTAATTATTCAATCTTCTCTAATGATAAGCGAATTAACTTAAAACTTAATTCTCTTTGTCTCATAATGGTATTATAGACAGCATCTTGCGACAAAACTCCACACTTAATGTCTCTAAAATTGCCATCTTCATAAGCATCATAATCTTCTAACCATTGCGAACTTTCGTAATATTCAATCAGCTGTTCGTAATTGGTACTTAATGCGTTCCATTCATCCAATAGATGTTCGAGCTTATCAAACAGTTCGTTTAACTGATCTAAATTTTCTTCTTGTTTTTGGATATTTTCGATTCTTTTTTGCATAAATAAAAAAATAAAATCCCCTAATATTTCATTTTCATCAAATATTAGGGGATGAATAAAAAAAAGTTATTTCACACTCTTATCCGGGAATGCAGGAATAGTTGAAGAGGGATAATGGTAGCTCTTCATCTGCTCTTTGATTAGTTCAATGGCTTTGTTGAGCTGTTCATCTTCTCCCATAAACTCTTTGTAAGGGTCATTTGCCAAATCTATATCAGGCTCGACTCCTGTTCCTTCAATAATCCAACCGCTTCCATCAGCAGCAAAAGGAGCATAAGATGGGGTAACAATGGCTCCACCATCTACTACAGGCACAGTGCCACTGTATCCAACAACACCTCCCCAGGTACGCTTTCCAATAATGGTTCCCAATTTATTGTGTTTGAAACGATATGGGAATAGATCGCCATCGGAAGCTGAATATTCATTCACCAACAACACTTTTGGTCCCATAAATGTGCCAACAGGATTGACGTCTCCGCTTTTTTGATTGGTGTGCATAGAGAAATAGGTTACATTGCGTTGCAGTCTTTCTGTGATCATAGGCGATACATTTCCGCCTCCATTGCCACGGTCATCTATAATCAATGCTTTCTTCTTTAATTGCGGATAATAGTGTTTTACAAACTCGTTCAATCCTTCAACTCCCATATCAGGAATGTGAATATATCCCACCTCGCCGTTGGTAGCGTCATTCACTTTTTTGATGTTGTTTTGTACCCATGCGTAGTATCGCAATGCAGACTCATCAGCAATGGTCTCAACCAAAACTTTGCGAGCTCCACTTTCGTTGGCTTTGTTGTTTACCTCTATTTCAATCACGCTATTGGCTGTTCCCACCAAATATTCATACAAATTATTGGTCTCTTTGAGCGACTTGCCATTGATGGAGATTAAGTAATCACCCTCTTTGACATCCACGCCGGGCATAGTGAGGGGTGAGCGAGTTGTTTTATCCCAGTTGGCACCTTCAATGATTTTGTTTATTTTGAAATAACCCGATTTATCTTTTGAAAACTCTGCTCCGAGAAGTCCAGTGTGTACTTGTTTTGCTTTTGGATGTTCACCATTTTCAGAATATGCATGCCCCACATTCAATTCACCAATCATTTCACCAATTAAATAGGTCAAATCGGAACGATGATTGACATAGGGTACAAGTTGAGCATAACGATCACGAACTACGTCCCAATCAACACCATGCATGTTTTTGGCATAAAAATAATCACGCATTTGACGCCAAGTTTCATGATAAATTTGCATCCACTCTTCTTGATAATTGACTAATTTTTTTACATCTTTCAGAGAAATAGGTTCGGTAATACTAACCGCTGATTTTGGCACATCTATCACTTTCATTTTTCCACCACTCATTGCCAAAGCTTTCTTGTAGTTGGTAGAGAAAATCAAATTGGCTTTCAATTCAGTCTCTTTTTTCGATGATGTATCAAACATTTTCATACCACCACGTGAGCTGTAATAGATGCTATTACCAATCATATGGATGTTTCCATAAAAACCAGCCTGAACAGGAATCTCTACGATGCGAGCAGCTATATTTTCAAAGTCATAAACAACTGTCTTAGATTCTTCTTTTTTTGATGTAGCTTTTGTATCTTCACTGCTAACGAGTTTTACTTCGTCGTTTTTAGGTGCAAAAGGATTTTCTGCATCTTTTGACAAAGGAAGAAGATATATTTTTGACATATTGGTGTAAACGTGGTTCCATTCGGTTTGACTGTAAGTTGGGTTGAATGTGCGTGACGAAGCAAATACCAAATACTTGCCATCACTGCTAAAATTACCGCCATTTGAGTTATACCACTCGTCAGTAATGGTGTGGGTTTTGGCTTTCTCAATGTCATATATCACCACTTTGCTGACAGTTTCGGTGCGTTTTGTAAACACAAGATATTTGCTGTCGGGTGACCAATTGTAGTCGTTAATTGGGCTATAGTCAGATGTCTCTACCACCAAGTTTTTGCCACTTGCTACATCTAAAATATTCAAAGTATTCATCTTCTCACTCCACGCAATGTTTTTGGAGTTGGGCGACCACTCTATTCCCAATATATTGGTTTTAACATCCGTCAATCGTTTCTCTTTTCCATTCGCATCTACATACCAGATGTTAAATTCACCATCTTTGTCAGAAACATAGGCATAGCCATTGCCATCAGGTGACCAAGCAACCAATTTGTCGTTGGCATTATTTGAATTGGTCAGATTGTATGTAATACCTTCATTGGCTGGTATAGAGAAAATATCACCGCGAGCAACTCCCAAGATACGCTCACCGTTGGGTGAAAGTGAGACAGAACGAATGGATCGTGATACGTCTTTCCACTCTGGACGTGACCACGCAATGTCGTTTTTAATTTGAATGCTTAGCTGCTCCCACTGTCCACTATTCATATCCAATTTGTGGATATAACCACCATTTTCATACACAATAAAGTTATCACCGGCAGAAGGAAACTTCACATCATACTCTTTGTAGTGTGTTATCTGTTTGGTGTTTTCAGTTTTTGTGTCATATTGATAAATATTCATATAGCCATCGCGATCGGAGATATAAAAGACATAATTCCCGTTTGCCGACCACATCGGATGGATATTTTGATGAACATTGTCGGTTATCTTTTTTGATTTTTTGCTTTTGAAGTCAAATATGCGAACATCATCAGCCATACCACCTTCATAACGTTTCCAAGTTCTAAATTCGCGGAATATATAGTTGTAAGCAAGTTGTTTGCCATCGGGCGAATAGCTTGAAAAACCACCGTTGGTAAGTGGCACTGGCTCAGACATACCGCCATCAACAGAAACAGTCATCAATTGTCCCGTAAAATCGTTGAAAGTAAAGCCACGTGTGCGATACAATATTCTCTTTCCATCAGGAGTCCAATCCATTACAATGTTATTTGGTCCCATTCTATCGCCGATATCATCGCGTCCGAGAGTGGCTGTATAAGTTAGTCGTTTGGGTTCACCTCCATCAATAGGCATCACATAAACTTCTGTGTTTCCGTCATACTGGGCAGTAAATGCAATTTGAGTTCCATCTGGCGATATTTTAGGAAACATCTCAAAACCAATTGAAGAGGTTAATCTGCGAGCCAAACCACCTTCAGCAGTCGTAATATAAAGGTCGCCTGCATAGGTAAAGACAATTTTATCACCTTTGATATGTGGAAATCTTAATAGTCTTGCATCTTGTTCGATCGATGCATTTAGAGAATTGTTAAAGAGAAATAGTGCTAATAACAAGAGGCTTGCACTAAAAGCCTTTTTAATGTTATTCATTGCGAAATTAGTTTTTAAAGTTACAAAATGTTTTACCGTAAAAGTATAAAAGTAAAAACGTTAAAACAGAAATTTTATATTTAAATTATCCATTCTAACGTTTTTTATATCTCTTGTATGTTATTTGCTAAATCATTGTTTCTCAAAAAGAAAAACTTACACCGCCCAATACATTAAGGCCTTGTACATCATAACCGGGGAGTAATTCATATTTTTTATTCAATAAGTTGTTGCCTTTGATAAAAATCGACATCCACTCGCGATACGAATAAGAAGCACTTGCATTTAGATCCATAACAGCTGCCATTTTGGTTCCCATCAGATTGGACAGACGAGCATATCTACCATCTTGAAATATAAATTGAGTGCTGATGTTCCAATCTTGAAATATCCTCAGATTTGCTCCAAAGTCAGTGTCCCACTCAGGCATCAACCAAGCACGATAAACATTAACCTCTTTTGTATCCCAAAAATGATATGCACCCTTGGCGTAAATATTGACCAACTCTTTGTAATCCCAAGAGATGCGTGCACCAGCCGAAGTTCTGCGGGTGGTAGAGTAGGAGACATCAAATCTATTGTGAAAAAAGTCTTTGTTATCAATGTCTGAGCTATTGCCCGTTACGTAAAAACGGTTTCTATAATAATATTGATTGTAGATGTATTTGAACTCACCATACATATCAATCAGTAGATTGTGAACGGGGCTTAACTTAATTCCAACAATAGCATCTAAAGGTGTGTATGTGTCTTTCACCCTTATATTTGGTGCAATATATCTATTTTCATCATAGATTTTATCTAAAGAATTGATGCTTAAATCACCTGTTGCAATACCATAGAGGGCTAAATATTCTTCCCAAGCATTCCACTGCACAAAAACATCTGGCGAAGGAGTAAATGTTCGATTATTTCCACCTGAAATGCCAGTTTTGATACCCAATTTCATATTCAATTTATCCCCCTCGTAGAGATAATGAGGTGCAATCTTGAAAACAGAATAAGTGCTATTTTCATAAGTTCTATTGGCATTGTCTTGTAAAAAATGTAATTCTACATCCATTCCAATTCTATTCAATTCAAATGGCACAGAAAAATCAGCATTAAGTTTGAAATGATTTTCAAAGATATCATTATTTGTGGCTTGTAGTCGCCTATATTTCAAACCAAAATCAAATATCAGATTCTCTTTTGAAAGTGGAAGTGAACGAGCACCAGCTTCACCCCCCATTCTCCATATTGTATTAAATTGTGGTAGAGCTGATATTTTAGATAAATAGGTTATGTTTGAACTATACCCTACTTCTGCAAATGGTATATTGGGATATTGAGCAGCAAAATCCGATAAAATTACAGGTGTTTCGTTTGAAAAACTTCTTGCATAATAATTGTAATAATTATGCGAAGCATCAGCTCCTAAATAAAGGTCAAACTTATCAAATAGATGGTTGTATTGGAGTTTTGCTTCAGTTTTCGAATGAATTTTATCCAAGAATGCACCCAAGTGATTCAAACTAAAGTCCAATCGGTTGTCCTCATCGCTTAAAAGCGGATAGCTAAAATCGGCAAGAGAGTTGAGCGGAGTACCAAAACCTACTCGTGCAAAAGCTTTTTTTGCATCTATCGGAGTGTGGAGTAGCTCGTTTGCTCTCAAATGTTGGATGTTAAAAGACGTTTCTAACGGAGTAGTAACATTGAGATAGTTTGGTTTTGTGCGATTAACATCGGGTGCAACCACTTGCGGATTGTTGATGATTTTTCCAGCATCATTGATAGTGGGCTGAAATTCACGTGTAACAGTAACGGTTTTGTGAACGGTGGTATCGTTTGCCTGAGCTTGCAATTCTACAGTAAACAGTACCATCACAAGAGTAAGTATTATATATAATTTTGTTTTCATTGAATATCTATTTTTCAAATTACGACTCTGTTATTTAATTGATTACACGTTCGCCTGAACGTTGATTGATTTGATTTAGACGGCTCTCTATCTTTGTTTGCACATCATCATTTGTGGTGTAATTGTTTTGTAAGCTCATCAAATATTGCTTGGCTTGAAAATCATCTCCTTTTTGGATATACACATCGGCCAAAACAATGAAAGCACGAGCCAACCAGTATTGGTGTGGAGTACCTAAGTTAGCAAAATTGAGCACCTCTTTTTCAGCATCGTTAAGATTGTTCATTCTGAAATTGACATCGGCAAGTAGAAACTTAGCCTCTGCGCCAATACTTGTTCTCGTATCGATATACATTGCCTTTAGGTCTTTGAGTGCTGCACTTAATAAGTTTTGGTCGGAATAAACTTTGGCTCTATTCAAATAAGCTTCTGCTTTTATCTCTTTATCTAAATTATTGTCGGCAATTATAGCTTCGGCAATAGCGATAGTTTCATTTTTATTGTTTAAGAAATAACTTGTACGCAAAATTCCAATCCGTGCAATATTTCTGTTTTCTGTTTTTTGAGCTAATACTTCAAGCTGTTTGAAGTATTGTAGTGACTTTTGATATTCCTTTTGGTCAAATGAAATTTCAGCACTTCTCAAAGCAGCATCTTCAGCATAAGGATTACCTCTAATTTTAAGCATCTCGCTATATAGTTGTAGAGCCTTTGTTTTGTTGTTGGTGATGTAGTAGCTATCAGCCAAATAGTATTGGGCTAAAGTGCAATATTTACCTCCAGGACAATATGTGCTTAGGTAGTTTTCTAAACCTTTGATTGCATCATTCAAATTTTTGTTTAAATACTGTTTCTCAGCAGCAATAAACTGTATCGAGTCGGCACGTTGCGTACTTTGATTTTGCATGGTTTTACCCAACGATTGGGCATATTTTAGATACTCATCTACATTATTCGTATCGATATAAATATTTTCCAAACTCTCTAAGGCAGTTTTTGCCTCTTCGCTTGCAGGGAAATCTTCAATCACCTTTTTATACATATTTATAGCGTTATTGAGCAAGTTTTGATCGGTATAAACCATGGCTATCTCCAATTGTGATTTAGGAGCTAAATTGCTGTTGGGGTAATTGTCAATAAGGCGTTTGTAGCTATTCACAGCGTGCGTATTGTTATTCATCATCAAATAAGCACGTCCCATTTCATAAAGTGCATCATCACCAAACTCAGAATTAGGATAGTTAAGTAAAAGTTGGTTCAACTTATCTATCTTTTGGTTGTAGTTCTTATTTAATCCTGAAATATAAGCCGATTGAAAAAGTGCATAATCGGCATTGTATTTATAATTGAGGGCTTTTTGATAATACTCTTCAGCTTTGGAAAAATCACGACTGTTGAAAAACAGATCGCCCAAACGATTGTGCGTATCTGCAAAGGTGTTTGACTGATGATTCTTCTCCTCGTTGATATATCTCAAAAACCAAGTTTGCGAATCATTATATTTTCTTTGGTTGAAATAGGAGTAAGCCATTGAATATAGGGCTTGCGTATAGTTCACATTGCTGCGTGAAGAAGGATTCTTCATAAATAATGAAAAACTATTAACAGCTTGTTCGTAATTTCTTAAGCGATATTGCGATTCACCTATCCAATAATAGTTGTCATAAATATATTTACCATTTGGTAATGTTTGGATAGAACGATTGAAATTTTCAATGGCTAATGGATAATTACCTGATAAAAAGGCCTCAGTACCTAATTGATACTCTAAATATTGTTTCGTTTCTTTCAGCTTAGGAGTTAAATTAGAGATTTGATTGATCGATCTGTATGCTTCTGCATAGTTATTTGATGTAAGATAAACCGTTGTCAAATAATCATAAGCTTGGTGTATCTGTTTGGAATTTGGAAACTCATTGATAAATTGTTCAAAAGCTTTTACTGACTCACCAAACGAAGTGGTGGTTTCATAGCTTGTCAAAGCATAATTATAGAGTGCCTCTTCACGCACAGCCGCATTGTATTTGGTCTGAATAGCAGCTTCGTATGCCATCCTTGCATTGTCTTTATCATTGAGTTTAACGTAGGCGTTACCGAGCATAAGATAGGCACTTTCGCTCATTTCATCATTTTCATTGGTAGCTTGCGAAAGGTATTTTACAGCCTCTTCGGGTATGCCCGCTTTCAAATAACTCACTCCCAAGTAATAGATATCATTTCGCAAAACGCGTGGGAAAAGCTCTTCATACTTTTTCAGATTGTCAATAGCTTTGAGATAATTACCGTCATTATACGCTTTTTCTCCAATCATTCGATATAGTTCAGCGTTATTGATGTTGTTAGGCTCACGTTTGATAAGTTGCTCGGCACGCTTTTCCATCTCAAAATAATCTCTTTTGGCATAATAGATTTGAGCAATGTAATAAGGTGCAACATTGTTGAACTTTGGATTGTTTTCAATTACCAAAAAGTCACTCAAAGCTTCTTCATAATTGCCCAATAGATATTCACAATATCCTGCATAATAGCGTGCAGTGGCTTGATGGGCTGAGTTTTGGCGTTTCAAGCCGTTGAATATATTGAGAGCTTTGTCTATCTCGTTTCTTTCCAAATGAGCATAAGCACGCGAATAAAGATAATCGGATTTCTCCCGATTAATTAGGTGCGTTTCATCTACTAATTTGAAATAATTCAATGCCTCCTGATAATCTCTTTTTTCATAAAAAAGCATACCAAGCATCATATATATGCGGTCTATATAAGGCGAGTAGGGATGCAATCCCAAATACTCCATCAGTAATCTCTCTGCATTTTCTTGTCGCAATTCATAAGCGTTGCTGGCTAAGTAGTAGGAGGCTTCTTGAATCATACCTGCCTCACTTGGGGAGGCACTGTTCAAATAAGTCTCAAAACTCCGATATGAAGCTGCCCACTTACGCTGATTGTATAGTTCTTTGGCATCGTGAAAATGTTTATCGCTATGGGTAAACACTTGAGAATGTTGTGCCAATATGCTGTGTGATAGCATAAAAGAAATTGTAATGAAAAATATTTTACGTAACATAGTCTCTATTTTTGTTCTATTCGTAATTTTATATTGTAGCATATTGTTTACTTAAAATTAAACTTAACTCATATCCTCTAAATCTATGCCAAAAAAAGCTTATTCTGCTCCTCTATATGCATGTTTTGGTAAATTTTAACTGCTTTTTTGATTGATTTCAACCCAAATAATTCAGGATTCAATTTGTTGATAGGAATAAAGAAACACTCATCTACATCATCGCAGGCTTTGATAGCTTGGTTATTTGGTATTTTGGTTTCAAAAAATAGATCCATTGTCAATACTTTCAAACCAGCATAGTGATATTCATTTGGAATTGAGAATAGATAACGGAAAGGATAACCAGATACCCCTGTCTCTTCTTTTACCTCTCTTGCCACTCCTTGTTCTGCAGTTTCATCATAATCGATAAATCCACCAGGCAAATCGAGCGTGCCTTTTTCAGGTTCGTGTGCTCTTCTACATACCAACAAATCACCATCTTCATTGCGAATGAAGGCTACCGAGGCTGCCGAAGGATTGAAATAGTAAATAAATTGGCAGTTTTCACACCTTTTTGATTTGATGTTATTCTTTTTAAATTGTGATGAACCGCAAGCAGGGCAGTATTTGAATCTATCTTGAAAATCCATATTTTTTGTAAGAAATTTATATTAGGCAAAGATATGAATTTTAATAGATTTCTAACGACAAGAAGATGAATATTGAGATAACAAAGACTTTATTAAATGTTTTTTATAAAAGTATTTCTACAAAACACAATTCCCATCATCTCAAAAATATCCATTCAAATTTTTTAATGGCCGTTCGTATCTCTAACCAACTATCCGCATCAATACTAAAACAAACAGCCGATGATGTAGGTAAATAATCCAAACGAACTGCAAATTGATTGATCAAGTCAGTAATTCCAGGGTTGTGACCCACCAAAAGAACAACTTGACTTTCATCATTTAGTTTCTCTATGTGCTTTAGTATTGTGTATTTACTTGCCAAATAGAGTCTATCATTCACAATTATTCTATCTTCTCTGATTTTTAATTGCTTGGCTATAATTTCTGTAGTTTCCATTGCTCTCACCGCATCAGAAGTGAGTATAGTATCAATGTTACAGTTTTGTTGCTGGAAATATTTAGCAGTTCCCAATAGAGCGTTTTTTCCAAAATCTGTCAGTTTTCTTGAAAAATCATCATCATTCCAACTGGTGGGCTCCGGTTTGCCGTGGCGAAGAATAATTAGTTGTTTCATTTTCTTATATTAAGTTTCTTTGTAAAGATAGTAAGTTTATATTTAATATTTATGATTTTAATGTGGAAAATCAAAGATTGTAGTATGATAAATCGAACAATATGGGTGTAAATTAGATAAAATTTTTTTACTGTGAAATTGACCTTATAAATAAAAGTGAAAAAATTATATTCAAATATATCTGTCAATTTTTTTTTATTCAAATAGACTTAGTAATTTAGCACTTATAAACTATTACAAACTAACACAGCAACAACATGAAAGAAATTAAGTTTTTACTTTTCGCATTTATCTTGGTCTTTGCACTCTCTTGTGATAAAAAACCCATAGATGAACCAAAGCCAGACTTACCTGAAGATGAAATTATTTTACCCGACAAAGAGTATAAAGTTTCTACAACTCTAAATCTTATCGAAGCAAAATATCTGGGTGAAGTAGAAGATACCAATGTCGCATCATATCAAATGATTATTGAGGTGGACTATGGAGTAGAGGAACTAACATCTGGCACGCAAGATGCTTTAGAATTTGAAGCACCATTAAAAATTAAAGATGTTTTTTATCTTACGCTGATTGCGCCGCCCTCCTTAGATGCTATGTATCCTCATTTAGAAGAGGGTGAATATGTATCCTCAACTGAAAAGAAATTGAATAGTATTTTTATAGGTGATATTGAAAATGGTGGTTCTTATGTGGTTTCTACTATTGGCGATGAAGAGAGTCAGCAAAGTTTAGATGAAATTACTATAGTGATTGGCAATCAAGACAACAAACTTGCCTTTGAAATCATAATCGATAAAGAGTCTGAAAATCTACCAAATGCCAATTATGAATTAAAATACTCAGGTAGTGGAGAAGAGCAGTTTACGAATGAGTCGGGAATTGAATATCTTCAATTTAACACATCAGGCAAATACAATAGAATTTGGTATTGGGGACCAGCCAATGGCTTTAGAACACCTGAAAATCGTGATGAAGAATTGGGTGAGTATTTGTTTGAATTTTCCAATATGTCAGGAAGAGATGTAGCAAAAGCAGGGGAGGTATATGTGCCTTTCTATTTGATGGATGAGTACCAAGTATATGGTATTGATGCCAAAATCAAACCTGGAGTTTACCCTGTTAATACAACAAGCAGCAAGGGTGTGGCCAACACAATTTTTAGATTTGATTTAGAAAGTGATGACCTTCCTTATTCAAGTTCTGTTTCAATCAAAACTTTTGAAAAAGGAAAAACCTATGTTGAAGATGGCTATATGGCTGTTTTTGAAAATGAAAAAGGTGTTGTAGATCGCTATGTTGTACATTTTGTAACAGTAGATGGTGAGAAGTTTTATGGCAGATATGATGGCACATTGAAAGTAGGTGATGAGTGGACTTTAGCAAGTTTGAGAAACGATGTAAATATTGATAAATTTTCAAAAGCCTATATGTGGTTAAAAGATCAAACTTGGCAATATAAAAATGCAGAAACAAATTTTTGGCAGTTATATCTTTTAGGCAATGGCGTAAACCACTCGATTGATGAGTATGGTTACGATGTCTTTTCAGGACCAGGCGATGTGATTCAATTAGAAATTTCTACAGAAATGTCCGTTACAGATGCTATTCCAGTTGGAAGTTATCCGATAGCCAACAACTTTGAAGCAGGTTATGCACAACAAGGAAATAAAGGAATTGCCTACATTGGTATATATATGGGGTCATTTTATATCAAGTTGGCATCGCCAAATAATCCAAATAGTTTCAATGTTTCAACAGCTCTATCGGGCAATGTGGATATTAGCAAAGATGGCGATGAATATACAATAGATGTCACGATGACAGATGATGCAAAAAACACCATCACAGCTAAATACAAGGGTGCTATCACCATCGAAGATCGAAGAACTTCAAACTCAGCCCAAATAAAAGCTAGTAAATTTGGATATAGTTTTATGGACTACAAGCATAAGCAAGAAAAACAATATTCAAACACATTTATAGAAAGATCTCAAATGCGTGTTAATCAAGCAGAAAAGCTGTTTGTTAAATAGAAATTTAAGAAAAACAGAATTGAAAATTAACCAATAAAGAGGTTGTTCTAATCAATAAAGAGCAACCTCTTTTGGTATGAAATAGCGAAAGTTTGTGTCACGATTATGCTATATCTTAATCATTTGTTCATAAATAAACCCAATAGTTTGAAACAAATAGAAGAATAAGTCGTATTTTTGTATAAAATTGAATGCTATTTAGTTATGGGTAGGTTTTTTTTACCATTTTTTGATGATGAGCCAACAGAGTTGATTGAGCGTTTTGAGGGGTATAGAGAAGGTGTATCTCCGGGTTATTTTGATGCTCACGATATAGGCTTACTCATCGAATATTATCTCAGTTATGGAATGTCTGATGAGGCTGAAGATGTAATTGAGCTTGGGAATAAATTGCATCCCAATAACAGTTTAATTCAAATTAAGAGAGCAAAATTGGCAACTCTTGATTACAAACATCAAGAGGTTTTGGATATCATCAGCGGTTTAAGTGAGTTAGCAACCGATTTGGATGTTAAATTTATGCTTGTTGAGGCTTTGGTCGGATTAGAAAAAATTAAAGAAGCAGAGCAAGAGGCAGAACAAATTCTAAAAGTTAAGGATAGCGACTACGATTGGATTTGTTTTGATTTGGGATTGGTTTTTGCTGAGGCTTTTGAAAACGATATAGCTATCAAAATCTTAGAGAGAGGATTAGCATTTAATCCTAATAACATTGAAATACTTAAGATTGTGGCTGATGCCTATTTCTATACATTAGATTTTCCCCAAGCTATCGAATCTCTCGAACGTGTTGTAAAAATTGATCCATTCCAATTTCACTCTTGGCTTGGTTTAGCTGACTTGTACAGTGAAGAAATGATGTATGACAAGGCTTTAGAAGCGATGGAATATGCCATTGCAATTAGAGGAAATGAAAAAGAGCAGCTTTTACAATATGGTCACGCTTTGTTTAATGTAGAAAACTACAGCGAAGCTTTAGAGAAATTTCAAAAATACTTGGAGTTTTATCCTACAATTCTAAATACCCACGAATACATCGCCGATTGTTTTGCCGAATTAGAAGATCCTACAAGAGCTTTTGAGCACTACGAAATAGCCTATATCAATGATACTGATAATATAAAAGCTCTAAACGGTATGGCTTTGATGAAGATCAATTTGATGGAATTTGAACACGCCTTAGCATATACCAATGCGGCTATCGAAAAAGACCCAAAAAGCCCAGAGGCATGGGAAAATTTAGGTGATATATATCTGTTTCAAAAGCATTTTGAACTCTCTTTTCAAGCCTACGAAAACTCATTGGAATACTATATTGTTGAGCCAGATTTGTCATTAAAATTAGCCCACATCTATATGGAGTTTGGTAAATATAATGAAGCAATTGACCATTATGAGTCTGCGATGACATTCAGTGATGATCATATTGAGTTTATTGAGGTGTTCTTAGCTGTTGCTCATTATAAAGTAGGTAATATCGTTGAAATGTTTTCGTATTTGAATGAGGCTATGAAGAAAAACAATGACTCAAGCTCTCTGTTTTTAGAATTGTGTCCTGAAGCTAAGGATATTGTTGATGTGATTGACTTATGAAACTATTTGGTCTGATTGGATACCCTTTAACTCACTCTTTTTCTAAAAAATATTTTAGTGAGAAATTTAAAAACGAAAAGATAAATTCACACTACGATTTATTTGAACTTGCGCGTATAGAGGATTTTGCAAGTCTAATAAATGAGCATCAGTTTAGCGGTTTGAATGTAACCATTCCTCATAAAGAGAGCATCATCAAATACTTAAGTAGTTTAGATGAAACTGCTAACGAAATAGCTGCTGTCAATGTGATAAAATTTATCAAAAACAGTGATAAAACCGAACTTAAGGGCTACAATACTGATGTTGTCGGTTTTCAGAAATCGATAGAACCCCTAATCCAACCACACCATTCACATGCTTTGATTCTTGGCACTGGAGGTGCTTCTAAAGCTGTTGATTATGCACTCAAAAAAATGGGAATTTCAACAAAGCTTGTTTCTCGATTTCCTGCTGATAATCAATATGTTTACCAAGATATAACTCAAGAAATTCTTGATCAATATCGATTGATTATAAACACAACTCCACTTGGCACATATCCACAAATAGATGGCAAACCAGATATTCCTTACCATTATTTAGGTGAAAAACATCTGCTTTATGATTTGGTATATAATCCAGTAGAAACTCAATTTCTGATAATGGGTAAAAAGTTTGGAGCCACCACCAAAAATGGAGAAGAGATGCTCGTTTTGCAAGCAGAGGAGGCTTGGAAAGTGTGGAATAATGAATATTAAAATTTTCAAATAAAGAATTATATTTATGTCGATACCAATTATTCAAATAGATAATACGCTCATTAGCTTAGATTTAATAGAAGATCGTTTTGTGTGCGACCTGCTTAGTTGCAAAGGTATTTGTTGTGTGGAAGGTGATGCTGGAGCACCATTGGAAACAGAAGAAATAGAAAAATTAGAGGAGATTTTGCCCCATATTTGGGATGATTTACCTAAAAAATCGCAAGCTGTAATCAAAAAACAAGGAGTCTATTATATCGATACAGATGATGGTGAGCCTGTAACATCTTTGGTTGATAATAAAGAGTGTGTGTTTGCTTACCAAGAGAAGGAGAGTGGAATTTGGAAATGTGCCATCGAAAAGGCATATAGAGAGAACCGAATCGATTTTTATAAACCTATCTCTTGTCATCTTTATCCTGTTCGATTGCAAAAGTTTCACGATATGACTGCCGTAAATGTGCACCGTTGGGATGTTTGCGATTGTGCCAGAACTTTGGGTAGCAAGCTCAATGTGCCTGTTTATACATTTTTGAAAGAACCTCTTATTAGGCGCTTTGGTGCTGAATGGTACGAACAATTGGAGTTGGCTGCTGAGGAATTGACTCAAAAATAGCTGTATAGAATGGTTGAGATAATAACGATAGGAGATGAGATTTTAATTGGGCAGATAGTGGATACCAATTCAGCGTGGATGGCTGTCGAGCTCAACAAGATAGGTTTGAGTGTTTCAAAAATTACCACAGTTTCTGATAATTCAGCTGAGATTTCAGCAGCAATTGATTGTGCTCTTGCTAAAAATCAAATTGTGTTGATAACAGGTGGAATTGGACCCACTAAAGATGATGTTACCAAAAATACTCTTTGTCATTATTTTGATACGGAGTTGGTGTTTGATAAGCGTGTTTTGGAAAATATTGAAAATCTTTTCAAAAATAGATCTTTGGTGATCAATGAGCTGACAAAAGCCCAAGCTTTGGTTCCTAAATCTTGCACTGTCATTCAAAATAGGGTAGGTACTGCACCGATCACTTGGTTTGATAAAGATGAAAAAATAGTGGTGTCAATGCCTGGGGTTCCGTTTGAAATGAAACGAACAATGAGCGATGATATTCTTCCAAGATTAAAAGAGCGATTCAATTCTACCACTGTTATTCATAAAACTTTACAAGTTTATGGTTACGGAGAGTCGGCATTAGCAATTAAAATTGAAGATTGGGAAAACAAGTTACCTCATTTTGTTTCATTGGCTTATTTGCCCTCCTTTGGATTGGTGAAGTTGCGTTTGTCGGGCAAACTGGATGATAAACAATTGCTTCAAATTGAAATAGATAAACAAATTTCCCAACTGCGTGAGATTTTGGGTAATGCGATTATTGCTGAAAATGATTTGACATTGGAGGAGAATGTTGGCATCGCGTTGAGAAAACAAAATAAGTTTATAGCAACGGCCGAGAGTTGCACTGGCGGAAATATTGCCCATAAAATAAGTAGTATTGCAGGTAGTTCTGATTATTTTTTAGGTTCGGTTGTTGCGTATGACAATTCGGTGAAAACTAATATTCTAAAGGTTGATGAAGTAGATTTGCAAAATTATGGTGCTGTTAGCAAGGAGGTGGTTGAGCAGATGGCAAATGGTGTTAGAAACTTGACAAATAGCGACTTTGCCATATCCACATCAGGCATAGCAGGTCCATCGGGTGGCACTGATGAAAAACCAGTTGGCACAGTTTGGATAGCTCTTAGCAGTGCCGATTTTACGATTAGCAAACGGTTTGCCTTTGGTAATTATTCAAGGGAAAATATCATCGAACGCTCTACAATGGCAGCCTTAATTATGCTTTTGGAGAGTTTGAATGGTTAAGAATAATAAATCAAATCTTCTCCAGCAAAATTTTGCCAACATTCAAAGTCTAATTCTCCCTCTAACTCTTCACTTGCTTCTTCAAAGAGTTCGATAAATTCATGAAATAGAGTTAATTGCTTGTTGCTTAGGTTTATAAACTTAATGAATAGAGGCATCTCTATTTCACCTGTTAGCATATCCCAGAGAGCATCCAAATTGCGTCCAAAATAGTCGGGAAGATTGAGTTTTATGCTCAATTGCTCATAAAGTTGCTCGCTATTTTCTATTTCTATAAAGTCAAATATAATTGGTTCCATATTTTGTTCTTTTAGGTTTATCGTTTTTGAAATGTGTTGTAATGATCGTATGTTACGAAAATCATACCATCGTTTGAGTAGAGTAATCGGTCGGCATTTCGTTGATTACAATTGTAATTGAGATCAGCTTCAAACCACTTTCTACCGCTTTTATTAGGTAG
>CAYFRA010000020.1:17717-25447 GCA_964345395.1 uncultured Paludibacter sp. | reverse complement strand
GATGTGAGTTTAACACAGCATTGGCTATTAAGTATTTTGCAGTTTTACGAGCAAGAGCAAGCTGAGCTAATCATCTGCCCGATTAAAATGAGTGGTGGTAAAAATTTGGTTGAGCGATTTCAACAGTTTGAATTTGCAAGTTTAGTCGCAAGTGGAGCAGGAGCTGCTGGTGCTGGTATGCCCATTCTGTGTAATGGTGCCAACCTTGCATTCAAACGAGATGCATGGTTGGATAGCGAAAACGAGATGCATTTTGAAGAGCCATCAGGAGATGATATATATCTATTGCAAAGTATTAAAAAGAGAAAAGAGAAAATTGTTTTTCTCCATTCAGATGATGCTCTTGCCGAAACCGAAGCAAAAAAATCGTGGCGTGAACTACTACTACAACGAAGCAGATGGGTTAGCAAATTTTCTATTTATAAAGATTTACAATTGCTATTTACTGCCTTAACTGTTTCGGCTATGAGTGGGATTATTTTATTCTGTTTTGTTTTGTATCTTTTCAATCCACTCTTTTTCTATAGCTTTGTATTGAGTTTTATTTTGAAATATTTGGTAGATGTGCTTTTTTTCAATGACATTAAGAGTTTTTTTGGATTAAAACGTGTTTATCTACAAGCTTTTATTTTTTCGCTAGTTTATCCGCTATATATAGTAGCCACATTGATTTTTACTCCATTCAGAAAAAAGGCATGGTAATCAATTTCTTACAATCAGGAAATTGTTGATAAAATTTGTTTCGTATCTTCTCAAAGGATACTTTGAAGGACCTTTTGACACTCGTCCCCAACCATCAGTAATGTAATACTCCGAACCACATTTCGGGCATACGGCATAGCCATCAAGTTCTTTGTTAGGAAAAACACGAACTTTCGGATCAGCTTCATAAGGGCAAGCTAAATCATAAGAAAAGTATCGTGTATTTAGGTTTTCATCAAACCCCACCACAATCATCACCCCACCAAACCCAAGCAAGAATGGTGGTAACTGTCGCGGATAGGTAAAAATGAGCGTATCATTCAACACACTCCCAAACGTAGGGTCATAACTCAACATATTCAATTGAATATCCACTCTCGAATCGGGTATGGGAGATTCGTGAGGATTACCACAGGCTTGAAGTGATAATGCAACAATCAAAACAAATATGTAATACAGTTTTTTCAATTTCTATCCGTTTTAATCATAACGTGAAAGATGTAGCGATATTTGAAACTTAGAGAAGTTATCTCTGTTTTATCAGCAGTAGCTTGACGTGAAATGAATATTTACAGAATGAAAGAAGGGTCTATAAAACAACTTTTCCAAAGTATCAAACTTTGGAAAAGTTGCAATATCTAATTTAATTCAGCAAAAAATATTACTTAGAATTTATACATAAATCCTACACCTAATATTTCTTTAAACTGAATTTTGGCTTTGCCCTGTTGTGCTTCACCGTCAACAATCTCAATAGATTTGATATCGTAATCATATATGAGGTTGGTGTTGATACTAACCGATATGTAATCATTGATTTTCATACCTATCAAATTTTCCCAATTCACATCGACATATTGAGGATTTTCTAAATAGTTGGAGAATAAATCCAATTTTGAATTGACAGAGATATTTTTGAAAACCCCCTCTTTGAAGTCATTTTTAGAGAAACCTAATCTAACGTATCCACCTAACTCTTTTCGAGAGGTTGTTCCTGATTTTACCCCAAAAGCACCCATTTTAGACAACTCCTCATCCATCACAAAAGTAAATTTACCTGTTATGGGCGAGATAAATGCGTTGAAATATTGATTGGGAATATAGTTCAAACCTGCTGCTGCCAAAAGGTAAGCTGGAGCAAATAGATCTGAGATTTTTTGGCTCACATCGGGATAATCGTAGCCAGGTGCAAATTGTGTTTTGAAGTTGAGAAGCCCCGAGTAATAAAAATTATCAAAAGCTTTACGTCCATATTTAGAGGTGAAGTCGAAGCGGTCGTCTGTTTTCATCAAACCATCAAATCCGCTTTGTTGTAAGAGTCCATAACCCATCTCTAAAGTATTTTCCCACGAGTTTTTTTCATCTGTATAATTAGCAAACAAACCCAATAAACCATTTACAGCAACGGAGTTTTGCCCACCAGCTGCCCAATTGATTAACGAAGTTTGTGCCAAATTGAGGCTACTGATTCCCCCTTTTGTCCAAGTAGATACCGTGTCTGTTTTAATTTCGCCTGTTAAATATTTCTCTGCTTCAGTAGTTTGTGCAATTGAAAAAATAGTCATCATTAGCAGGCTCGAAATAATTAGAATTCTTCTTTTCATAAGTTTATTAAAATGTTTATTATAATTGATAATTGATAATAAAAAGTTTACAAGCAAATAGATAGCTTGTAAACTTTTTATATTATTGAAATATTATTTACTCTTCTACTGCTTCTAATTCAATCATTAAGAAGTTTTTCGGAATTCGCTCTCCCTCTTTGATATTGATCGTTTTAATGCGAGCTGTAAAAGGCATATCAATTTTATTTTGCATCTTCATAGCTTCAAGAATAAGAAGCTGCTCACCTTCAACTACAACATCCCCCTCTTTCACATCGATTGATATGACTGTGCCCGGGATGTAGGAGATAATTTCGTAAGGAGAAGGCTCAATCCACTTTTTCCTATTGGCAAATTTCTCAGTTATCAAAGTTTCATAAAGGATTGAAGTTACTGCAAACTCACTAAGCGATAACCCCTCAAGTGCACGTTGATTTTGAATATCTTTTTTCTTTGCTTTTTTGGCGGCCTGAGCCTGTTCTCGCATTAGTTTTCGAGCAGCCATACGCTCCCGACGAGCTTGTGCAGCTTTTTCATCTTCTACTGCCTTCTTTTTATTCTCAATACTTTTTGCACGCTCTTTGATTTTTTTCTCTAAAGCTCGCTTTTCTGTCCGTTTGCGGCGCTCTTCGGCGGCTTTGACTCTATCTATTTCTGTTCTTTTTCTATCAGACATAATTAATTGGATTATTAATATTAGACTTACTACAAGCTATTCTAATTTGGATTAAAATGGTGGAATACCGTGCTTTTTCTTAGGTCTAAAATCATCTTTGTTTTTTGAGATAGATAAAGCATGCAAAAGAATATCCCGTGTCTCTTCGGGTTCGATCACACCATCAATATATCCTTTTGAAGCTGCAACAAATGGATTGGCAAACTTATCAATATACTCCTGTACTTTGAGCTGACGCATCGCATCTTGATCTTCTGCTTCCATAATCTCCTTTCGGAAAATAATATTTGCAGCTCCTTCAGGGCCCATCACCGCAATCTCTGCACCTGGCCAAGCAAACACAAAATCAGCTCCTAAATGACGAGAGTTCATTGCGATATATCCACCACCATAAGCTTTACGAAGTATTATAGTCATTTTGGGAACAGTAGCTTCAGAATAAGCATAAAGCATTTTTGCTCCGTGACGGATAACGCCAGCATGCTCTTGATCTACACCGGGCAAATATCCCGGCATATCTTCTAAGGTGATGATTGGGATATTAAAGGCATCGCAATAGCGAATAAATCGTGCTGCCTTATCGGAGGCATCTACATCCAACACTCCTGCCAAATAGAGTGGCTGATTGGCAACAAAACCAACAGTTTCACCATTCATTCTACCAAAACCAATCACAATATTGGGTGCCCACAACTCTTGAACTTCAAGAAAATCTGACTCATCACTCAATGCATAAATCACATCGCGGATATCGTAAGGTTTTCTTGGATTTGAAGGAACGATATTCTCAATTTTCTTTTTAACCTTAGGAGCTTTTGCTTGCTTAACTTCTGCTTTTTGCTCGTTATTGTGTGGAATAAGTGAAACCAAAGTTTTGATCTGCTCAAAACATTCCATTTCACTTTCAGCAAAGAAATGAGCATTACCTGTGATTTCAGCATGCACGCGTGCACCACCCAAATCTTCTTGCGAAATGACTTCGCCCAATACAGTTTCAATCACATTTGGACCAGTGATAAACATCTTTGAGATATTATCAACCACAAAAACGAAATCGGTAAGAGCGGGCGAATAAACTGCACCACCTGCACAAGGACCGAGGATTACTGAAATTTGAGGAATTACGCCTGAAGCCATCGTATTTCGATAAAAAATTTCTCCATAGCCCGCCAAAGCACCAATACCTTCTTGAATACGTGCTCCACCCGAGTCATTGATTCCAATGCAAGGAATTTTCATTTTCAGAGCATGATCCATTATTTTCGTGATTTTTCGCGCGTGCTTCAATCCAAGCGAACCACCCATCACTGTGAAATCCTGTGCATAAATACAAACAGGCGCTCCACCAATGGTACCAGTTCCTGTTATTACCCCATCACCGGGTAGTTCTTTTGTGGACATTCCAAAGTTTTGTTCTTCGTGCTCCACAAAAAGATCAAACTCGTGGAATGAACCCTCATCCAATAGAGCCAAAATACGAACTCGTGCTGGCATTTTACCCATTGCAATCTGCTTTTCGATTGCCTTGTCACCACCACCTTTTTCAATTTTTGCTTTTTTTTGTCGTAAAGCAACGATGTTTTTCTTTGAAGACATAAAATAATAATTTTGGTTTGTTTCAAATAAAAAGTATCGTTCGAACAACACATTTTATCTGTGTCGATTCAAACTATTTTCGGCAACAAAGTTACTACTAAAATAGATAACAGGCTTTTCAAAAACGTTAACAGTGTTAAAAATGGAACTAAAACACCTCATTTACAAGCAATTAAGAATTTCGATTTAACTGTAATTAAAGTCGAAAAAACAGAAAAAAGGAGCAGTATTCTCCAAAATAGCTTTGTGTTCAATTGGAAAATTGGGCACATTTTGCTCAATTTTGTGCAATATTTTTGAAGATAGTGACCGAGTTAGATAAACGATACAAAGATTAATAAATTCGAGAGCGATTAAGAATCATTGAAATATTATCTCGCTAACAACTTCTTCACCAACAAATTCATTGAGAGAGGTAATTATTCTCTCTTTTGACAAAAAAAGCTCGTGTCTTAATACAGATGAGCTTAAACTCACAAATAATTTTTCGTTACTGAAATATAGATTGGTGGTATATTGCATGATGTTTTCACCCAAAACCAAAGGCCAAGCCTGAATAATTCTTATTTCATTCAGCTTCCTGTCCATCGAATTCCGTTTCAAAACTTGGTTTAATATTTCACTCAGTGGCTCGGTGTTTTTTTTACGCATTATTCTCCCCTCTTCTATCGTAGTTTAAGCTTCATGCCCACAGTCGCAGAGCTATTGTAAGGCAGTTGATTGAGTTCATAAAGCGATTGTAGCCTGATGCCGTACTTTTGTGCAATTCGATAGAGGCTCTCTCCTTCGGATACGGTATGGCTGATAAATTCAGCAGAAGCTTTTTTCTTCTTTTTGCTTAAATAAATAATGGAACCGGGCTCTATATCTCTGATAGATTTTAAATCATTATATTCTAAAATCTTCTTTACGCTGATATTAAACTCATCTGCAATGCTACCGTAGGTGTCTCCCGCTTCTGAAAACACACATTTCACACCATTGTTTCTCAACAATTGATGACCACCTAAGGTAATGACAGATGCCTTACCCCATACATAATATTCTTTATTGTAATCAGAATCTGCAATTCTATTATCAGGCTGTAAGCCCAAATCAAATTTGTGCAAATCATAATCCTCAATCAGTTTTATCAACTTATTGGCATAATTGGGGTCAGTAGCATAGCCAGCCGACTTTAGCCCTTTTGCCCAAGATTTATAATCGGTGGGGTTCAGTGCAAACAAGCTTGAATATCTCCCTCGATTGCTTAAAAACTTAGAGTGATCTTCATAAGATTCTCTCACAGAGTTATATTTTCTAAAACACTCATTCTTTGCATCGTCATCAGCGTATATTCGAGCTCCTGCCCAATCATGACACTTGATACCAAAGTGATTATTTCCTTCGCTTGCCAATCTGCTCTTGCCAGCCCCCGACTCCAAAAGCCCTTGAGCCAATGTGATGCTTGCGGGTATTTGGTATAGATGTTGCTGTTCTACTGCCAAACTTGAATATGTTTTGATATAGTCCAAATATGCTTTATGCATTGTTTGTGATGAAACAAAAGCTGGAATTAATATCAGATATAAAAAAATAAAACGCTTGGTACTCATAACTAATGATTTTTTTCGAAAAACTAATCTAAAGTTCAAAGTTACAAAAATAACTTTAGTTTGAGACTTTTCTTTGGAAACAAGCTGATTTTTTTAATTGATAGAAAAAATGGATGCTTAATAATAGTATCATTTCAATATATTTATTATATTTGAAACAAAAATTATTTTATCTTGAAAATAGATTAAAAACGAGTTGATATGCAAAAATACACCTATACAATAGATGTCGTAGAATACAGTTACGACGAACTCCCAAAAAACTACCTACCACTTATCGAAGAGGCTAAGAAACAGACGGAGAAAGCCTATGTTCCTTATTCAAAATTCCATGTGGGAGCAGCCGTGCTACTTGCAAACGGAACAATTATTGGTGGTAACAATCAAGAAAACGCAGCTTACCCATCCGGGCTGTGTGCCGAGCGAACAGTTGTTTTTTACGCCAACTCACAATTCCCCGATGAGCCAATTCGGGCTATTGCTGTGGCAGCTTACACTGATGGTGATTTTTTGAGAGAACCCATAACACCCTGCGGTGGATGCCGACAAGTATTGATTGAAACGGAAAAAAGATTCAACTCAGATATGGAGGTGTTGATGTATGGAAAAGAAAAAATCATTGTTCTGAAAAGTGCAAAAGATTTGCTCCCTTTTAGGTTTGAGGGCGACTCGTTGATTATCAACAAATAGTAAATTATTTCTTATCTATTTTGTTTTGAGCAATAATGTTTAGCATTAAATTAATTTAATTATGAAAAAAGATTTAATCAAATTAGAATACCCCTTCGGGAAAATTTCAGAGAGTATGCTTTGGGGTATGATTGGCGATCCACTTGGTTTGGCTTTGTGGTTTTCCGAAGAGATAACAGTTCACGATGATATTTTTACCTTTATATGGGACAGAGCTGAGCAAGAGGCAATAGTATTGGAAACTGTAGAAAACAAGTCAATCAAGTTTCAATGGGTTGAAGATAAAGATAGTGAATTTTACTTTCAGTTTGAGATGATTATGGATGAGTTGGGTGGTGATTACACCTTTGTTGTGAGTGATTTTGTTCAACATGATGAAAAAAGTGATGCTATCTTGCTTTGGAATAAACAGGTGAATGATTTGAAAAAAAAATGTGGTATTCAGATTAAGACACACAAGCTAAATAATATCATTTAAAACATTTATTCTTTGAAGATTAGCTGTTTTTTGATTTCATAAGTTTGTTAGCTTATTATAAATCTTGCTCCTTAATTAATCCTATTCAAAAAAAACAAGTAATTTTGCAGGAATAATTATTATTTACGATAAACGATGAAAAAAATTAAAGTATTATTCATTCTTATTTGGCTTAGTTTGTTTTCTGTTCAAGTAATAGCTCAAGAAAAAATAGCTGAATTTACTCTTCTTTCTGGCTATTCATTCACCGTTCCAAAACTTAAAAACGCCCAAACATTGCCTGACTTTGACACCCGCTCGTTGAATGGTGTACACATAGGACCTATGCTAAAACTTAATATAGACGAACAGTTTGCTCTCAACGTTGGAACTTTGTTCAATTATTTTGG
>CAYFRA010000020.1:8091-17617 GCA_964345395.1 uncultured Paludibacter sp. | reverse complement strand
GCACAATGGATGAACTACTCCATTAGAGCCAGCTTCGAATGGGGTTTTTTGAATCGCACCAATATCGAAAACGCACAACTGAATGGAAATGATATAAAAATTACACTCGGTTATACTTTCTAAATTAAAACTTATTGTTAATAAAACCTTTGTCATTAACGAGACACAAATTTTATTTAGTAAGTTTGCAAGATAACTCGAATAGGACAAAACAGATTGATTGAAATGAATAAAAAACATATATTGCCACTATTTCTCATTTTATTTTTCGCGGGCACTACTTTTGCACAAACTGACTCTATAAATAGTGCTGCACCAAAGAAAATCAAATATAGAATTGAAACTGGTTACGGGCAAGATTTTCGATTTGGCAAATCAGTGGTTACATCGCCCTACCACTCGATAAAAGGCGGATTAAACATTGAGATACCCCTAAACTATGGTTTCGGTATTGAAACTGGTTTGAAATACAACAATTCATTTGGAAAACGAGATCAACTCTATGCTCACAATGATACCGCAACATTCAAATACAATGCTCACTTTGTAGATATCCCCGTCAGAGCTATCTACACACTCCCAGTCATATGGGGTTTGAAAGTATTTGCTTACGCTGGTCCCAATTTTAACATTGGCTTGCTACATACAGATAAAATCTCTACTATCTACCATGAAGTTGACCCTACACCAACTCACCCTATCGTGATGCCAAAATCGGGCACATACAATACTTACGCAGATGAGTTGCACAGATTTAATTTTCAACTTGGCACAGGTGGTGGCTTGCAATGGAAAAATTACAGGGTAAGAAGTGGATACAACTGGGGAATGAATAGCGTAAGCAAAACCAAGGGTAAACCCCAAAGAATACAGGGCTGGCAAGTCTCTTTTGAGTATGAATTTTAGCAAGGAACAACTTATATTTGCTAATCGGTTTTACAAAAGTGAAACCGATTTTTGTTTGATTTTGGAGTAATAAACTAATCTCCACATAGTAATAAAATGAATAAACAAATATCCAACACACTCAACAATAAGCTTGGTGAAGAAAGTATAGCTAAATTACTTTGGTCATACTCCCTACCTGCTATTGTGGGCACTATGGTGTCATCTATCTACAACATCATTGGGCGGATATTTATAGGACAGGGTGTAGGTCCATTGGCTATTTCGGGCTTGGCATTGACTTTCCCTTTTATGAACTTACTTTTCGCTTTCGGTATGCTCATCGGAGTGGGATCGGCAGCACGTGTTTCTATCAGTCTTGGTGAAAATGACAACGATAAAGCAAACAAAATTGTAGCCAACTCTTTGATGCTGAACATTGTCATAATGGGAAGTGTGATTATTATTTCACGGATATTTATGACAAAGATATTGTTGCTTTTTGGTGGGAGTGCAAACACTGTAGGCTATGCAGAAGAGTATATGAAAATCATCATTCCAACCACGATCATCAACACCATCACTTTCAGTTTGAATAATGTAATGCGTGGGTCTGGATATCCGAAAAAAGCAATGTACACTATGTTTATCAGTGCTGTTGTTAATTTAGCTTTGGCACCGATTTTTATTTTTTGGTTTGATTGGGGGGTTGCAGGTGCGGCATTAGCTACAGTAGCGGGTATTACGGTAAGTGGAGTATGGGTTTTATCTCATTTTTTCAAAAAAAGCTCCATTGTCCATTTTGAAAGAAAACACTTCAAGTTTGATAAAGAGATTGTAAGCTCAATTTTAAGCATTGGTATGTCGCCTTTCACCATGCAGATAGCAATGAGCATTGTTGTCGTTATTATCAACCAGTCATTGATGAAATATGGTGGCGATTTGGCTGTAGGAGCTCTCGGAATTCAAAATAGCATTATGTCGTTAATTGTTATGTTTATTGTAGGTATCAACCAAGGAGCACAACCAATATTTGGATTCAACTACGGAGCTGGTAAAAATAATCGTGTGATAGAGACTTTGAAACTTGCTTCTATCGTTGCTACAGTTGTATCAATAGCTGGTTTTTTAATTTCGCAATTCATACCACACAGCTTAGCTAAGTTGTTTACCAATGATGAGCAGTTAATTCAATTATCAGCTGATGCACTTCGTATCTCAATGATTATATTCCCTTTAGTGGGGTCACAAATAGTAATTACTACTTTTTTTCAATCAATAGGCAAAGCAAAAATATCAATTTTTTTAAGTCTTACACGGCAAGTTTTATTTTTAATACCAAGTCTTATTTTCTTACCGCCTCTATTTGGGTTAAATGGTGTTTGGGCTTCTATGCCGTTAGCAGATGCGTTGGCGGTGATAGTTACCACAATAACATTAATTGTGTTTTTAAAAAAATACAACAATGAATATCTAAAAAAACATCAGCTTATACACTATAGTGAAAAAAAATGATGGCTTCATTGTTTGAGATAGTAAAAATGATTATTTTTGTCTGAAATATCACTTTATGTTAGGAATAAAGAAATTAGATATATATATAATTAAGTCGTTTTTGAGTTATTTTGCGATGACTTTTTTTATCAGCATACTTGTTTTGCTGATGCAATTTACTTGGAAACAGCTTCCTGATTTGATTGGCAAAGGAATCACATTAGATATTATTGTCGAGTTTTTTTGGTATGCCTCACTTCAGCTGATACCGATGTCATTGCCGTTAGCTATCTTATTAGCTGCGTTGATGAGTTTTGGAAACTTAGGTGAGCACTTTGAACTCACCGCAATGAAATCAGCAGGAGTTTCTTTGTTCAAAATTATGCGTGGCTTGATTGTTTTTATAGCTACAATAGCCATTGCTGCCTTCTTTTTCTCAAATCACGTGTTGCCGGTGGCTCAGCAAAAGCTGTGGACTTTGGTCTTTTCATTACGCCACAAATCACCTGAGTTTGATATTCCCGAAGGGGAGTTTTATAAAAGAATAAATGGCTATAATCTTTACGTAAGAGAGAAAGATACAGATAAAAAACTACTGAAAGATTTAATGATATATGATTTCTCTGAAGGTTTTGAGCGAGCTACTGTAATGTTAGCTGACTCAGGGAAAATACAGTTTACTGCTGATAAAAAATATCTAAAACTAATACTTTATGATGGTGAAAGTTTTGAAAATCTGAGAAACAACTCTTTTAATACTCGTGCCAGCAACATACCTTATCGGCGTGAAATGTTTGTACAAAAAGAGATGCTTTTAGATTTTGATTCAGAATTTAATCGCTACGATGAGTCTATTCTAAAAGACCATAATATCAGTAAAAATTTAGCACAGTTAAATTACACTATCGACTCGGTAAGCATTATAGCCGAAAAACGAGCACAAGAACAGGGATTAGAAATGATAAACTCTCAATATCAACCGATGAAGCGTGCATTCAGTGAGGGAAGTCAAATTGAAATTGAAGAAGTTGCATTAAATACGGATAAAGGGATAGATGAGAAACAAACATCTGACGAAGAAAAATTAAAACAGACAAGTGAAACTACCGAAAATAAGAAAAACTTTGTTTACCACAATTACGACTCCCTTTTTCGTTCGCTCAACAAAGAAGAAATGGAGTCTGCATTGTCAGTAGCTATCAGAAACTCTAATGAGGTAAAATCGCAAATAGAGTACAATAAAATAATGCTTGACAACCCTACGATGGAAGTTAGGCGTCATCAAATAGAGTGGCACAGAAAATTTACGCTCTCTTTGGCTTGTCTAATATTCTTCTTTATTGGTGCACCTTTAGGGGCTATTATTCGAAAAGGTGGCATTGGACTCCCTATTGTAGTGTCAGTTATTTTGTTTATTATTTACTATATGATTGATACTACTGGAAACAAGTTAGCTCGCGAAGGGCTTTGGGAAGCATATCAAGGTATGTGGCTTAGCTCTGCAATACTATTGCCGCTTGGTATCTTCCTTACGTGGAAAGCTGTAACAGATGCCAGTTTATTTAGGGCTGAAAGTTATCAAAAAATTATTGAAAACATAAAAGAAAAAACTACGAATATTAAAGATAGTTTTGGTTCATTTCTAATAAAAAGGAATAAACCCAAAACTGCATAAAACAAAATCTAAGAATGAAGAATAAACTTGACAAAATTGAAGACGCTATTGAAGATATCAGAAATGGTAAATTTGTGATTGTAGTAGATGACGAAGACCGTGAAAATGAAGGGGATTTCATTTGCGCAGCGGAGAAAATCACCCCTGATATGGTCAACTTTATGTTGAAGCATGGGCGTGGAGTTCTTTGTGCTACCCTCACAGAAGAGAGATGCGACGAATTGGAGTTGGAGATGCAAGCTCAAACCAACACCTCTATCCATTCCACCCCATTCACAGTGAGTGTTGATAAATTGGAAGGTTGCACCACAGGTGTCTCTACTGCCGACAGAGCAGCTACATTGCTTGCTCTGGCTGACCCTGAGTCGAAACCCGAAACTTTTGGTCGTCCTGGTCATATCTTTCCATTGAAAGCAAAAAGCAGAGGAGTGCTCCGCCGTGCAGGACATACAGAAGCGGGTGTGGATTTGGCAAGATTAGCTGGACTCTATCCAGCTTCAGCTCTCATTGAAATAATGAATGATGATGGCTCGATGGCGCGTCTGCCAGAGTTGATGAAGCTATCTGAAGAGTTAGATATGAAAATTATTTCAATTGAGGATTTAATCGCTTATCGTCTTCGCAAAGAGACTTTGATCGAAGCTGGTGTAAAAGTTGAAATGCCTACTTCTCACGGTCATTTCAAACTAAAACCTTACAAGCAACTTTCCAATGGATTGGAGCATGTTGCACTCATCAAAGGAGAATGGGAACCAAATGAGCCTATCCTCGTTCGTGTTCATTCGTCTTGTGTCACTGGTGATATCTTTGGCTCTATGCGTTGTGAGTGTGGAGAGCAGTTACATAAAGCTTTAGAGATGATTGAAAAGGAAGGAAAAGGCGTGGTGGTATATATGAATCAAGAAGGAAGAGGTATAGGGTTGATGAATAAAATTGAGGCTTACAAACTACAAGAGGAAGGCATGGATACTGTTGATGCTAACTTACATTTAGGCTTCAATGATGACGAGCGAGATTATGGAGTTGGAGCTCAAATTTTAAGAGATCTTGGAGTTACTCAAATTCGCTTAATGACAAACAATCCAAAAAAGAGAATAGGTTTAGAGGCTTATGGTCTGTCAATAATAGAAAACGTGCCAATCGAAGTGAAACCAAATCAGTACAATGAGTTTTATATGCACACTAAAAAACAGAAAATGGGACACAACCTAAAGTATTCAAAATAAGTAGAAACCAAATCAATATAAAATTACAAATCATGAAAACCGCATTAATTACAGGAGCTACAGCAGGCTTTGGAAGAGAAATAGCTTTAAGAGCTGCAAAATTAGGATACAACACAATCGTAACAGGTAGGCGTAAAGAGCTGTTGGACACTTTAGTAGATGAAATAAAAAGCAAATATAAGGTTGAGGTTATTGCTTACACCTTTGATGTTCGAGATTTTAGTTCTTGTAAGAATATTGTTGATAATTTACCTGAGAAGTTTAGTAAAATCGATCTTTTGATCAATAATGCGGGTTTAGCGGCAGGTGCTTCATCTTTCGAAGAGAGCCTTCTTGATGACTTTGAGCGTATGATTGACACCAACGTAAAAGGATTGCTTTATATGACAAAATTAATTGTTCCAAAAATGATTGAGCAAAAAAATGGTCATATTATCAATATTTCATCAATTGCTGGTATTGAAGTATATCCAGGCGGACACGTTTACAGTGGAACAAAACACGCTGTGAATGCCATTACCAAGGGCTTGAGAATCGATTTAGTGAAGCACGGCATCAAAGTGAGCTCTATATCACCCGGAATGGCTGAAACAGAATTTTCAATTGTTAGATATCATGGCGATATCGAAAAAGCTAAAAAGGTGTATGAAGGTTTAGACCCACTATTGGCTGAAGATATAGCTGATACGTTTGAATTTATTGTTACCCGACCTGCTCATGTAATGATCAATGACATACAAATCAATCCATCTCAACAAGCCAATACTTATATTTCTCATAGGATAAACAATAAAAACAATTAATAATTAAGTATTTTTATAATATATAAAAAAAATAACTTACTTTTGTAGAATATAGAAATTATACTGAATGAATAATTGGACATTCAGGGTACTAAAATTATTTTATAATGAATGCACAAGATCCCTCTTTGGAAAAAGACAAATTGAATGATGAGCAAAATGCAAATCAAGAATTAAGTAATCAGGAAACTGAAAATCTGGAACAAGTTGAAGTTACTGCAAAAGAAGAATCTGTAAAAGATATTGCAGAAGAAGTAGAAACAAACGTAGAAGAAACATCTACAGAAGAGGTAGAGGTTTTGACAAACGAAGAAGCCAAAACAGTGGTTGACGAGGCTGTTGAAGTGATAGAAAAGGAGGAAAAAGAAGAAACTCCTAATCATAACGACTTGACTAAACATGAGCTGATAGAGCGTTTCAAAGTGTTACTTCACAAAGAACTTGCTGAGATTAAAGAAGAAGTAGAAACTATCAAACAAACCTTCTATCGCAAATCAAAAGAGGAGGTTGAGGCTGCGAAGACTTTATTTCTTGAAAGCAACAGCAATGAAGAAGAGTTTGTTGCTCCAGAACCTGAATTAGAGATTGAGTTCAAAGAGTTATTTGCCGCATTCAGAGAGAAAAAGGCAGAGTACACATCAAAACTTGAAAGTGAAAAACAAGAAAATTTAGCTAAAAAGCAAAGCATTATTGAAAAACTCAAAGAGTTGGTGGACACCAAAGAAGATGTATCATCTAACATAAACACATTCAGACAGCTGCAGCAAGATTGGAAAGAGATTGGCCCTGTACCTTCGGGTCAAACCACACAATTGTGGCGTGAATACAACATCCAGCAAGAAGCTTTTTGGGATTTGATAAAAATCAATAACGAGCTGCGTGAATATGATTTCAAGAAAAACTTAGAAGCAAAATCAAAACTTATTGAATTAGCTGAAAATTTGGATAATGAGAATGATGTTGTCAGTGCTTTCCGTCAGCTACAGAAACTACACGAAGAGTGGCATGAATTGGGACCTGTGGCACGTGATATTCGCGATGAGGTTTGGGCAAAGTTCAAAGAAGCATCTACTACAATTAACAAGAAGCACCAAGAGCATTTTGAGAAAATCAGAGAATTAGAAAAAAATAACTTAGTCAAGAAAGAGGAGATTTGTGAGAAGATAGAGAACTTTGACACCTCTAACTTAAACTCATATAAAGATTGGGATAAAGCTACCAAAGAAATTTTCGGACTACAGGAAGATTGGCGTTCGATAGGTTTTGCTCCACGAAAGAAAAATCAAATCATATTTGATCGTTACCGAGCAGCGTGTGATAAGTTCTTTACGGCAAAATCTGAGTTTAACAAAGGGATGAAATCTACAATGGCTGAAAATCTCGAAAAGAAAATTGCTTTATGTGAAAAGGCTGAAGCTCTGAAAGACAGCACCGATTGGAACGAAACTACGGAAGAATTTATTAAAATTCAAAAAGAGTGGAAAGAGGTTGGTCAAGTGCAAAGAAAACATTCAGATGAGGTTTGGAAACGCTTTATCACTGCTTGTGATTATTTCTTTGAGCAAAAAAACAAGAATGTTTCATCTAAATATCAAGTTGAGAAAGAGAACCTTGACCTCAAGCTTGAAATAATAGAAAAGATTCAAAACTTTGAGAAAAAAGAGACTACTGGTGAATCGCTTGCTGCCCTACGCTCTTTGGCTGCTGAGTGGAACAATGTAGGACACGTACCTTTCAAGGAGAAAGATAAAATCTACAAAAAATACAGAACAGTTTTAGATGAACAGTTTGACAAGTTGAATATCGATGTGGCACAACGACGATTGGAAAACTTCAAAAGCAACTTATCAGACATGAGCGAAAAAGGTGATAACAAGCTCTATCGCGAAAGAGAAAAACTAAAAAGAGCTTATGACAGCCTGATCAATGAGATTGCTACATACGAAAACAATATTGGTTTCTTTAGTATTTCATCGAAGAAAGGTGGAGGTATGTTGCAAGAGATGGAGAGAAAAATTGAGTCGTTGAAAGAGGAGTGCAAATTGCTTGAACAAAAAATCAACTTGATTGATGAGCAACTTTAAACACTTCACTTAATATATAAAAAAACAATCACCTCTTGATTTTAGAGGTGATTGTTTTTTTTGTAACAATTTCATAATATAAAGATTTCTATATCTCTTGTAATGCTTGAGAGAAATCGGCAACAATATCATCAATGTGCTCAATTCCAACTGAAACCCTTAGAAGTCCTTTCTCTACGCCCGCTCGTTTTTGTTCTTCGCCAGATAGTTGCTCGTGCGTTGTAGAAGCAGGGTGAATGATTAGGGTTTTGGCATCACCTACGTTGGCAACATGGCTCACTATTTTCAATGCATTAATCACCTTATCAGCGTTGGTAGCGTCACCTTTTACTTTGAATGTGAGCACCCCACCAGCTCCTTTAGTCAAATATTTTTTGGCTTGTTGGTAATATCTACTGCTCTCTAATCCTGGATAGTTTACATACTCCACTTTTGGGTGTTGTTGTAGCCATTCGGCTAATTTTTGAGTATTATAAACGTGGCGTTCCATACGTAAAGAGAGCGTTTCGAGACCTTGAAGCAGTAAAAACGAATTGAAAGGACTGATAGCAGCACCCCAATCTCTTAGTGCTTCTACTCTTGCTTTGATGATAAAAGCAATATTTCCAAAAGGGCTATTACTTCCAAACACATCCCAAAACACCAAGCCGTGATAACTATTATTTGGCTCTGTGAAAGCAGGAAATTTACCATTACCCCAATTGAAATTACCCGCATCAACAATCACACCCCCCATCGTGGTGCCGTGTCCGCCTATCCATTTGGTAGCACTCTCTACTACAATATTTGCTCCGTGTTCTATAGGTCTGAACAGATAACCACCACCTGCAAAAGTATTATCAACCACCAAAGGTATTTCATGTTTTTTTGCTACCGCCGCTATAGAGTCAAAGTCTGCTACACTCAAATCGGGGTTACCAATAGTTTCAATATAGATAGCCTTGGTTTTTTCATCAATCAGTTTTTCAAAACTTGAAGCATCATCATTTTCTGTAAAGCGAACCTGCACCCCAATACGACTGAATTGGTTTTTGAATTGATTATAAGTACCTCCATAAAGATGTGGAGAGCTAACAAAATTATCACCCATTTCCAAAAATGTATTCAAGGCTATAAACTGTGCCGAATGTCCTGAGGCAGTAGCCAGTGCTGCAACACCACCTTCAAGTGCTGCCACTCGTTTTTCAAAAACATCAGAAGTTGGATTCATCAGACGTGTATATATATTACCAAACTCTTTCAAAGCAAAAAGATTGGCTCCATGCTCGGCATTGTCAAAAGTGTAAGCTGTTGTTTGATAGATAGGTACTGCTCTTGAATTTGTAGCACTATCAACCTCTTGTCCTGCGTGAATTTGCA
>CAYFRA010000020.1:3960-7991 GCA_964345395.1 uncultured Paludibacter sp. | reverse complement strand
CCATATCTCCTGACCTGTAGTCTCAAAATGTATTGACTTATTGGCTCTGTTCTCAAACTGTTGTGGTATAAAGCTGTTGGTATTTTGCAAATGTAATTCAATTGACTTCTCAATAGCACCTCTCATGCCCTCATTTCCTGGTGTTAAAATCAAGTTAGCTCCGTAGGCTTTAAGTAGATTTCTTCGCTCAATACTCATTGTTTCTGGCATAACAAGTGTAAGTTTGTAACCTTTTACTGCTGCTATCATAGCTAATCCGATTCCAGTGTTCCCGCTTGTTGGCTCAATAATCTCATAACCCTTTTTCAGCAAACCTCTCTCTTCAGCATCTTTTATCATTGAAAGTGCTATTCTGTCCTTTACCGAACCTCCAGGGTTGAAAGCTTCTAATTTGGCTAAGATATTAACTTCGATTTTATGTAATTGAGAAAACTTATTCAATCTCAACAATGGAGTTTTACCAATTAAATCAGTTATACTATTTGCAATCATATTTTGTTTATTTATTTTCTGCAAATTTAGCGTATTGTAAAACATAATCGCAAACAATTCGTATATTTCAGATATATTTTCTATTTTTGCACCAATTGGCAATATATTAATTCTGTTCAAGCATCTTTTTTAGTCAATAAAAAGAAAATTATAACTTATGGAAAAATTAGATAATATTGACTTGCGTATTTTGCGTCTTCTCAGAGAGAATGCCAAACTAACAACCAAGGAAATAGCTGAAGAGGTAAACCTCTCATCAACACCTGTTTATGACCGTGTCAAACGTTTGGAAAAAGAGGGTTATATTAAAAAATATGTAGCTTTGCTCAATTATGAAAAGCTAAATAGAGGTTTTGAGGTTTATTGTAGTGTAAAACTAAGCAAGATAAACGGTGCTTTTGCCAATGAGTTTATAGCACACGTCAACAGTTTGAATGAGGTGATCGAATGCTACAATATTTCGGGTGAATATGATTATTTGCTCAAAGTGCAAGTTGGTAATATGAGACAATATCAACATTTTCTGCTGGATAGGTTAGGCAAGCTAAATATCATTGCTGGTATTCAAAGTATGTTTGTTATGGCAAATATAAAACAAGCTTTCGATTCCAATCCCGATAAAGAGAACCCGTCAATTGAGTATTTTATTTAGAAAGTCAAATAAATTAAGCCATTTTACATAGACAGAGCCAATGTAAAAACCGAAACTTGCACTCCTTCTGCTTCTTGCAAAACTTGCACGCAGGCTTCAATAGTTGAACCAGTCGTGAGTACATCGTCAACAAGTAATATGTGTTTATTCTCCAGTCTCTCCTTATTTCTAATTTCAAACACACCAATCATGTTTTCATAACGTTCAAAAACCCCTTTTTTAGTCTGAGTTGTTTTCTCTTTTACTCTGAAAAGACAATTATCTTCAATCTCCTTTTTCATCACCTGCGACATACCTTTGGCTATCATCCAACTTTGGTTATAACCTCGATTAGCTTCTTTTTTCCGATGGAGTGGAACAGGAATAATTAAATCGACCGACATAAAATGAATAGAATCTAACAAATCGGCAGCGGCAATCTTCCCAAATAAAACACCAATCTCTTTATTGCCACGATATTTCAAATCGTGAATTACTTGCTGGAAAACAGAACCTTTGTGAAAGAACAGAAAAGAACTGGCTCTCTCCACATCTACTTTACCCCAAAATCTCATTTCAACGGGATTTGACTCTTTTAGATGATAGTCAGTTCGTGGAATATCGTTTAAGCAAAGCGTACAAACCTGCTCTTCGCCCCTGACTAAGCTCTCTCCGCAAATCACACAATTATTGGGATAAAAAACATTGAGTAAAGAAGAAATCATCTGCTTCATTTTAAAACAATAGAGACCAAACTTTGGGAACAAAAATAATCAATCCGATAATTGCAGCAACAATAGCAACAACCAAGACTGCACCTGCCGCTAAATCTTTCACTTTACCGGCTAAGGGATCTATTTTAGGCGAAACTAAATCAACCAAATTCTCAATGGCAGTATTCACCAATTCGGCTGAAATCACAACTGCAAAACAGAGCAATACAATGAACCATTCTGTAGTCGAAATATTCAATATTACCCCAAATAGAACAACCAATATCGCTATTGAAACATGAATTTTTAAATTCAATTCGCTTCTGAAAGCAACAACAAGACCCGCACAAGCAAAGCCAAGGCTTTTAAGCCATTTTCTGAAAAGATTCATAAACTTTCTGTCAATATTTTCTTCGTAATCCTTTTAATGTGCTTCTAACCAATTATCACCCACACCAACCTCAGCAATCAACGGTACTTTCAGTTCCAAAACCTGCTGCATAGTATCTACAACCATTTTTTTTACCAAGTCTAATTCATTTTCTGGCACTGAAAAATTCAATTCGTCATGCACCTGCATAGTCATTTTAGTTTCAAATTGATTTTCTTCCAGTTTGTTCTGAATTTCAATCATAGCCAATTTGATAATATCGGCCGCTGAGCCTTGAATAGGTGCATTTATCGCATTTCGCTCAGCAAAACCCCTCACAATTGCATTTTGAGAATTGATATCACTCAAATATCGTTTTCTACCATAAATGGTCTCCACGTAACCCTGCTCTTTTGCCTTTTGAATGATGCCATCCATATAGCTTTTTACGCCAGGATAGGTTGCAAAATAGCCATCAATTAACTCTTTTGCTTCTGCACGTGGAATGGACAGACGTTCTGCCAATCCAAAAGTGGATATACCATAAATTATTCCAAAATTAGCTGTTTTAGCTTTTCTACGCATATCAGAAGTAACCTCATCCAATGCTACTTTATATATTTTTGCAGATGTGGCTGCATGAATATCTTGTCCACTATTAAAAGCCTCAATCATCGTTTCATCACCACTCAAATGAGCCATTATGCGAAGCTCAATTTGTGAATAATCGACACTCATAAATCTCCAGCCGGGCTCAGGGATAAATGCCTTTCGTATTTCTCTGCCTTGCTCATCACGCACAGGTATGTTTTGCAAATTAGGATTGGTAGAACTCAAACGCCCCGTAGCAGCAACTGCCTGATTGTAAGAGGTATGAATGTGATTGGTTTTTGAATTTACCATTTGTGGAAGTGCATCAATATAAGTGCTAAGTAGCTTTCGCAAACCTCTATATTTCAAAATTTCTTCTACAATTGGATGTTTCGATTTCAGTTTTTCTAAAATATCTTCTGCTGTAGAATATTGCCCAGTTTTTGTTTTTTTGGCTTTTTCATCCAACTTTAAATGATCAAAAAGCACCTCACCCACCTGCATAGGCGAACCCACATTAAACTCAACACCTGCCAACTCTTTGATATGCTGCTCAATTTTGAGCAAATCTTTTGTCAGTATTTCAGAACTCTCTTTTAATGCTTCTACATCAATCAGCACACCATTCATTTCCATCTTAGCAAGCACATGCATCAATGGCATCTCCATATTGTAGAATAATGGTTCAAAATTATTTTCAACCAACTCTTTTTCTAAAATTTGCTTCAACTGAAAAGTGATATCAGCATCCTCACAAGCATAATTTTTTAAAAGCTCTCGGTCAACTTTCAAAATATCTTGTTTCGATTTGGGGACACCAACAAATAAATCATCATACGAAATTGTTTTATAATTCAGATAAACATCAGCCATATAGTCCATCCCGTGCCTCAACTCAGGTTGTAATATGTAGTGTGCCAACATCGTGTCAAAAAGTTTACCTTTGAGTTCAATGCCATATTGAGCCAAAACCAAAATATCATATTTCATATTTTGAGCGATTTTTTCGATATGCTCTGCCAAGAAGATAGCTTTGAACTCTTGTAAAATAGAGAGGCACTCTTCTCGGTTTGGTGGCGTAGGAACAAAATAAGCTTCACCCTTTGCAAATGCAAATGACAATCCTACCAATTGAGCTTCAAACGGATTGATACTTGTAGTCTCAGTGTCGAAGCTAATTGACTTTTGCATCGCCAATTGTGTAATCAAAGCTCTCCTTTTTATGTCTGTGTCA
>CAYFRA010000020.1:0-3860 GCA_964345395.1 uncultured Paludibacter sp. | reverse complement strand
GATCCAAACTCATTGAGCAGTTTGATAGCTGTTTTTTCTCCTACGCCAGGACAACCAGGTATATTGTCAGATGCATCGCCCATCAACCCCAACAAATCAATAACCTGCGTATGACTAACTAAATCATATCTCTCTTTTATTTCACTCGCACCCAGCACATCATAACCTCCTCTAAATTTCGGACGATACATAAATACTTTATCCGAAACCAATTGTCCATAATCCTTATCTGAAGTGAGCATGTAAACTTCAAAGCCCTCTTCTTCTCCTTTTTTGGCTAAAGTTCCAATCACATCATCTGCCTCAAAACCACTCACTTCTAATATAGGGATTTGATAAGCCTTCAAAATATCTTTGATATAAGGAACCGATTTTTTAATATCTTCGGGTGTAGATTCACGTTGAGCTTTATATTCTGGATAAGCTTCGTGTCTAAAAGTGGGTCCTTTGGGGTCAAACGCTACAGCAATATGTGTTGGTTTCTCCTTTGTTAGCACCTCCTCCAAAGTGTTTACAAAACCCATTATAGCCGAAGTGTTGAAGCCTTTTGAATTTACACGCGGATTTTTAATTAAGGCATAATAAGCTCTAAAAATTATGGCGTAAGCATCTAACAAAAAAAGTCGTTTCATCATTATGTAAATGTTTGTTTTTATAAAAATATTCTTGTATTTTCCGCATAAGCTTTAATCAGAAAAATATTCTGATTAACTTTATCGGACTTAAACAAATTATATATATCTGTAAAAGTACATAAAATAAAGAGATTTAAAGTGAAACGGAACAATAAAAGAACAAATTTGTTTACTTTTGTAGATAGGATAAAGAAAAAGATTTATGGACTTCATAGAAGAGATTAAACTACCAATACTTACCGAGTTTAAAGAGTTTGATAAAATTTATTCTGAAATACTGAATAGCGATAACAAACTTTTAGAAGATGTACACAATTATATCATCGCAGGTAGCGGTAAAAAAGTAAGACCCATTTTAACACTATTATCAGCCAAGCTAATAGGTGCAATATCAAATGAAACACTATATGCAGCTTTTGCTGTAGAGCTACTGCACACAGCAAGTTTGGTACACGATGATGTAGTTGATGACACTTTAGAGCGAAGAAGTCGCCCCTCAGTCAATGCGAGGTGGACAAACAAAGTTGCTGTGCTAACAGGTGATTATATTTTATCAAAATCACTTCACTCAGCCTATTTAACCAAAAATATCGAAATTGTAGGAGCTATAGCCAACATCGGAATGACGCTTTCTGATGGAGAATTACTTCAATTGACGGTAGAAAACATGGAAGGTATTGACGAAGAGCTCTACTTTAAAATCATTGAACGAAAAACAGCACAACTTTTTGCTACTTGCATGGAGGTGGGTGCACTATCATCTCAAGCAACAAATAAAGAGCTAAATGCCCTTAAAAAATTTGGAAATCTTTTGGGGCTTTGCTTCCAAATCAAAGATGATATTTTTGATTACGATATGCAGGCAAACATAGGCAAACCAACAGGCAACGATGTGAGAGATGGAAAACTTACACTCCCACTCATTTACGCACTTCGTAGTACCAAATCACTTGAACGAGATGAGGTAATCTCTATCCTTACAGATAAGAAATTTTCAGAGGAAAACATTGAAAAGGTTATGAAGTTCGGTATCGAGAATGGAGGATTGGAATATGCCGTTGAAAAGATGATTCTATTAAAGCAAGAAGCTGAAAAAGAGCTCGATATTTTTGAAAACAACGAAATCAAACAAGCTTTGCTAAGTAGTCTGAATTTTGTAACAAATCGAGCGTTTTAGAAATGGGTAAAAACAAATTAGCAAAATTTGCTGAATTAGAAACTTTCAAACACGTTTTTCAAGTTCCATCAAAAGATTTACTTGCTGGTGATAGTTTTGTTTTAAAAGGTAAATGGAAATCCCATTTTTTCAACAACGACAAGCCTATCGTGCTTGAGTTGGGATGTGGAAAAGGAGAATATACGGTTGAGTTAGCCAAAAAACTCCCAAACAAAAACTACATTGGCGTTGATATCAAAGGGGCTAGAATTTGGACTGGAGCCAAACAGAGTTTAGAGGCAAACTTAACTAATGTAGCTTTTATTCGTACAGACATTGAAATGATTACTCACTTTTTTGAGAAAGGAGAAGTTGATGAAATTTGGCTTACATTTCCTGACCCTCAAATGAAAAAAACTACAAAACGCCTTACTGCCACAAATTTCATAAATTTATATCAAAATATATTATCAGAAAACGGAATCATACATTTGAAAACAGACAGTAACTTTATGTTTACTTACACCAATGCAATGGTTGAGGTAAATGAATTGAAAATAGTGGAACGAATAGATGATATTTATAAAACTGCTGACATAGAACCCATTTTAAATATAAAAACATATTATGAAAAACAGTGGTTAGAAAGGGGTATTACAATCAAATATCTGGCTTTCTCTCCATTTGCAAATAAAGGTTTGATTGAACCCGATATCGAAATTGAGCCCGATCCCTACCGAAGTTTCAAAAGAGATAGGCGGGTGCAAGAAACCAAAACAAAAAAAATAATCTAAAAAAACAGAAAATAAAAATGCAACTTTATCCAAATTTAATTCTTGATGCACTGAAGAATGTCAGATACCCTGGCAGCGGCAAAGATATTGTAGAGTCTGGTATTGTAAAAGACAATATTCGCATCGAAGGAAAGAAAGTAAGTTTTTCATTGGTTTTCGAAAAAAACAATGACCCTTTTTCAAAATCAGTAATGAAAGCAGCTGAACAAGCTATACTCACTTACATAGGCGAAGACGTTGAGATAAAGGGCAATATCTCTATTGAGTTTAAACAGCCCATACCCCAAATCAAACCCCTATCCATTTTGCCCAACGTAAAGAACATCATTGCTGTGTCATCTGGCAAAGGTGGTGTTGGTAAATCGACAATTTCAGCCAACTTAGCTGTTGCGCTTGCTTCACTTGGTTATAAAGTGGGTTTGTTAGATGCAGATATTCACGGCCCATCCATCCCTAAGATGATGGGAGTTGAAAATGATCAGGTTTATGTAGAAGAACGTGATGGAAAACAAATCATATTACCTGTAGAAAAATATGGCTTAAAATTGTTATCAATTGGATTTTTCGTTGATCCAAACCAAGCCCTTGTGTGGCGTGGAAGTATGGCTAGCAACGCACTGAAACAATTGATAACTGATGCGGACTGGGGCGAGCTTGACTATTTTGTGATGGACTTACCTCCCGGCACGGGCGACATTCACTTAACCCTTGTTCAAACAATGGGAATAACTGGAGCTGTTGTGGTCACAACCCCTGAAGATGTGGCAGTAGCTGACGCAAAAAAAGGAGTGAATATGTTCACAGGTGACAAAGTCAACGTGCCTGTTTTGGGATTGGTTGAAAACATGGCTTGGTTTACCCCTGCCGAACTACCCGATAATAAATATTACTTATTTGGTAAAGAAGGTGGCAAGAAATTAGCAGAAGAACTCAACATTCCTCTATTAGCACAAATCCCAATCGTGCAATCTATACGAGAGGGTGGAGATAAAGGTAAACCGATTGCAAGTGATGATGAATCAATTTTAGCAAATTCATTTAAGGTCTTAGCTCAAAACGTGGTAGAGCAAGTGGATATACGAAATAAGACATTAGACCCAACAAAAGTGGTAGAAATTTTGTATAAATAGTAAAAAGTAATTACTTTTGTAAACGTATATTTACGTACAATTAATTATTTCATCAAAAAAACAATGGAATATCATAATATTATATATATATTTGCAGTTCTATTTGAATAACTAAACTTACATTTTTATGAAAAAGAATTTAATC
>CAYFRA010000019.1:22381-26040 GCA_964345395.1 uncultured Paludibacter sp. | reverse complement strand
TCTCCTCTTTACAACGGACAAATTCAAAGTATCGGACCAAGGTATTGCCCAAGTATAGAGACAAAGATTGTTACTTTTGCAGAGAAAGACTCACATCAAATATTCTTAGAACCTGAGGGAGAAAATTCGCAAGAGTGGTACGTAAATGGTTTCTCCTCTTCCCTACCCTTGCATACACAAATCGAAGCAATTCATACCGTGCCAGGATTAGAAAATGCTCAATTATATCGACCCGGTTATGCGATTGAGTATGACTTTTTTGATCCAACGCAACTGAAGCATACGCTTGAAACCAAGAAAATTAAAAATCTATTTTTTGCAGGACAAGTGAATGGAACTACTGGATATGAAGAAGCTGCTGGTCAAGGATTGATTGCGGGTATCAATGCACATATTAATGTGCACGGAGGTAATGAATTTATACTTCGTAGGGATGAAGCTTATATTGGTGTATTGATTGACGATTTAGTAACAAAAGGTGTTGATGAACCTTATCGAATGTTTACATCACGAGCAGAATATCGTATTTTATTACGTCAAGATGATGCCGATTTGCGACTAACAGAAAAAGCTTATGAATTAGGATTAGTGGATAAAAATCGAATTGAGCAATATCGATCTAAACAAGAGGAAATTGAAAAGCTGAGCAACTTTATTAGTAATTATTCTGTAAAACCACGTAAAATCAATGAGTTCTTAATTTCTCAAAACACATCTGAATTGGTACACGGATGCAAGTTAGCAGATTTAGTTTTACGTCCTCAATTAAATATAAATAAACTTTCAGAAGCAATCCCTGAATTAAAATCACACATTGAGCAGATTAAAGATAGACAGGAAGAGATTGTAGAGGCCGTAGAAATTAACTTCAAATATGCAGGGTATATTGAAAGAGAGAAGATGATTGCAGATAAACTTTCTCGTTTGGAAGATATAAATATTCAAGGGAAATTGGATTATGATACCATTCAATCTATCTCTACTGAAGCACGTGAAAAGTTGAAAAAAATTGATCCAGAAACTATTGGTCAAGCAAGCCGAATACCTGGAATATCTCCAAGTGATGTGAATATTTTATTGGTTTTAATGGGAAGATAAAATAATAAAAATCTCATTTGTTCCACGTGAAACATATTCTTTATAATTATCAGATAATAAAGAATATATATTAAATCAAGTAACAAAACATTATCTTTTGTAAATAGTATTCTGAAATAATAATCACTACTATATTTTCAATTTAAAAAAATAAATTAGAACACACAACTTAGTTCCACGTGGAACTAAGTTTGAAATTTAATAATAAAATAATATGAATAATAATCTCAAAAAACAATTGGATATGCTACCAGATAAACCTGGTGTGTACCAATACTACAATAAAAAAGATGAGATTATCTATGTTGGAAAAGCTACATCATTAAGAAAACGTGTTCACTCCTATTTTAATAAAAATCACGATAGACCTAAACTCAATGTATTGGTCAAAAATATAGATTATTTAAAATACATAGTTGTTGATACACCACAAGATGCCCTACTTCTTGAGAATAATTTAATAAAGGAGTATCAACCAAGATACAATTCACAACTTAAAGATGGAAAAACATATCCTTCTATTTGCATAACAAAAGAGGAGTTTCCGCGAGTTTATAAAACACGTAATATTGATAAAACGATTGGTGAGTATTACGGACCTTATAGTTCAGTTTGGACAATTAATACGATTCTTGATATTATTCACGAACTATATAAAATTAGAACTTGTAAACTACCGCTTACTGAAAAAACAATTGCTGAAGGAAAATACAATTTATGTTTACAATATCATATAAATCGATGTAAAGGACCTTGCGTTGGATTACAGAGTAAGGAAGATTATAATAAAGATATTGATGAGATTAGAAAAATTATAAGAGGAGATGCTAACGAAATTAGCAAAGGCTTACTCCTTGAAATGAAAAAATTATCAGATGAATTTCGTTTTGAGGAAGCACAGGAGATTAAAGAGAAATATGAATTAATTGAAAATTTCAAAGCTAAATCAATTGTATCAAGCTCTATCGTTCATAATACTGATGTCTTTGCATATGATGAAGATGAAAATTATGCATTCATCAATATTTTACGAATTTCGAAGGGGGCTATTATCGCAGGATATACGGTAGAAATGAAAAAAGAGATAGATGAAACAAAAGAAGAAATCTTAGCTTCAGCTATTGTAGTGTTGCGCGAAAAATTAGAAAGTAATTCAAAAGAAATAATACTCCCCTACCCTATCGAATATGAAATTGAAGGGACAACAATTATAATTCCACAAAGAGGTGATAAGAAAAAACTATTAGACTTATCACTACAAAATGTGAAGCAATACAAAATTGATAAACTGAAATATAGTGAAAAATTAAATCCAGATCAAAAAGCAATACGACTTTTAACTGAGCTCAAAGAAAAACTAAAATTGGAAAAAATTCCAATGACCATCGAGGCATTTGATAATTCAAATATTTTAGGAAGCGATGCAGTTGCAGCTTGTGTTGTTTACAAAAAAGCAAAACCATCAAAAAAAGATTATAGAAAATACAATATCAAAACTGTTGAAGGTGCTGATGATTATGAGTCGATGCGTGAAATTGTGCGTAGAAGATATAAACGAGTAATTGAGGAAGAAAAAGAGTTGCCAGATTTAATTATTGCTGATGGTGGAATTGGGCATATGGAAGCAATTCGAGGTGTTGTTGAAGACGAACTAAAGTTAAATATTCCGATTGCGGGCTTGGCTAAAAACGAACAGCATAAAACAAAAGAACTGCTTTTTGGATTTCCACCACAAATAATTGAACTGCGTGCTACTGAATTACTTTTCAAATTTCTATCTGGTATCCAAGATGAAGTTCATCGTTTTGCTATAAAGTTTCATAGAGAAAAAAGAAGCAAGACTCAAACAGCATCTGAATTGGATAATATCCCAAATATAGGAGAAAAAACGAAAATGAAACTTATTAAGCATTTCAAGAGCGTAAAACGGATTAGAATGGCTAATTACGGTGAGTTGGAAAAATTAATAGGAACTAACAGAGCATCAACACTTTACGATTACTTTAACGGAGAATTAAAGTCTTTAGAATCGAATAAATAAAACTAACTGCCTTATAATAAGGAAATAAACGAAATATAAAGTTAAAATAATTAACAAAACCAACTATGCTAACAATTCTTACTATAAAAAACCTGCATCATATAAAAATCACTGCACGCCAATTTGTAAACTTAATGAAAGATAGATCTGAAAAAATTTATTGTTTCATTGGAGAAATGGGATCAGGAAAAACAACATTTATAAAAGCAATTTGTGAAGATTTAGGTGTTATCGATAATATTAATAGCCCAACATTTTCTATTGTTAATGAATATACTACTAAAAATGATGAGACAATTTTTCATTTTGATCTTTACCGTTTAGAAAATTTAGAAGCAGCACTTAATATCGGTATTGAAGAATATCTACAAAGTGGTAATTATTGCTTCATCGAATGGCCAGAAATAATTGAAGATATTTTACCTGATAATTTTGTTGTTGTTGAAATTGAAGAGACGGAAGATGGGGTAAGAATGATTACAGTGAATTGATATGAGTGTGTGATAAGATAGTAGTTTAT
>CAYFRA010000019.1:19976-22281 GCA_964345395.1 uncultured Paludibacter sp. | reverse complement strand
AAGGGGAAGTTCTAGAGGAGTTGTAATATATAAATTAAAGTAAATGCAATATTGCTTATTATATTAAACAGTAGATATTATTAATAATGATTTGATTAAAAATATAATAGACAAAAAACAAAGAGAGTAGCCCTATTGAATGGACTACTCTCTTTTCTATATACTTACTGCTATTGATTTTTTATTATTAATCTACCAAACAACTGCTCTCTCTTCTGGAGCGATATACATCGCATTCTCAGGCTTTATATCAAACGCTTTATACCACGCATCAATATGAGGTAAAGCAGCGTTTACACGCCATTTGCCGAGCGAATGCGGGTCTGTTTTGGTACGTTTGATGATTTCTTCATCACGGATATTTCCAGCCCATACATTGGCATAAGCTAAGAAAAAGCGTTGCTCAGGCGTAAAACCATCTTTTGTTTCCAATGGATTTTCTTGCATCGCTTTTTCAAATGCGGCATATGAAACTTGAAGACCACCTTGATCAGCAATATTCTCACCTAAGGTAAAACGTCCATTAGCAAATAAATTGGGCAGCACTTCAATTTTATCATAAAAGTCAGACAAAGCTGTTGCACGAACATCGAATTTAGCAGCATCTTCTTCAGTCCACCAATCTTTTAAGTTTCCTTCTTTATCAAATTGACGACCTTGATCATCAAAACCGTGAGTCATTTCGTGTCCTATTACCACCCCGATAGCACCATAATTAAAAGCATCATCGGCATTCATATCAAAAAATGGATATTGTAAAATACCTGCAGGAAAACATATTTCGTTCGATGTAGGATTGTAATACGCATTAACGGTTTGCGGATTCATAAACCACTCATCTTTATCAACTGGCTTGCCTAATTTTCCAAAATTCTCATTAAAGCTAAACAGATTGGCACGTTTGATATTTTCCCAATATGAATCCAAACTTATATCTAAATCTGAATAGTCTTTCCATTTATCAGGATAGCCAATTTTCACGTGAAACGTATTCAGTTTTTCAACTGCTTTTTCTTTAGTTTCATCACCCATCCAATCCAAAGTAAGAATGCGGTCCTTCAAAGATTCTTGCAAATTAGACACTATATTAAGCATTCGTTCTTTAGCCGCTGGTGGAAAATATTTACTTACGTACATCTGTCCTACCGCTTCACCTAAAGCTCCATCAACACTACTTACAGCACGTTTCCATCTTGCTTGCTGCTCTTCCCTACCCGACAATACTTTTCCATAAAATTCGAAATTCAATTCGTCAATATCATCGCTTAAATAAGAAGCAGATGAATTGAGCACATTCCATTCTAAAATTGTTTTCTGAACATCCAATGATTCCGATGCAAAAATCTTACCTACTTCTTGCAAATGTTCTTTTTGAGAAATAGAAATAGCATCAATATTAGATAAACCTAAAGCATTAAAATAGTCATTCCAATTTATTTCAGGTACTAATGTTTGAAGTTCTTCTACACTCATTTTATTATAATTAGCGTGTGGATCGCGCAATTGAATATTGTCATAAGCGGCTTTTGCCAACTGTGTTTCAACTCGCAATATATCTTGTGCCTTTTGAGTTGCGTGAGCTTCTGATTTTCCTACTTTAATAAATAATTCGCGTATAAATTCAAAATATTTATCTCGAATATTTTTAGTTACATCATCTTCATCTAAATAATAATCACGCTGACCTAAGCCCATTCCACCTTGGTAAGTTTGCAACAAATAAGCATCACTATTCATTGGGTCTGCACCCACATAAAGATGAAAATAAGGACTCATTCCCTCTTTTACCATTTGAGCAATTACTTCATATAATTCATCGTCTGAATTAATAGATGCTATTTTTTCTAAATCTTTTTGTATCGGCTTAATTCCATCTTCATTCAGTTTAGCAGAATCCATAGCCAAATTAAAAAGATCACCAATTTTTTGTTCAATTGAACCTTTTTTATGCTTTTTAGATGCAATTTCTTCAATTAAAGACTTTAATTGTTCACGATTATTTTCAGCTAATTTATCAAAACTTCCAAAGCGTGCATACTCACCGGTTAATGGGTTGAGAGCTTGCCAACCACCTGTGGCAAATTGATAAAAGTCATTACCTGCAATTGCTGTAGTATCCAAATTCTCTAAATGAATACCTGTTGTTTGCTCTTTATTACCGTTCATACATCCTGTTGTAAATAAAAGACTAAATACCAATAGTCCTAATAATGTAAAATAATTTATTAAACTTTTCATATACTTTATTTTTAAGTAAAAATTTATTTCAAAGGTATTGAAAATAAAAAAAGAGACAAAATATTAT
>CAYFRA010000019.1:0-19876 GCA_964345395.1 uncultured Paludibacter sp. | reverse complement strand
TAAGTAAAAATTTATTTCAAAGGTATTGAAAATAAAAAAAGAGACAAAATATTATATCTTTTTTCGTAACTACTCAGCCCCCCTACCCCCTAAAGGGGGAGTTGGAGTGCATAAATTGAAGTTAATGCAGTTTTTTAGGACTCTATTAGCTTTGTTTTTTACAGTTTATATCATTAATAATGGGTTGAGAATAATCCTATAGCCAATACGGACTACTTTAGAATGGCTGAGTAGTTACCTTTTTTCTTTACTCTTTATTCTAAACTAATATTATCCATCAACTCAAACAATTCATCTCTCGTATGTGCACGCAGCATCGCTATTTTTGTTTCTTTAAAATCAGGAATACCTTTGAAAGTAGGACTTGCAGCAATATGACGGCGAGAATGAAGAATCCCACGTCTTTCATCCAACATCGATATCGAATTATTTACGTGTTGTTTTAAGATAGATATTTGCTCTTGAAAACTCAATGGTTCCATCTCTTTACCTGTATCTAATAAGGTTCTGATTTCAGAGAAAATCCAGGGACGACCAATTGAGCCTCTACCAACCATAACAGCATCAACACCATATTTATTAAAATATTCTTTTGCTTTTGCTGCAGAAGTAATGTCTCCATTTCCAATAACAGGAATTCGCATTCTTGGGTTATTTTTAATATCCCCTATCAATGTCCAATCAGCTTCACCTTTATACATCTGAGAACGAGTTCTACCGTGCACTGTAATAGCTTGAATACCCGTATCTTGTAACTCTTCTGCTAAATCAACAATAATTTTACTATTTTCATCCCAACCTAAACGAGTTTTGAGCGTAACGGGAACATTTACAGCTTTTACTACAGCTTTAGTAATCTCAATCATTCGAGGAATATCTTGCAAAAGCCCTGCACCTGCACCTTTTGTCGCCACACGCTTTACAGGACAACCAAAATTCAAATCAATGATATCGGGTTTTGCATCTTCGGCAATTTGTGCAGCTTCTTTCATAGATTCAGCGTCCTTGCCATAAAGTTGAATGGCTACAGGTCGCTCTTCATCGTATAAAGTCAATTTTTGTTCTGTACGTTTTACGTTGCGTATAAGGGCATCGGATGATATAAACTCTGTATATACCATATCTACACCAAACTGCTTGCACAACATCCGAAATCCCACATCTGTAACATCTTCCATTGGTGCTAAAAACACGGGATAATCCCTAAATTGTATATCTCCTATCTTCATATTCTTTTTAATATTAGCTAAAAAAAGAGCATTTTATCCTATTACTGCTCGAAATTACTTAATTTTGCAAAGATAACTAATTGAAATTTACTTGTAAAATATTCATTTTACAAACATACTAACAAAGAAAAGCAGAAAAAGTTAAATATGAAACGTAGTGATATTGAAATAATGGCACCAGTTGGTTCGTGGGAGAGTTTATCTGCAGCCATTAAAGCAGGTGCAAATTCTATCTATTTTGGCATTGAGCATTTGAATATGCGTAGCAAGTCAAGCAATAATTTTTCTACCGAAGACCTAAAAACCATTGTAAAAACCTGTAACGAAAATGGTGTTAATAGCTATCTCACAGTCAATACTATTATTTATGACAATGATATTACTTTGATGAAAGAGATTATCGACACTGCAAAAGAATCAAATGTAACGGCTATTATCGCATCAGATGTTTCGGCTATGATGTATGCTTCGAGTATAGGTGTTGAAGTGCATTTATCGGTTCAAACTAATATCACTAACGTAGATGCATTGAAATTTTATGCACAATTTGCCGATGTAGTGGTTTTAGCTCGTGAACTTAATATGGATCAAGTAGCCGAAATTCATCGAGCAATTATTGAGGAAAATATTAGAGGTAAAAACGGTGATTTGATTAAAATAGAGATGTTTTGCCACGGAGCACTATGTATGGCTGTTTCAGGCAAATGTTATTTGAGTCTTCACGAAATGAATCGCTCTGCAAATAGAGGAGATTGCGGACAAGTATGTCGTCGTGCTTATATTGTAAAAGATAAAGAGAGCGATATAGAATTAGAAATAGACAACGAATATATAATGTCGCCAAAAGATTTGAAAACCATAGAATTTATGGATCAAATGATTGAAGCAGGTGTACGTGTATTCAAAATTGAAGGTAGAGCTCGCGGTCCTGAATACGTAAAAACAGTGGTTGAGTGTTATAGTGAAGCTGCTGATGCTGTGATAAATAATGAATTTACTGAGGATAAAATAGAAGATTGGAACACCCGTTTAGCTCGTGTATTTAATCGTGGATTTTGGAATGGATATTACCTTGGTCAACGTTTAGGCGAATGGAGTAGAAATCACGGTTCAGAGGCAACGCATCGTAAAGTTTATATTGGTAAAGTAACAAATTACTATACAAATATTGGTGTTGCAGAAATATTGGTTCAAGCACAAAATCTGAAAGTAGGTAATGAACTTTTAATAACCGGTGAAACTACAGGAGCCTATGAAGATATTGTAGAGGAGATACGCAACGACAAACAAGAGAGTGTAGAAATGGTAGAAAAAGGAGAAATTATCTCAATCAAAACCAAAGAATTAGTCAGACGAAACGATAAAGTTTATAAAATAGTAGAAGCTTCAGAATTGAAGAAAAAATAATAGAATATTGTAACAACTCAGCCCCCTACCCCCTTCAGGGAGAAGGGGGTAGGGGGCTGAATTGTAATCATTTTGCTTAGCTCATTGCCAACATCTTATCAATTGATTTTACAGCTTTTAATCGTAACTCTTCATCAATTAATATCTCAGGTGTTTCATCACGCAAGCATAGATATAATTTACGAAGTGTATTTTTCTTCATAAATTCACACTCATTACAATGGCAAGTTGTTCCATCTAAGCCATATTCTGGTGGTACAGGAATGAAATTTTTTGAAGGATTTGCCTTTTCCATTTGATGAATAATACCACTTTCTGTAGCCACTAAAAAAGTATCTTTTTCGGAGGTTTTAGTATAATTCAATAGAGCTGACGTTGATCCTACAAAATCAGCTAAGCTCAAAATTGTAGTCTTGCACTCAGGATGCGCTATGATAGCAGCATCTGGATTTTCCTTTTTTAATTTAATCAATTCCGCTACCGAGAACTTTTCGTGCACGTGGCAAGCACCATCCCACAGCAACATTTCTCTACCCGTAACACTATTGATATAGTTACCTAAATTTTTGTCAGGACCAAAAATAATTTTTTCATCTTCGGGCAACTGAGCAATTATATTTTTTGCATTTGTAGAAGTAACCACAATATCAGTAAGCGCTTTTACTGCAGCTGTTGTATTAACGTATGATATAACCGTATGATCAGGGTGAGCCTTTACAAATTTCTCAAACTCATCGGCTGGGCAACTATCAGCTAAAGAACAACCTGCTTCCATATCCGGTATCAACACTTTTTTATGAGGTGATAAAATTTTTGCAGTTTCACCCATAAAATGTACACCACAAAGCACGATTATGTCCGCTTCTGTCTTTTCTGCCCATTGTGCCAAAGCCAAACTATCACCTACCATATCTGCTACTTCTTGAATATCAGCATCTTGGTAGTAATGAGCCATTATCACAGCATTTTTCTCTTTGCGAAGACGATTAATCTCTTCTACTAATTTTTGTTTTTCCATTTCAATATTTCTATTAATCCAAAATCTTTCAACAACTATAATATTATAATATTTAAAAATTTAATTTTAAAAAACTCTTTGAATATTATAGCCTGTTGATATGGTTGATAAAAAATTTAGTTTTTATTTGCTTATTATTTTATTAAAAATATCATCTATACTTATAAACAGTTTGTATTTTCAGAATGTTCTTATTATTAGTATTTTACAAACTTTATTAACAACCTGTTGATAACTCAATATATGATAAGTATTTTTATAAATCTTGTTATTTTCTTTTGAAACTTCTATTGATATTTCTTTATAAATGAATAAAAATATTTTTTGTATTATTAAAAATTATATTGCTTACAAAATATTTTTTGTTTTGCAAATATAGTTATTAGAAACTTATAAAAGCTTATCAATACTTTATTAACAACAAAATTTAGCATATTATTTGCTCTTTCTATTTATATCAAACTTTTAATTTTAAAAATATGAAAATCAATTATTTAACTGTTCTGATGAGTTTATTATTTTTAATACTTATCAGCTCTTGTGCTTCATTGAAAAATTTAAATGAAACTAATTCAATAAATCTTTATGATGAATCGGGTCAGTTATCTTTTACTTTTCAAGCTGATTATACCATACCAGCTTCTCCACATTTTCAAGCTCGTCATTTGACGGGTGATTATGATGTGAAAATATCAAATGACACAATTTATTCACATCTTCCCTATTTTGGTGAAGCTTTTTATGCTGAATATGGTTCAGCAAAATCCCCTTTATCTTTCGTCAGTAATAACTTTTTATATGAAATAGTGAGATATGATAAAAAAGGGATGACATCTATCAATTTACAAATTTCAGACCAAAGATTTCCTATTTATTATCATTTTACTATTTTTGATAATGGCAAAACTGATTTGGTTGTTCGTGATCAAGCAAGAAAAAATATTTCATTTCAAGGTATAACTATAGAATAAAAAAAACCACTGTAAATTTATTTTACAGTGGTTTTTAATTTTATATGAAAAGAGTTTAATTATTTTACCTCTTCAAAATCTACATCGGTTACATCATCTGCTTGGCTTCCTCCATCTTGTTGTCCACCGAAGTCTTGAGGTCCTGCTTGTCCACCTGCTTCTGCATTTTGAGCGTTGTAAATGTCTTGACTTGCAGCTTGGAATGCCGTATTCAAATCATTCGTTGCTGCATCAATTCCTGCAATATCTTGAGTTTTATGAGCATCTTTCAATCGAACCAATGCTGCTTCTATTTCTGATTTTTTGTCAGCAGGCAATTTATCACCAATCTCTGTCAACTGTTTTTCAGTATTAAAGATTAAGCTATCAGCTGCATTCAACTTATCAATTTTTTCACGCTCAGCTTGGTCGGCTGCAGCATTTGCTTCGGCTTCCTCTTTCATGCGTTTGATTTCCTCTTCGCTCAATCCTGAAGATGCTTCGATACGGATGTTTTGTTGCTTATTGGTTGCTTTATCCAAAGCTGATACATTCAAAATACCGTTAGCATCGATGTCAAAAGTAACTTCAATTTGAGGTGTTCCACGCATAGCTGGCAAGATACCATCTAAGTGGAAACGACCAAGTGATTTGTTGTGAGCCGCCATCGGACGTTCGCCTTGCAATACGTGAATCTCAACTGAAGGTTGATTGTCAGCAGCTGTTGTAAATATTTCTGATTTCTTGCTTGGAATGGTTGTATTAGCTTCAATTAGCTTAGTCATCACACCACCCATAGTTTCAATACCCAAAGAGAGCGGAGTTACGTCTAACAGTAAAATATCTGTAACATCACCACTCAAAACACCACCTTGAATAGCAGCACCAATGGCTACAACTTCGTCCGGATTTACACCTTTTGAAGGAGCTTTACCAAAGAATTTTTCAACAGCTTCTTGTACTGCAGGAATACGAGTAGAACCACCTACCAAAATAACCTCATCAATTTCACCAACAGTCATATTGGCATTTTTCAATGCAGTGCGGCAAGGTTCGATTGTTCTGCTCACCAAATCATCAACCAATTGCTCAAATTTTGCACGAGTCAATGTACGCACCAAGTGACGTGGCACTCCATCAACAGGCATAATATAAGGTAAGTTGATTTCAGTAGAAGTACCACTTGAAAGCTCAATTTTAGCTTTTTCGGCAGCCTCTTTTAGTCGTTGAAGTGCCATTGGGTCTTTGCTTAAATCAAGTCCGCTATTATCGTTTTTAAACTCTTCTACCAACCACTCAATAATGCGTTGGTCAAAATCATCACCACCTAAGTGCGTATCACCATCAGTTGATTTTACTTCAAATACGCCATCGCCAAGCTCAAGAATAGAAACGTCGTGAGTACCACCACCAAGGTCAAATACCACAATTTTCATATCTTTATGCGCTTTGTCCAGCCCATAAGCTAAAGCTGCTGCCGTAGGCTCGTTGATAATACGTTTTACGGTCAAACCAGCAATCTCGCCCGCCTCTTTGGTTGCTTGACGTTGTGAGTCATTAAAGTAAGCAGGAACTGTAATAACAGCCTCTGTTACATCTTGTCCAAGATACTCTTCAGCTGTTTTTTTCATTTTTTGAAGAATGATAGCTGAGATTTCTTGTGCCGTATAAAGTCGTCCATCAATATCAACACGTGGTGTGTTGTTATCGCCTTTTACAACTTTGAAAGGTACGCGATTTACTTCATTTTGTAATCTATCGTAAGTTTCGCCCATAAAACGTTTGATAGATGAAACGGTATTTACGGGGTTTGTGATAGCTTGACGTTTAGCAGGGTCACCTACTTTTCGCTCGCCACCTTCCACAAATCCAATTACAGATGGTGTGGTACGTTTTCCTTCGTTGTTTGTAATAACAATTGGCTCGTTACCTTCCATCACAGAAACACACGAGTTCGTTGTTCCTAAGTCAATTCCAATTATTTTTCCCATTGTCTTTTTTTAGTTTTTATGGCTTATTTTCTATTAGAAAAATAGAGAATAAGCTATGATATTTACATTATTAATTTACTATTAAATGAAATCTTTTATTTTTTATTTCACTCAATAGTAGTCAAATGCTATGCCAATCAATTTTTGGCATTAGCAAAAAAAATTTTTGGCATAAAACAATGAAATATATGACAATAAACTAAAATATATGACAATATGTCAGAAAAATTAGAATGTATAACCAAATGAAACGCCAAGCCAAGGAATTGGTAAACCACCTCCGAGTAGCATTGGAGTAAATCCGGCTCTGAAAAGAAAACCACCTTCATTGGGTTGGTAGCGGTAGCCTGCACGTACTCCTAAATTATTCAATGGTAAAGAATAAAACAATCCATATTCAAAATAATGCTTCTCTTTTCCACTTAACATATTAATTTGTGGTGTGAAAATAGGAAGATGCAGTCGATCTTTCATATCTTGCTCAGGAAATGCATTTAGACTTACATTAAAATAACTAACCCCAAGACCAGTATTAAAAGTGAGTTTTTCGAATGTTGCAAAGCTGTAATCATAATTGAGTGAGTAAATCAAAGAGTTACCACCAAGCTCAACAAATACGGAATGGCGTTTAATAACAGGATTTTCAAAATTAGAATCAACTATTTGAGCATAGCCAATCAAGCTGATTGCTACTAATGCAAGGCTTAAAATAAATTTTTTCATAAGTGTGGATCTTTAATTATCATTTTTTTCAAAGATAATCAAAGATAATTGATTTTAACACTTACAAATAATGCGAAATGGGTAAAATTTTTAAAAATCTAAAAAGTATAACCAAAAGATACTCCTGCCCAAGGCGTAATACCACCTAATCCTTCACTAATACCTCCACCTGGTACGTAAAATGGCGTGAATGCAGCTCTAAATAGAAAACCACCTTCAGTAGGTTGATAGCGATAACCAATGCGGGCTCCGGGAATGATATAGAGCAAGGATACTCCGGTTTCTAAGAAATGTTTCTCTTTCCCTATGAGCAAGTTAGCTTGAGCAGTAATAATTGGTAAAGGTGTATAACCTGAACCGCTATCCCATTCTGGCCAAGGGACTAGACTTGCTCCAATACCTAAGTTAAATTTTGGTTTGTTGTTACGAAGAAAAGTATAATCATAGTTCACCGAGTATAAAAGAGCAGTTCCGCCCAACTCAGCATAAACAGAGTGTTTCTTTGCATTTAGATTTTCATTTTCTTGCAAATAGCCATACTCTTGTGTGTGTGCTATTGTGCTGCTTATCAATAAAGTTAGAAATAAAAAAATTGTTCTCATAATACTGTGGTTTTTTAATATTTAGTACTATGAGAACAACATAGATATTCATTTTGTTTATAGAGCCATAGAGAATTGCAATAATAATTTAATTAAAAAGCATTTTCAAAAACAATATTTTCTAATCTATCGAAGCTTGCTTCTTGTTTTTTTAACAATTCAAACTGTGCTTTTGTGCGTTGCCAATTGTGCTCAGGCGATTGGATTTTGTAGTAAGTATCGCCATTGAGATAATCGGTAAAAAATCGAACAGTTTGCATATAACTCAATAATTTTGCACCGAAAGCTAAATTGCCCAATTCAACTTGAGTTAAGAAATATTTTGCTTTTTCTAAATATCCTTTGGTATATGCTTCATAAATTTCAAAATTTACTCCGATATGGTCTAAATGCTCATCATCTTCTGCTCCTGTATTGGCAGCTGTGCGCATAAAGTCGCCAAAGTCTGAAAGCACATAACCTGGCATCACCGTGTCTAAATCTACAATGCAGATGGGATTATCATTTTCATCAAAAAGTATGTTATTGACTTTGGTATCGCAGTGGTTGATTCGTTTCGTCAACTTGCCTTCTTGATAAAGACGCTCTGCCAATGTCATATCAAAAGCTCTTTTTTCAATCTCATCAACCATCCATCTTGTTTGGGTCAATCTGTTAGCTATATTTTCTTTTACCGCTTCTCGAAACTGCTTCAATCGAAATTCCATATTGTGGAAATCTGGAATAGTTTCAATCAAATTATCCAATGGGAGATCTGATAACATGGCTTGAAAGTTTCCAAATTCGATACCGGTTTTATAAGCCAACTCGGGTGTTATTTGGTTGTAAGTTTTTGTGTTTTTAATGTAAACATAAACTCGCCAATAATTGCCTTTGTTATCTTGATAATAGAGTTTGTTATCTTTGCTTGGCACCAATTTGAGTACACGTTTTTCAATATCAGTAAAGCCTTTTTCTTTCAGTTTTTTGCGTAAATGATCTGTTACGATTTCAATATTGCGTTGCAAACCCTCTACATCTTTGAAAATGGCGTGATTGATGCGTTGTAAAAAATACCATTCATCGTCTGGGTTTTTACTTTCTACCACATAGGAGTCGTTGATAAATCCAATTGTTAGTGGTTTTACTTCACTAGGTTCTGATTTGATCTGAAAATTTTTGATTAATTCTAACATTTTATATTTTTCTATTTGTAATAAAATCAATTTTTTATTTGTTAAAAAGCAAGCAATAAACTCACTTTGATACCCCACTTGTTGATATTCGATTTATTCAAATCACTCAATCGCCAAATGGATTGAACAGAAAGAACACCCAATAGATTGGCAATACCGACACTTGCTTCGCTATATGGCACGGTAAAAACACCTGTTTCGTTGGGGATATTCATCAACTCTTTATGACGGTCGCTTAAGGTGCCGTAAGCAGCTTTGAAACTTACAATTTCGCGCAGATTGAGATGCTTGATAAGCGGAACACGATTGAATAAAATCCCATTAAATAGATATTCGGTTTGAACTTGTATGTAGGTGTCGGTCAAGTATTCACGGCTATTCATTAATGCAAATTCGTAGCGATTATAAGCGGTTCCGCCTTTGCCTTGGATAAATTTTAATAATGGATAAGGAGCATCGCCAAAATATTTTCCTGCTTCGATAGAGTAACGCCAATCCCCATATATGTTTTGTCCACGATGGAGCATTGATGTGGTAAATCGTCCATAATTACCATTTTTATTACCAAAATTATAATGTCCGCCCTCTATGGTTGTATAAATAATTGGACGTGGGTTTTTTACATAAATTCGTTGAAAATGTTTGTCAATTATAGATTCATCAAAAGAGAATCGGGTAGTAAAAGAGAAATTTCTATCGCGAATAAAATCAAAGTTTTCACCATTTAATTGTAGCGGCAGAAGCTCGTTGCTGATATATTTTACATCTCGATATATCCACTTCGATTCCAAATTTTCACCCCAATCATTATAAATAAATGTGGTCAATTCTTGACGCATATTCATTCGATGCTGTTGTCGGAAAGAGAGAAAAGTACTCATAATATTCTCATCGCCTGTCTCTAATGGGTCTTCACGCCAAATAAAATTGTTGTAATCATAATCGATGCGGCGATAATCATTGAGATATTTTGCCCCAACAATAAAACGCTTCTCAGTGGGTAGTTTGAATTGGGTAGAGGCTGCATATTTCAACTTTTGGTCGCGAAAACCATACATGGCGTGTCCTCCTACCATAAAATATTTTGACAAGTGCTCATTGGTTTGTATAGGTAAACCTAAGCGAACTCCCTCTATTTTTGTCCACCGTGCAATATCAATAATAGGACCTATATCAAACGGACCTGCACGAAAATTACCAGTGAGAAAAGTGTGGGCTATAAAATTGGCTGTTTTATAGAAAGGATGTTGTTGTAGTGCCAGCATTCTTTCTTCTAAACTCTCTTCGCTATAAGGGGTGTTGGCAAAAGAGTCCGTTTGTAGTAACTGGATTTGATCTAAATCGTAGTCAGATTTTTTTCGAATAAATAGTTCAGTTGACTTTTGGTTTTCACGTTTCAGCAGTTCATAGGTCATATCCCAATTGGATATCTCTCTTTTAGGTAGCCATGTTTTGTTATCGTAAAGAGAAAAATCTTGATTAAATTGCAAATTGTGAATATAGTTCAGATTGGCTTGACGTGGTAATTCGGCATCGATATAGGTCAGTGCCAATGTGGCAGAGTCGATTCGCATTTCGCCATTGAAAGCTAAGTTTTTTGTGTTTTTACTTCTAAACCACAGCAGATACTCTTTGCCTGAGTCAGTCTGTATGCTGTCTATTAAATAATATCGATAAAATGAGCGCCCTACATTAGCCAAGGGGCTTATCATACTTTTGCCCATCACCAACACTGAGTTGTTATAAAAATTGGCATCAGTTTCAAGCCCTTGTAGCAATTTTCCAACCAACTCAATTGCGGTTTCTGATGTGTTGTAGGTGTTTTTGTTAAGCAGTTGTTTTTGTTCGCTGCTCTGCTCCATTTTCAGCTCCTCCATAAAGAGTGGCACAAGAAGCGATGTGTCATTGTCAGATAAATTACCTGACTTGAACTCGCTGTAAATTCGGTTGTTTTCCCAGCGTGAGTCTTTTTTGCTCATCAACACTAAGTTTTGTTCACGTTTTTGTTGTAAAGCTTGTTTTTTGTTGTTTTTGCGGGCTTTCACTACGCGGCTCATCAAGTCATTGGCACGATTTGCACCAGGCTTAACCATCAATTCGCCTAAGAGATTCTCTTTTTCTTCCATTAAAATTTCGGTCCCAAGCTGTTCGCCCGGTTTCACTTTTAATTCTACCTGTTTGAAACCAATCAATGAAAAAATCAAAGTTTTTTCGTCTCCATCGTTGCGAATTAAAAAATATCCCTCTTCGTTGGTGTGGCTTATTTTATTGGTGCCTTTGAAATAGACGCTTACTGACTCTAAGGGGGTGCGGTCAGCTTTATTAAAAACTTGCCCAACTACCAAAGTTTCATTGGCAAAACTATGTATAGAGAACAACAAAAAAAGAGATACGATTTTTAGGGTCTTCCATTTTTGACTCTTTGTTATGATCAAATTTTTCATACTGTTTATTCTATTAGTTTGTTTACAATTTTATATGGTTTTATTCATCGGATGGCAAGTTAATATTGTTTCACGAAGATACTGCACATCCAAATGGGTATAAATACTTGTTGTTGCGAGACTTTCATGTCCGAGTAGCAGCTGAATGGCTCTTAAATTGGCTCCATTCTCCAATAAATGTGTTGCAAAAGTATGTCTGAAAGTGTGAGGACTGATGTTTTTTTCTATCCCACTCGCCTCTGCCAATCGTTTTACGATGGTAAATATCATAGCACGCGTAAGTTGAGCACCTCTTCTGTTGAGAAATAAAAAATCTTCGTGTCCCTTTTGGATATTCAAGTTGTTTCTGTCCAACAACCAATAATTTATCTGCTTTATCGATTCATCTGATAATGGAACTAAGCGTTTTTTATCGCCTTTCCCATCTACAATCATAAATCCTTCATCGGCATAAATATTAGAAATAAGGAGGTTGGTCAATTCGCTAACCCTCACCCCCGATCCATAGAGCACTTCAATGATGGCACGATTACGTTGTCCTTCGGGCTTCGACAAATCTATGGTAGCTATGATTTTATCCACTTCATCTAAAGAAAGGACCTCTGGAATCTTCATATTTATTTTAGGAGCTTCTAAAAGTTCTGATGGGTCTATTTCTATTTTTGATTTATACATTAAAAAAAAGAAATATGATTTGATACTTGATATAAAACGAGCTTGTGAGCGTGTGCTGATACCTATTCGAGACATCTCAATTAAAAAATCTTGTAGATGCTTCAGTTCTATTTCAGATATTTCAAGCTTAGCTTCATTCATATATTCGAAGAGTTTTGTCAAATCAAAGAGGTAGTTCTCTACCGTATTATTCGATAAAGAGCGCTCCATTTTCAGGTAAATTTGATATTCTTCAAGATGTGGTATCACAAAACATTTTATTAAATTGACATCTACAAAGATATAAAAAGAAATAAAAAAACAATATCTTTGCTATTTATTCATCTTAATTACAAACAAAATGTTGAAAAAGTTCAGTTTAATAATTTTAATTTCACTTATATCGATACAAATATCTGCTTTTGATGCCATTGGCCATAAAATTATTGCAGATATAGCTTATGAAAATCTCAATTGTATGACCCGTAAAAAAGTAGATAAACTTTTAGGTAAACGTGGGATAGTGGCTTACGCTTCGTGGGCAGATGTTATCAAAAGTGATCCCAAATATAGTTACAGCTACGAGTGGCATTTTCAGAATTTAGATAAAAATATGACCAAGCAAGATCTTGAATATCTTCTTTCACATCCAAAATCGGAAGGTGAGTTTTTGTTTTATGCTTTGGATAGCTTGTCAAATTTGAAAGATTTGAAAAGAAATGAAGATGCTGTCAAATTTATTGTGCATATTGTAGGAGATATGTTTCAGCCATTGCATATGGGACGTTTGGAGGATAGAGGTGGCAATGATATTTATGTAACGTGGTTTGGGCGGTCAATCAGGCTTCATCAGCTTTGGGACAATCAGATATTGCAGGGCGAACGTTACTCCTATTCAGAGTATAGTCGTTACTTGCAAGATAAATTTCGCACAAAGCGCAAAGAGATAAAAAAAACAGCAATGATTGATCATATTTGGCATAGTTTTGAGTTGAGCAATAAAATTTATGCTTATGATTATGAAAAAATAAATCCTTACGATTATATGTATGAATTTACCGATGACATCGATTTACAACTTTACAAAGCAGGAATTTTTTTAGCTATGATTTTGAATAAAAGTCTATAAAATTTCTGGAGTATATTGTTTAATTATTAATACAGTAACAAAATGCAAATAAAGAAGAAGCCACGTTTGAGTTTTTGGCAAATTTGGAATATGAGTTTTGGGTTCTTAGGAATTCAATTTGGATTTGCACTACAAAACGCCAATGTAAGTAGAATATTCGAAAGTTTGGGTGCCGATATTGGCGATATCCCCATTTTATGGTTAGCTGCACCGGTAACTGGTTTAATTGTTCAGCCTATCATCGGTTATTGGAGTGATAAAACTTGGAATCGATTGGGCAGAAGAAAACCATTTTTTCTATCGGGTGCTATCCTCACCTCCATCGCTCTGATATTGATGCCCAATTCGCCAATGCTTTGGGTGGCGGCTGGTATGCTTTGGATTATGGATGCCTCTATCAATATTTCTATGGAGCCATTCCGTGCTTTTGTAGGTGATATGTTACCATCTGAGCAGCGTACATTGGGTTTTTCTATGCAGAGTTTCTTCATCGGGATAGGAGCTGTTGCTGGCTCGGCACTGCCTTATATGCTGACCAATTGGTTTGGTATTTCAAATACCCCAAAGCTCAATGAAGCTTTGCCTGATAGTGTGAAGTTCTCTTTTTATATCGGTGCTTTTGTACTTTTTGTTGCGGTGTTGGTAACCATACTCACTACCAAAGAGTATAGCCCTGAGGAGCTGCAATCTCACGAAACTCATAGTGAAAACACTCTTCAAACAGAGATGACAAAAGAGATTCATCCCAAAAAGTTTCTTAAATTATCTTCTATATTTGCCTCTTTGGGAGTTGTTGTTGTGCTGTTGGTTGCTCTATTTAAAATGGATGTTCAAATCTATATTTTGGGCGGATTGTTTTTGTTGGTGGCACTACTTTTTATGTTTGTTTTTCATTTCAAACAAAAGGATAAATCAAACAGCTTGACTGAAATTATGACAGATTTGGTCAATATGCCTCGCACAATGGGACAATTGGCTATTGTTCAGTTTTTTACATGGATGGCTCTCTTCTCGCTTTGGATTTATGCAACACCAGCTATTACTGATTATCATTTTGGCACCAATGATACCAAATCAGCACTCTATAACGAAGGAGCAAACTGGGTAGGTATTTTGTTTGGAGCTTACAGCTTTTTTGCAGCCGTAGTTGCTTTTCTAATTCCTGTGGTAGCCAAATATATTTCTCGAAAATTGACACATCTACTCGCTTTAATTATTGGTGGTTTGGGTTTGATATCGATGTTGTTTATCAAAAATCCCGATTTTCTTTTGATCAGTATGTTTGGAGTAGGTGTTGGTTGGGCAAGTATTCTGTCGATGCCTTATGCTATACTCACAGGTTCGCTTCCAGCCGATAAGATGGGAATTTATATGGGTATCTTCAACTTTTTTATTGTATTGCCTCAAATACTTGCTGCAACCATTTTGGGGAGCATCACCAAACATATTTTTCAAGAACATGCCATCTACACTCTTGTGCTTGGTGGAGTATTTATGATTATTGCTGGCATATTGACATTGATTGTGCAAGATAAAGATGATGTTTATTCGCTCAGTAAAAAATTAAAATAAGAAACGGAGTAGTGTAACCATTCAATGTACAGCAAAGAGGAGCTTAAATTATTGAAAAAAGAGTTTTGGGAAGGTTTTGGGTTATTTTGCACCAATCATCCTATTTTGGGTAAGCGTAAGAGTAAATTTATGCTCTACAATACAAAAATGAAAGGTGTTCAGCTCAAGTTTGACGCCAACAGGGATGGAGCTTTTGTTATTTTAGAGCTGAACCACGCAAGCGAAGATGAAAGATTGGCCAAGTTTGAGCAATTTGAGCGTTACAAAATCATTATGGAGGAAGATTTTCCCAATGGTTTGATATGGGACTATCTCTATACCCTCGATACAGGTCAAGAGGTGTGTCGAATATATAGTTTTCAGCCCGATATAGATATTCATAGGCGTTATGATTGGTTGGCATTTTATCGATTTATGTCGGAAGAGATGTTGAAGTTGGAGCGAGCTTTTAGAAATGTAAAAGATGTAATCTCTTAGTTTTTTTATTTGTGTTCGTGCTCTTAAATTTGTAAATTTGTAATCCCATTTTTCAAAACAAAAAGTGATAGACCAACAAACAATAGATAGAATCAACGAAGCTGCACGCATTGAAGATGTAGTTTCTGACTATATTACACTGCGAAAACGCGGTGTTAATCTGATTGGTCTGTGTCCTTTCCACAACGAAAAAACTCCCTCTTTCACCGTATCACCCTCAAAAGGGATATTCAAATGTTTTGGCTGTGGCAAAGGAGGCAACTCCATCCATTTTGTAATGGAACATGAGCAAATGAGCTATGTGGAGGCCTTGAAACTTTTAGCTAAAAAGTATCACATCGAAGTTGTTGAAAAAGAACTAACTCCCGAAGAGCAGGCAGAAAAGAATGATCGTGAAAGTATGCTTTTGGTTAATGACTACGCACAAAAGCAATTTTCAAATACCTTATTTCATCATCTTGAAGGAAAATCGGTAGGTTTGAGCTATTTCAAAGAGCGAGGCTTTCGTGAAGATATGATCAAGAAATTTCAGCTTGGCTACTGTGTTGACGAAAATACCTATTTTACAGATACAGCTCTCAAAGCAGGTTACAAAAAAGATTTTTTGGTCAAAACTGGGCTAACATTTGAAGGAGATAACAACTATTTAGCCGACAGATTTAGAGGGCGTGTGATGTTTCCAGTGCATACATTATCGGGTAGGGTAGTAGCATTTGGTGGGCGAATTTTAAAGAAAAGTGATAAGTTAGCAAAATACATCAACTCACCCGAATCCGAAATATACCACAAAAGCAATGAGCTGTATGGGATATTTTTTGCAAAACAAGCTATTGTAAAGCACGATAGATGCTATTTGGTAGAGGGCTATACCGATGTGATATCGATGCACCAAAGTGGTATTGAAAATGTAGTGGCTTCATCAGGCACCGCACTCACTCCCAATCAAATCAGGCTTATTCACCGATTTACAGAGAATGTAACGATTATCTTTGACGGTGATGAGGCAGGGATCAAAGCTTCGCTGCGAGGCATTGATTTGCTTTTGGAGCAAGGTCTGAATATTCAGGTGCTTCTACTGCCCGATGGCGATGACCCCGATAGTTTTGCTCGCAAACACAATGCTTCTGATTTTATTAAATATGTTGAGGAGAAGTCGGTCGATTTTATCCAATTCAAAACCAATCTTTTGCTCTCTGATGCAGGAAATGACCCCATCAAAAAAGCAAAACTTATCTCCAACATTGTGCAAAGTATTGCCATTATTCCCAACAAAATCATACAAACACAATATGTAAAAGTTTGTAGCCAGCTGCTCGACGTACGCGAAGAGATGCTTTATCAAGAGATGACTAAAATAAGGCAAAAACAGCTTTATGAAGAGCAAAAACAGTTAGATAGAGATAGGTTGCTTGAAAAAAGAGAAGCAGAAACCAACAAAGCAACAGCACAAGCAAAGGATGAAATAGAGGTAAAATATCAATTTGCAAATGAAGAAAAACACATCATCTCGTTTATGCTCAAATATGGCACACACATTTTGTATGATGCTTCGGATGAATATGATGCGACATTGGTTTATCAATTTTTCAAAGAGGAATTAGAGAGTGATCACATCCAATTTAGCAATCCTTTTTATCAGCTTATTTTTGACGAATATCTTGCCTTGGAAGAGGGAATAAAGTCAAATGCTGAGCACCATTTTACGGTACATCAAAATGTTGATGTAAGCAAGTTGGCTGCCGAAATGGCCACTGAGAAATATACTTTGAGTAAAATTCACTCCAAATTCAGAGAGCTTGAGAGCGATGATAAGCGTTTGCACGAATTGGCACCAAGATATATTTATGAATATAAACTGGCACTAATAATGCAAAAACGCAACAATTTGCTGAAAGAGATGAAAGCTGTTTCGGAAACAAAGGATATGGAAAAACTAAAACAGTTGATGGATGAAATCAATGATTTCGACTCTCTCAAAACCCTATTATCCAAGGAGCTCGATCGGGTGCTGAATTTGCTGTAAATCCTTATCTTCGACACAATACAGCATAAACTCTTGCGTAAGCTATGTTTTTTCTATTATTTCAACGCTTTATAGTGCTTAATCAAAAAATAATGTGTTTCTTTGTACCCGAATAAGAAGTGTATTTCTCGCTTGGTTCGAAATTAAACAATTATGTCCTAATAAAATAGATCAAATTGTAATTTTTTTAGCCCTTCGTTTTTTTACGTTTCTTCAATCACATTTTTTAATTACAATTTTTTATTATTTTATGAACATTTATTTTGGAAACTTGAGCTATAGAGTTCGAGAAAACGATCTTCAAGGCGTTGTTGAAGAGTATGGAGAAGTAACTTCATGTAAAATTATCAAAGACCGCGATACAGGTCGTTCAAAAGGTTTTGCATTTGTAGAAATGGCTACGCCCGAAGCTGGTGCAAAAGTTATTGAAGAGTTAAATGGTGCTGAATTTGATGGCCGCACAATGGTTGTTAAAGAAGCAAACCCAAGATCTTAATTTGTTTTGTCAATTTTACTGACAATAACTTAGCTCTTTAGTAATTACCTTATTTGCAAAGAGATTGAGAATGAACACAAAATAAAAAACTTCCAATCAAATTTCTGATTGGAAGTTTTTTTGTTTTAAATATTTTCGTAAAAGCTTACTTAGCAGTCCAATAGCAGCGTTTTGGCGAGATGATAGTTTCATCTTTTTTAAGTGCCGCCATCGCTTTATCTACCTCTTTGCGGTCAAGACCAGTTAGTTCTACAACTTTACCTGCGTTCACAGGCTCTCCATATGCCTTTATTGCTTCAAATACTTTCTCTTTTATTTCCATAAACTCTCCTTTTTGTTTAAATTAAAAAAATCACGATTTTCACAAAGATAAGAAAATCATACTTTAACAACGAAACGTTTTATAAATTTTCACTGATTTTTTTTGCTATATCATTCATTTCATCCGATGTTAGTTTCACGCGTGGATTGCTTAGTAGCATATCGCTCTCTTTGTTGATAGGGATAAGGTGCACGTGCGTATGTGGCACTTCTAAACCAATCACCGTTACAGCAATACGTTTACAATCAATCGCTTTTTCAATAGCAAGTGCCACCTCCTTCGAAAACTGCATCAAACCACTGTATATCTCATCATCTAAATTAAAGATATAATCCTCTTCCGTTTTTTTGGGTACCACCAAGGTGTGACCAGCCATCATTGGATTGATATCTAAGAATGCGTAGAAATCCTCATTCTCTGCCACTTTGTAGCTTGGTATCTCACCCGCAATGATTCTACTAAAAATTGTCATAATACTACAAACTTATAATGAGATATCTAATATTTCAAACTCAATTTCGCCTTGTGGTACCGTTACTTTGGCTATTTCACCCACTTTTTTACCCATCAGACCTTTAGCTATTGGTGTGTCAATCGACATTTTGCCCTCTTTCAAGTTAGCCTCGCTTTCGGATACCAACAGATAGCTCATCTCTTGTTTGTTTTTCAAATTACGAATCTTTACACGAGTAAGTATCTGCACTTCATCTGTTTTCACCATGGATGGATCAATGATGCGTGCTGAATTTATATCGTTTTTTAATTTTGCAATTTTTGTCTCCAACATCCCTTGGGCCTCTTTGGCTGCTTCATATTCGGCATTCTCAGATAAATCACCCTTGTCGCGTGCTTCTGCTATTTGCCTTGAAATAGCGGGGCGTTGCACACCCTCCAATTCTGCCAATTCTGCCAATAAATTATCATAACCCTCTTGGGTCATATACATTGTTGCCATAATACTTTGGTATTTTTAATTTTACTCTTTGTTTCTTTTAAATGTGTTATAAATGAAAAAAATTCCAACTCATTGCGTCGGAACTTTTGCTTTACCAGATTCTTTAATAAATAATTGGTGCAAAGTTACAATTTATATGCAATGTTCAAAATCTTTTTCATTATCTCTTTTAGATATTAATATTTTTGCTCAAAAACTTGTGAATATACGAATGCTTTTTTCACCTCCTGAATATCACTGAATGCTTCAGATAGCTCAAATTCTATGCCACTATTTATCTCTTCTGTCTGCTCTATCTCTTTCATCAGTGAAGATTTACGGATGTTTTGAGCAAAAGTACTGGGTTTCAACTTCTGAAAAGTTTGAGCTTTCATGGTGTTCTTAGGACGCACTTTTTCATAGTCTGTGTGTGCTGTTTTTTGCTGAACAGGCTTTTGAATCACTACAGTATCCATGCTCTGACTCCCTTTTAGCATCTCTTCAAACTCCTCCCAACCTACATTATGTTCCCATTCAAACTCAGTTTCCTCAGCTTGTGTGTTATCGGATTGATGTGTTGAACTTTCTTGTGTTTTCTTTTTCTTTTTAAAAAGTCCGCTAAACACAAAAAGTATCAATAGTATGAAATAGATAATATCTCCAAATTCATCCATATTATTTCTGTTTATATTCTTTGCAATATTACAAATTTTATCTTACAAAAAAAAGC
>CAYFRA010000018.1:11750-27391 GCA_964345395.1 uncultured Paludibacter sp. | reverse complement strand
CAACTAATTTTGTATATGTACTGCCTATATCGGCGCTTAGGATTTTCATTTTACAGCCCCCTAACCCCCTAAAGGGGGAATTTGGTAGAATGGGAATCAAAGTTTTATTATATATCTATTAAAGCACAATTGAATAACTACCGAATTACAATTGAATATCTAATGAATTACCGAATATCTATAGAATTACTACTGTATCTTCAAAAGTTCATTCAAATCCGCAATGCAAGTTTCTACTTCTGTTCCTGGTGGGTAGGCTTTGGTAAATCCCATTTTAAGAAAACGTTGTTCAACATCTTTAAAATCTTGTTTTCCTACAACGATATTACCTCCAGCTAAAAGGGGGATATCTTTTAAGCCCGCTTCATCGCATTTTTCGCGCATGCCTTGGCAGTCAATTTCGCCATGTCCATAGAGCGAAGATATTAAGATAGCATCAGCATTGGTTTCTAAAGCAGCTTCAATATATTCTTCCTGCGTAACCATCACTCCTAAATTAACCACTTTGAATCCGGCTTCTTCAAGTGCATAAGATAAAATTCTATTGCCAACTGCGTGAACGTCAGCTCCAATTACACCCGTTACAATTGTTTTTTTGTTCATAACTTTCTCATATTAAATATTGTACAAAATTACTTGCTTTTACTGTCAGTTGCAAACCAAAAAACGACTAAAAACATATTATAAAGCATATGTTTTCAATATATCGAAATATTTCTTTAATATTTGCAAAAGGAGTATAACAATTGAAAATAAAATATTTTAGTATTCATAAAATAAATATAAAAAACAGGTTTTAGTATCTATGTTTTTGAAAACATAAAGTACAAAACCTGTTCTTATTTTGGGTTGAAAGTAGCTAAGCTTTTTTTGTTTTGATTAGAATAGTTCTTTTGCTGCCTCTTCCATTTTGGAGTCGTCTTCCCAGCTCCAAATTTCATTTTTTAGATTACTTAATGTCAGTTCAATTTTTTCATCTTTATTTATATTCTCAAGTAGAAATGAAGGTACCAAAACATTGTGTTTTATTGGGTTTTCTTCAGATTGATTCTCTTCTAACATACTCTCTTTGCTGTCTTCAGCATCTGCAAAGTAAAGTCCAATAAACTCACGCTTATCTCCTTTGGCTACTTTCCAAGCAACAATAATAGAACCTTCCATTACGAAGTCATCTAACTCATCAAACTTACTTTTGTTTTCCATATTTTTGTTTTTAAAAGGTTATTGTATTTTATTTTTTATTCAAAATAGACTTTTCATTTCATCAATATTCTTTTTGTCCAATGGTGTTGCTTGTAGATGGTCATTCCACATCTTTATCTGCCCCGATACCAACCAATCTTTTTCACTTTCTGGATGAAGAATAATAGGCATTCGCTGTTTAGTATTGTGTATGTTTGCCATCAATTCGTTAGCCGTAGTTGTGATAATGGTAAATGTGGGTATAATTATGTCATTTTCCAAATCTCTCCACTTGCTCCACAAACCTGCAAATGCAAAAATAGAACTTTTGTCTATCTCTAACAAGTATTTGATCTTCTCTTTTCCTTTTTTATCCTGCCATTGCCACTCAATGAATGCCTCTGCAGGTACCAAACATCGATTTTGTAGTATGTTTTTGAAAGAAGATTTTTCAGATAACGACTCAAAACGAGCATTAAGCGTGTTTTTCTGAAAGCTCTTTTCTTTGGCCCATTGAGGTAAAAGCCCCCATTCGAAATATTGTATTTTATCAGGAGATTCATTGCTGATGATGGGCATCGGCGGATGGGTGAATCCGTTGTAAATCACATCATTCCAATTTGTAAAAGCGTGAGGAGGGGTATCTATATTCTCAATGCCAAAACGGGTTTTCAAAGCATCTTTATCTTGAGGTGGTTTGTAGAAAAAACACATATTATTGGCTGTTTGATTTTAATAACTTCGGAATTTCTTCTGCAACACAATCAAGTTTTACAGCCAAAATATCGTTGATGTCAGTGGTATAACGCTTTGAGAGTTTTTCTTGCTTCATACGCCAGGTGCGTCCAGGTGCTTGTGTCCCAAGACGGACCAAATCTTTGCTGTATTTGTGGTTGATTCTATCCATCACTTTCATCAGAGGGATATGTTTTGTATTTCTGTTTTCAAAAATATTGAGCTGCTGGTTGCCCTCTGGTACTAAATCCATTACAATGACGCCTGCTTTTTTGAATTTGTATCCTTTGCGATAAATTTGTTGTAAACCAATTGCAGCATAACGTGCCAATTCGATGGTTGAATTGGTAGCAAAAGCTAATTTGATGGTGATTGAATTGCTATATTGAGCTTCGGTTTCTTTGAAAAAGTTGGTAGTAATGAAAATTTGCATCACCCGACAACAACTTTGCTGTTTGCGTAGTTTTTCAGCACATTTGGTAGCAAAAGTGGTGATGCGTTCGTGCAATTCATCAAAATCAGTCAAAGCTTGTTCAAATGTGCGTGTTGTAGCAATACTCTGCTTTGTTTTGACCTCTTCCAATTGCAAAACAGGAATACCTGATAAATCATGTTTGAGTCGTAAACCAACCACAGTGAGATAGGTTTTCACCCAATTATCTGATAGTAGCGTAAATTGGTAGACATTTGTTACTCCTTGCTGATATAATTTCTTTGCCGAGCGAGATCCAATACCCCACACATCTTCTACAGGAAGCCATTTGAGTGCTTTTATACGTTTCTTTTCGCTATCGATATGATGCACACCAGCAGTTTGTGATGGAAATTTTTTGGCTATGCGTGTTGCTGTTTTAGCAAGCGACTTCGTATCTCCTATGCCTATACTAATAGGTATATGTGTCCATTTTTCAACTTGCTTTTTCATTTGCAAAGCATATGCTCGGAAATCGATATCCATCCCCTCTAAGTCCAAAAAGCATTCATCAATGCTGTATATCTCTTGTAGGGGTGAGAAACGAGATAGAATGCTCATTATCCGATTGCTCATATCGCCATACAGTTCAAAGTTGGCTGAGAAAACCTGCACGTTGTTTTTTTTTATAATCTTTTCGATTTGGAATGCAGGAACGCCCATTTTTATACCCAATGCTTTCGCCTCATTGCTACGAGCAATAGCACATCCATCATTGTTGCTCAATACAATAATGGGCTTTCCGTTGAGCGAGGGATTAAAAGCTCGCTCACAAGATGCATAGAAATTGTTGCAATCGATGTGAACAAAAGGTGGCATTTCTTCTCTTTCTTCTATCAAAAACTTATTAAATGTGTTTTCTGAAACTCCAAGTGATAACCCCAAAAATCAGATTCTTTGAATCTTCTGTAATCTCAATTTCTGGATAATCCTTATTTGATGACTCTAAAAAGCAGCGATCGTTTGTTTTACGGATACGTTTGGTGGTAAAGTCACCATCAATAAATATCATTGCAATATTATTGTTGTTATACTCTAAACTTGAATCAATCACCAACAAATCATCTTCAATAAAATCGCGATTCATTGAGTTGCCTTTGGCACGAGCAAAATAGGTTGCTTCGGGATGACGAATGCAGAGCTTGTTCAGATCGATGCGCTCACTTGCAAAGTCATCGGCTGGCGATGGAAAACCTGCTCGCAATGTGCCGATATAGGGCAAAAGCAATTCAGATGCCGCTTCTGCTTTGTAAATATCAAATAGCGGAGTAGTAATAATTGGTTTTATTTGTTTCATAACAGAGCAAAAATACAAATTTTAAATGCATTAATGTGAAATTATCGTATTTATTTTTTAATCATATTTTTGCTTTGTAAATTTGTATCGAAAAAAAATAGTAAACTTCGAACGTGAAAATAATTGTAACAGGTGCCACAGGTGCCATCGGTGAAGCCCTCAGCAAAAAGCTTTTGCAGCAAGGACACACAGTGATTATGGCTTGTAGAAATATCAGTAAAGCTGAACTTTTAAGACAAAACTTTATTTCATCGTTGGCTGTCTCTCCTGTTGATATTATCATTAGAGAGTTGGATTTGAGTGAGTCTAAATCTATTTTGAAATTTGTTGATCAGCTTATTGATGAAAAACATGTTGTAGATGGTTTGATTAATAATGCGGGAACCATTATGCGACACTTTGTTACCAATAGGGATGGATATGAGATGACTTTTGCCGTCAATTATATGGGGCTTATACAACTGACCCAATTGTTGATTCCTGTCTTTTCTGAAAAAGCCTCAATCGTCAATGTTAATTCTTTGGCAAAACATCCTCGCTATTTGAATCAATCTATTTTTGAAGTAGAAGAGAAAAGATTTTCACAACTAAAAGCTTATCTGCTATCAAAAACAGCTTTGACTGTATATACCGCACGATTATCGCGAGAGTTGACCGAAAATATACGTGCCAATGTGGCAGACCCAGGAATAGTAAATAGCGAATTTATACGTCTTGAACGTTGGTTTGACATACTTGCTGATGTGCTGTTTCGGCCATTTACCAAATCACCAGAGAATAGCACTACGCCCATTCTTAATGCCCTGTTTAGTAAAAATTCAGGTTTGCAATTCAAAGGAAATAAAAGTCGCCCAATAAATTCTAAATATGCTTATCATAGTTTGCTTGACTGGCTTTGGAGTGAAACCAATTTAAGAATAACAATGATTAGACAAAAAGAATAGTTGGAATTACACGTTTTTATTGAAAAGATTTTGTAGTTTTGCGTTATATCACTACTTATTATCAATAAATAAAGTTTTTATAAATACTTATATCAATATTATATAGATTAAATGGGCCAGGATAATTTACCTTTTCGTTTGCTTTTTGTTTTTTTTGGACTTTTGGCGATGAGCTTAGGGCTTGCTGCCTCTATGCACGCTGGATTAGGCACTACACCCATATCAACTATTCCGTATGTTTACAATAAGCTATTTCCCCACATTTCTGTAGGGCTTTTTACAATTATTCTAAATCTACTTTTCTTTTCTGTTCACCTTTTGTTTGCAGAGAAGCGGATCAAACCCATCATTTATCTGCAAATACCGATGACCTTAATATTGGGATTTAATATTGATGTTGCTTTGAAGCTATTGGCACATTGGACTATTGATACATATTTGATGCAGTTGCTGCTATTGATTGCTGCTGTTTTGGTGTTTGCTTTTGGTGTCTTTTTAATTGTAAAATCAAATACAACGATGCTTCCTATCGAAGGTTTCATTATGACTATATCTGAAAAAACAGAGAGAGATTTCAGTGCAATCAAGTTTTCAATGGAGCTGGTGTTTGTTGCTATAGCACTGCTTAGCTCGGTGGTTTTAATAAAAGCACCATTTGGTGTGAGGGAAGGAACACTCTTATTAACATTCGCAACAGGTTTTGTTATTCTTTTTTATCAAAAGTATTTTATATTCCTTGATAAGCTATTGGAAGTAGAGAAAAAGTCTAGCGATGATTATCTTCCTGAACCTTATTTGCTTACAGATAAATTTGCTATTACTATTTCAAGACAGTTTGGTAGCGGTGGGCATGAAATTGGAAAAATGATAGCTGAAAAGTTAAATGTAGGCTTCTATGATAGTGATTTAATTGAACTAACCGCAAAAGAGGCTGGTTTTTCGAAAGAGTATGTTGAGAAAAATGAACAAAAACTCAAAAGTAATCTCTTTTTTAAATTCTATACCCAAAATTATGCTTTTGTCAATGAGATAAAACCGCCCAAAGATTTGTTGTTTATAGCACAAACAAAGGTTATCCGAGATATTGCAGCGGTTGAGTCTTGCGTAATTGTAGGGAGATGTGCTGATTTTATTCTAAAAGGCCATCCCAATGTGTTTAATATCTTTGTACTTGCCAATGAGGATTTTCGCATTGGGAGAGCAATAAACAACTACGGCATTCAGGCTGAGAAAGCAAAAGAGGAGTTGATGCTTAAAGACAAAGAGAGGATGAACTACAATAAGCATTATACAAATAGGGACTGGGGAAGTCCTCAGTTTTATGATATGACCATTGATAGCTCAATATTTGGAATAGAAATGAGTGTTGCTATGGCTATCGATTCTCATAAAAAGAAATATTATTCTTAAAAGCAAATATAGCCACAGCAAAGCCAACACTTTAGACCTTTTTATTCACCTTGTTTAATTGGTATTTTATCAACTCTTCGTTGATGGCGTCCACCCTCAAAGTCGGTTGAGAAAAAAACATCTACCATTTTGAAAGCCTCTTCTTCCGTTACAAAACGACCTGGCATTGAGAGTACATTTGCGTCGTTGTGAAGGCGTGCTAATTCAGCTATCTCTACATCCCAGCAAAGTGCAGCTCTAATTCCCTGATGTTTATTTAGTACCATACTTATGCCATTGCCACTGCCGCAAATTGAGATACCATAATCAAACTCATCCGCTTCAATTGCCTCAGCCATAGGATGTGCGTAATCAGGGTAGTCGGAGCTTTCGGCCGAATAGCAACCAAAATCAAATAAAACGATTGGATTTTTTTCATTCAAATAGGAGATTATTCTATTTTTCAACTCATATCCAGCGTGATCACTACAAATAGCAATTTTTAATTCTTCTATCGGTTTCATATTTTTTTATATTAAAAAATCCAGATTAAGCGGTTACAGCCAATTATTAAAGCTTATTCTGTATTCATGTTAGTTTTCGTTAGGAGAAATTTTTGACATCATCTTCTGATATTTTATTCCCACCCAAAATAATCAGTCGTTCTACCACATTGCGGAGTTCACGAATATTTCCAGGCCAACTACGTTTTTGTAGAGCTTCAATGGCTTTTTTGTCAATATTTTTAACCTGAATACCTTGTTCTTTACATATTTGGTCTAAAAAGTAATCGACCAATAGAGGTATATCACTTTTGCGATCGTCTAAAGCGGGGACGTGGATTGGGATAACATTGAGTCGGTGAAATAGGTCTTCTCTAAAGTTACCTTTCTCAATCTCCTCTTTCAAGTCTTTGTTTGTAGCGGCAAAAACACGCACATTAACTTTTATGTTTTTATCACTTCCAACTCGTGAAATCTCATTTTCTTGTAGAGCTCTAAGTACTTTGGTTTGTGCCGAAAGGCTCATGTCGCCAATTTCATCCAAGAAAATTGTACCATTGTCAGCCTGTTCAAACTTTCCAATTCGTTGTTTATGAGCAGAGGTAAATGATCCTTTTTCATGACCAAAAAGCTCGCTTTCTATTAATTCTGACGGGATGGCAGCACAGTTTACCTCTACAAATGGATTAGATGCACGATTGCTATTTTCATACAAAAGACGTGCAACTACCTCTTTACCAGTGCCATTGGCTCCCGTAATCAATACGCGTGCATCGGTGGGAGCGACTTTTTCAATCATTTCACGCACCCTGTTGATACCTTCCGACTCACCAATCATCTGGTTTTTAGATGAAACTTTGCGTTTTAGCTTTTTGGTTTCAGTTACTAAAGATCCTTTCTCAATGGCATTGCGTACTGTAACCAAAAGCCGATTCAAGTCGATTGGTTTCTCAATGAAATCAAAAGCACCTTTTTTAATGCACTCTACCGCTGTGTCAATATTTCCATGGCCTGAGATCATCACAACAGGCGTGTCAGTATTTTCACTGCGAAGTTGTTCTAAAAACTCAATTCCATCCATTTCGGGCATTTTGATATCTGAAAAAATCAGGTCGAAAGACTCGTTCAATGCGGTATTCAAGCCCACTTTACCATTTTCAGCCAATACTACTTTGTGCTTTTCAAACTCCAAAATATCTTTCATTGTGTTTCGGATGCTTCGTTCGTCATCAATCACCAATATTCTCGCCATAGCTCTATCTGTTTTTATAAATCAAATCCAATATCGTTTCTAAAATACTTGTTTTCAAACTGAATGCGATTAGCACTCTCCAAAGACTTTTCTAAAGCTTCTGTTTTGTCTTTTCCATAAGAACTTACCGCAATGACTCTTCCTCCATTGGTTAATATTTTATCTTTTTGATGTGTAGTACCTGCGTGAAACACCACACTCTCTTCTATATTTTCCAATCCCAAAATTTCTTTTCCTCTCTCAAAATCACCTGGATAACCTCCAGAAACCAACATAATTGCAACCGCCGCTCTCTCGTCAAATTCCACTGTTTTTTTATCTAAATCGCCATCAGCAACTCCTTGCAGCAATTCAACGAAGTCACTCTTTAGTCGCAACATTACAACTTCAGTTTCTGGATCTCCCATACGTGCGTTATATTCAATCACATAAGGCTCATCATCTACTTGTATCAAGCCGAAGAAAATAAAACCTTTGTAATAGATGTCATCGTTTTGTAATCCTTGGATAGTGGGAATGATGATTCGATCTTCAATTTTTTGCATTAAACGTTTGTCTGCAAATGGCACTGGAGAAATTGCACCCATACCCCCTGTATTCAATCCTGTATCGTTTGTGCCAATGCGTTTGTAATCTTTGGCTTCGGGTAGGATTTTATAGTTTTTACCATCAGTTATCACAAAAACCGAACACTCAATACCCGACAGAAACTCTTCGATAATAACCTTAGAGCTTGCGTTGCCAAATTTACCATCTAACATAGCGTTAAGTTCAGCAATCGCCTCGTCTAAATCATCAATAATTAACACACCTTTGCCCGCAGCCAAGCCGTCAGCTTTTAGTACATAAGGAGCTTTCAATGTTTTCAGAAAGGAGATTCCTTTATCGATATCAGCTGTCGTAACGCTTAAATATTGTGCCGTTGGGATGTTGTGACGTATCATAAATTGCTTAGAAAAGTCTTTACTCCCTTCTAATTGTGCAGCGATTTTATTTGGGCCAATGATAGTTATATTTTTCAGTTTTTCATCTGCCTGAAAAAAATCGACTATGCCATTTACCAATGGATCTTCTGGCCCAACGACTACCATCTCAATTTCATAGTCGATAACAGCTGATTTGATCTTGTCAAACTCATTTACTTTGATTGGTAAATTTGTGCCGACACTGCTTGTTCCTGCGTTGCCAGGTGCAATATATAGTTTTGATAGTTTTGGACTTTGTGCTATTTTCCAAGCCATAGCGTGTTCGCGTCCACCCGAACCGAGAAGCAATATATTCATTTTATTATTCGTTAACTTCATATTTTTTTACTACCTCTGATGATAAAAAGTGTTCAAGCTCTTCAGGCTTAACATTGATTTTTAATTTTCCATTTTGAGCCCACGAAATTTGTCCTGTCTCTTCAGAAACGGTAATTGCAATTGCGTCAGATTGCTCGCTTATACCTAATGCCGACCGATGTCGCAAGCCTAATCTTTTAGGTATATTTTGATTGCTTGATACTGGAAGAATACAGCCAGCAGCACGTAGTTTTCCATCGGATATGATAAGAGCACCATCATGTAAAGGGCTATTTTTAAAAAATAGATTTTCAATTAGTCTTGAACTGATTTTTGAATCAATCTCCTCGCCGGTCTGAACAAAAAAGTCTAACTTATTCTCTTTTGTCAACACAATCAAACCACCTGTTTTGCTTTTTGACATATTTCGGCAAGCTAATACGATTTGAATGTTGTTATAAATATTATCAGTTTCGCTGTCATGTACATGTTGCTTGAACACTTTTGGCATAAATTTGAGGATAGCCCAATTTCTGCGTGTTCCAATTCGAGAGAAAAAACGTTTTATCTCTGTCTGAAACAAAACAATCAATGCGAAGGCACCCACATTGACAATTGCATCCAATATCCCGCCTAATAACTCCATTTTTAGTACTTGCGATATGAAGAACCAAACAATCACAAAAGTCATTACGCCTAAAAAAACATTGGCTGCACCCGATCGTTTGAGTAGTCGATAAGCACCAAAAAGCAGTAGCGTGGTGAGGGTGATATCTAAAATATCTTTTATATTTATATCGAAAAATAGCATTTTATCTATATTTTTGGTATTGTTCGTAAAGTTTGATTGTTTCTACAGCTTCTTTCACATCGTGCACCCGCAAGATATTTGCTCCGCTTAGCAAAGCCAAAGTATTGACAACAGATGTAGCATTAAGAGCCTCCTCTGATGATATTTCCAAAAGATTATAAAGCATCGACTTTCGTGACATACCCACCAAAACAGGGCATCCCAGTTCTTTGTAAAGCGACAAATTGGCAAGTAATTCGTAGTTTTGATCCAAAGTTTTCGCAAAACCAAAGCCGGGGTCTATCACTATATCTTTCACACCTAAATCGATTAGTTTGGCAGTTTTTCTTTCAAAGCTACGAAAAATATCCGAAATCAAATGCTCATAATCGGTTAGTTGCTGCATAGTTTGTGGTGTTCCACGCATATGCATCATTATATAGGGCACTTGTAGTTTAGCAACTGTTTCAAACATGTTTTCATCCATATCGCCACCACTGATGTCATTGATAATTTCAATTCCATATTCATCAGCTGCCCACTTTGCCACATCGGCTCGAAATGTATCTAAAGAGATAATGATATTTGGAAATTGCTTTCTTATGGCACCAAGTGCTATTTCTAATCGTCTTTTTTCATCTTCCACAGCAAGCGGCTCTGCCGATGGTCGAGAAGAATAAGCTCCCACATCTATTATTGTAGCACCATCTCGGATAGCCTTATCGACATTTTCTAACAAACTCTCAATCGAAGTTATCTGGCTCGATTTATAAAAAGAGTCGGGTGTGAAATTGATAATAGCCATAACAATGGGCTTATCCAAAGGGATCAGTTGACCATTGATATTGAGTTGGTGGGGTTTAAAATCCATAGTTTCAATTAAAAATGCAATCGTTATTTACCATAAAATGAACTACAATTTACAAAAATAATAAATTAAACTGTTTTTTCTCTCTGATATGTGGTTTTTATTACTATTTAAAATTGAAACAGTTAATATCAATCTTTTCTGTTCTCATCAAGATACTTTATCTAAGAGATCGATAAAGCTATAAATCAATTGTTTTTTGCGAGTAATTTCTAAATTCATAATTATTTTATAGCTTTGTCTTTTAAACTGTTACAAAATGATTGGAACTTTGGTAAATACAGCAGCTGTTTTAGTAGGTGGAACTTTAGGCGTTTTTCTAAAGAAGGGTATTTCTGATAGATATAGAGTTATCTACTTTCAGGCTGTGGGTCTGTTTACATTAGGTATTGGCATCAGCATGGTGTGGAAAATGGATCATTTGCTCGTTGTTGTTGCAAGTGTACTGATAGGTGCTTTGCTTGGCGAATGGATGAAGTTGGAGCAACGCACAGAGCTGCTAAGCGATAAAATCAAAAGCAAGCTAAAGGTTGGCAATGAGCGATTTACTGAAGGCTTAATTACCACATTCTTGTTAGCTTGCATCGGTGCATTGACCATTGTTGGAGCAATCGAAGAGGGTATTTCTGGTGACAGCAGGCTTTTGTTCACAAAATCAATATTGGATGGTTTTTCCTCAATACTTTTAGCATCGGCTTTTGGTGTAGGCGTTATTTTTGCTGCCATTCCACTGTTTATTTTTCAGGGAGGTTTGACTTTATTAGCTCAGTTTTTCGGTGAGTTTTTATCGAATGATACAATTGAAGCTATTACCAATGTTGGTGGAATCCTACTTTTAGGGCTTGGTATTCATATTTTAGAAATAAAAAAACTTAGAGTTCTGAACTTGATACCCGCTTTGTTTGTTGTTGTAATATTGATGTGGATATCAAATCATTCTAATTTTAATTTAATCAGCATATAACCAATAGGCAAACATTCATCTAACAATAAATAAAAATTTATGAACTTTGGATTAGCAATTATCTTCTTCTTTACTGGTTTTATCATTATTAATGGTTTAAAAGCATTGCATTTTAGAAAAAATAGAATGTCTATTTTGAAAACGCAGAAAACCAATTTCACAGAAAACAAGATTAACGAACAAGCTTTTATTAAGTTACTACCCTATACACCTGTTTATTATTTGACAGTTTGGCTGTGGTGTGGCATTTTTTATTTTGCAAATCACACAACTCAGTTTCTATTTTATGATGGCATAGCTACAGGGGTGATGTGGATAGTTTTGAGCTTAATATTTGAAACGATTATTTGGGTGTTGATCAAACATCAAATGAGTATATCAATGAAGCTCATGTATGTAAAATCGCAACCGTGGATGTTATTAAACTACTATATCATATTAGTAAGTCCACTGATGATCGCATTTTCAAAAATGTAGTTTCAAAAATTAAAACCTAAACAATGAAATTAATACATTATGAATAAAAGAGAGGTATTTGAAGAGAGGCGTCAAGCACTGAAAAACAAAGAGGATTTTGCACTTCATAAACAGCATACCAAAGCAAAACTCACTGCTCGCGAACGTCTGAATATTCTTTTTGATGAAGACAGTTTTTTTGAATTAAATCCATTTATCGAACCAAGTATGCCCATAAAGTCCAATCAAAATGCCTTTGGAGATGGTGTAGTGGTAGGTCGTGGTTTGATTCAGGGACGAAGTGTATTTGCATATGCCCAAGACTTCACTGTGATGGGTGGCTCATTGGGCTATGCACACGGGATGAAAATTGCCAAAGTGCAAGAGATGGCTCTGAAATTTGGTGCACCTATTGTTGGATTGATTGATAGCGGCGGTGCGCGCATCCAAGAAGGAATTAAAAGCCTTTCGGCATATGCTCGTATTTTCAAAAACAACGTTAGCTCATCCGGAATTATTCCTCAAATCAGCGTTATTCTTGGCCCAGCAGCCGGTGGAGCTGTTTATTCGCCTGCCATTACTGACTTTGTCATTATGACCAATCGCACATCTTATATGTTCGTTACAGGTCCTGATGTTGTAAAAGAAGTGTTGAATGAAGACATAACTATGGACCAATTGGGTGGTGGCAATATCCACGCAGAGAAAAGTGGTGTTTCTCATTTTGTTTTTGAAGATGAAGAACACGCTCTTTTGCAAGTCAGAAAGCTATTGGCCTATTTGCCTATGAATAATTTTGATGCACTTCCCATTTCAACAGACATCAGCTTCAATGAAGAGCGTCAAGCCTATTTAGACAAAATCATACCTGACGATCCAAACCGAGCTTACGATATGAAAGAAATTATCAGCACCATCGTTGATAACAACACATTCCTTGAAGTTCACGAAAAATATGCTCAGAATATTTTGGTTGGTTTTGCCCGCCTTAATGGAAATACGATAGGTATTGTAGCCAATCAACCCAAAGTTTTGGCAGGCACGTTGGATAATGCTGCAAGTATAAAAGGAGCTCGTTTTGTACGGTTTTGCGACTCATTCAACATTCCGCTGCTTGTGCTTGAAGATGTACCCGGTTTTATGCCCGGTTCAGAGCAAGAGCACTCTGGTATTATTCGTAATGGAGCAAAACTGCTTTACGCATTTTGTGAAGCAAGCGTGCCGCGTGTTACCATCGTTACCCGAAAAGCCTACGGGGGTGCCTATGTGGTGATGAATAGTTTGGGAATTGGTGGCGACTTCAACTTTGCGTGGCCAAGTGCCGAAATAGCGGTTATGGGCCCGGCAGGAGCTATAAAAATCGTAAATCGTGCCGAACTAAAAGAAGCTGAAAATCGCGAAGCTAAAGAAAAAGAACTTATTGAAAATTATAAAAACGAAATTGCCAATCCATTCAAAGCAGAAGAGTTAGGAATGATTGATGATGTGATTAAACCATCGGAAACAAGGGAAACTTTGATTACAGTTTTTGATATTTTATCCAACAAGCAATATTCAAAACCACAGCGAAAACACGGGAATATTCCTTTGTAATCTTTTACATAGTAGAATTTTCTTCATTTATTGAAAAATTATAATATGAACAAACGAATTTTAATAGCCAACAGAAACGAAATTGCCATCCGCATTATTCGTTCGGCTAAAAACTTAGGATTGACAACCTACGTAATCAAAACAAATCGTGAACACGATGCAATCTATCTTGACTATGCCGATGAGGTAATCCGAGTTCAAGAAGACTTGAGCGAGAAAACCATTTTTCTTAATCCTGAAGCGATTGTTGAATTAGCAGTAGAAAATGAAATTGATATGATTCATCCGGGTTACGGGTTTTTATCCGAAAATCCTGATTTTGCACGTTTATGCGAGCAAAATAGCATCACTTTCATTGGCCCATCTGCACAATTGATCCAAGATATGGGATTGAAAACGGTAGCTAAGAAACTGGCTTCTGAAACCAATATGCCCCTTGTACCTGGTAGCAAAGGTGCCATTACCGACGCTCAAAAAGCCAAAGAATTTGCAGACGAGATTGGCTATCCGGTTATTTTGAAAGCCTCGGCTGGTGGTGGCGGTCGCGGTATGCGTATTGTGGAAAAAGCAGACACAATGGAGCGACATTTCAAATCGGCTTACGATGAGGCTTTGGCTGCTTTTGGAAATGGTGATATTTTCATTGAAAAATATTTGGTTAATCCTAAGCATTTGGAGTTTCAAATTTTGGGCGATAAGTTTGGAAATGTTATCCATTTGGGCGAACGAGAATGTTCGCTACAACGCAAACACCAAAAGATAGTAGAAGAGGCTCCTTCTGCAAGTATATCGAGTGCCAAACGTGAAGAGATGGGTGCTTTAGCTGTAAAATTTGCCAAAGCCATCGGATATTATTCTGCAGGAACGATTGAATATATTTTAGATGAAGACGGCTCTTACTATTTTATGGAAATGAATACCCGTATCCAAGTTGAGCACCCTGTAACAGAGATGATTACCGGGGTTGATTTGGTTGATTGGCAAATTAAAATTGCATTAGACGAAAAATTAACGCTTACGCAAGATGACATCAAATTCAATGGTTGGGCAATTGAGTGTCGTGTAAATACAGAAGATCCACAAAATAATTTCAGTCCCCAAACAGGATTTATCGAAAAAATAAATTTCCCATTCGGCGATCACATTCGTATCGAAACCGGTGTGCAAGATTTCTCTATCGTCACACCTTACTTCGATTCGATGATAGCTAAAATCATCGTGCACGGCGACAACCGTAAAGATTGTATTGATAAAACACTTTCAGCATTAGATGATTTTTATATCCAAGGTCTCAAAACGACTGTTCCATTTTGCCGCACGGTGCTAAGAAGCAAAGAGTTTAATGATGCAAGCTACACCACACGCTGGGTGGATAGCGTGTTTGAAACCTCGATGTTAGAATCAGAAGACGACGCAATGATGGCAGCTCTTGCGGCTACCATTACCTATGCCAAAGAGTATCTACAGTACTCGTCAGACTCTCCGATGTTCAAAAGCGAGTCGCTCAACGTATGGGTTCTCAACAAACGATTGAATAAATAAAACTGAAAAATTGAAATTATGGCTACAAGTTATGTATATAAAAGAGATGCATCACGACTATTTATCGCAATGCGTGATAGCGGCACTCGATATAAAATTTATTTACCTAAAGAATCAAAACCCATTGTAAACGGAAAAGAGAAAGATGTTTTTTTTGTTGATCATAAAAACAACTTTTCATCTTTTATGATGAATGGCAAAACTTATCGTTGCGAAATCACACAACGCGATCAAAATCGCATTATGGTAAAAGTAAATGGTGTAGAATATAAATTTAGTTTAGAATCTATTTTTTCATATTTGCGTCAAAATATTTTGAATAAAGACATTGCTGAAGAGGTAAATAACAATATCAAATCGCAAATGCCTGG
>CAYFRA010000018.1:0-11650 GCA_964345395.1 uncultured Paludibacter sp. | reverse complement strand
CTTGTCGGATTACTTTAAGTTTTTCGATAAGTTGTTTTAAAAACATAAGCAATCTTACTATTAAGGAGAATTAGCACAAAAGTTTATTAATATTTTTTTTCAATGCATCTTTTTATTTATGTTTGTAAATCATTTTAGAAAATCTTAAAACATACCGATTGAATATGTCGAAATCAGTAGGAAAAATATCTCAAATTATCGGACCCGTTGTGGACGTTTACTTCGATATTGACTCAAGTAAAAACGAACAACTTCCCGCCATACACGACGCACTTTACATTCAGCGTGAAAACGGTCAAGAGCTTGTTATTGAAGTGCAACAACACATCGGCGAAAACACCGTTCGTGCCGTTGCAATGGATTCAACTGACGGTTTGCGTCGCGGATTGGAAGTAAAAACCTTGGGTAGCCCCATTACGATGCCCGTTGGCGAACAGGTGAAAGGGCGTTTGATGAACGTGGTTGGCGAAACCATTGACGGAATGAAAGAACTGAACAAAAAAGGTGCTTACCCAATTCATCGCGAACCGCCAAAATTTGAAGATTTATCCACAACAACTGAAGTTTTATATACCGGAATTAAAGTAATCGACCTTATCGAGCCTTATCTGAAAGGAGGAAAGATTGGTCTATTCGGAGGTGCTGGTGTAGGAAAAACCGTTTTGATTCAGGAGTTAATCAATAATATTGCCAAAGGACACAGCGGATTTTCGGTCTTTGCAGGTGTTGGTGAGCGTACGCGTGAAGGAAATGACTTGCTTCGTGAGATGATTGAATCAGGCGTAATACAATATGGTGATGAGTTTAAGAAAAGTATGGAAGAAGGAAATTGGGACTTATCTAAAGTGGACTATGATGCTGTCGCCAATTCGCAAGCTACACTTATTTTTGGGCAGATGAATGAACCACCCGGAGCGCGTGCTTCTGTGGCACTTTCAGGTCTTACCGTAGCCGAATCTTTCCGCGATGGTGTAGGACAAAATAAACAAGGTGGAAACGATATCCTTTTCTTTATCGACAATATTTTCCGTTTTACACAAGCCGGATCAGAGGTTTCTGCTCTTTTAGGACGAATGCCATCGGCAGTAGGTTACCAACCTACACTCTCCACCGAGATGGGGGTGATGCAAGAACGCATTACTTCTACAAAATATGGTTCAATCACCTCTGTTCAAGCTATTTATGTGCCAGCCGATGACTTGACTGACCCTGCACCCGCTACAACCTTCTCTCACTTGGATGCAACCACAGTTTTGAGTCGTAAAATTACAGAGTTGGGAATTTATCCTGCTGTTGATCCTCTGGAATCGACATCAAGAATTTTGGATCCCAGCATTTTAGGATATGACCACTACAATACTGCTCAGCGAGTAAAACAGATTTTGCAACGCAACAAAGAGCTACAAGATATCATTGCTATTTTGGGTATGGAAGAGCTTTCGGATGAAGATAAAACCACCGTAAGACGTGCCCGCAAAGTGCAACGATATTTATCACAACCATTTTATATGGCAGCACAATTTACAGGTGTACCTGGTGTGATGGTGCCAATTGAAGAGACTATTCGTGGTTTCAAAATGATATTGGATGGCGAATTGGATGAATATCCCGAAATGGCGTTCTTAAATGTGGGCGTTATTGACGAAGCGATTGAAAAAGGTAAAAAACTGCTTGAACAATCAAAAGATTAGTAAATAATGACGCTTGAAATAATAACACCGGAAGGAAAACTATTTAGTGGTGAGGTTGAGTTGGTAACTGTTCCCGGCACAAAAGGTACATTTACAATTTTAAATAATCACGCCCCTATTATTTCGAGTTTGACAAAGGGTAAAATTGTATATCGGCACAATCAAAGCGAAAAAAACCTCGTTATTGACGAAGGATTTGTTGAAGTATTGAATAATAGTGTCTCGATAATTGCAGAAGTTAGTAATGAATAAAACCATATTGAAATACACATTAACCACAATCGTAGCTATGGCAATAGTTGCGGCTATTTTGTATTTTGTCTATCCTATATTCAACGTAAGTCTGTCGCTTATTTCAGTATGTATTATTGCTCTGTTTTTCATCGCAATCACAGTAGTATCCGCTTATTTGGTTTCAAAAAAATTAAAAGAAAAAAAAGACTTATCGGTTGGCTACATATTAGCATTACGATTCTTGTTTTTCTTTGCCATTCTGCTATTTGTTTTTATAAATATGTGGATAAGTAAAGAGCAAATTTTGGGAATTACCCTAAGTTCTGTGCTTTTAACGATTATATTTTTAATATATGAAACCAAATTACTTTTACTAAAAAACAATACGAAGCAAGTAGAAGAATTGGAATGAAAAAATTTTAGTTTGAGTATGTTTTCAAATAAAAAAAGATATATAATAGCATTACTGACAACTGTTTTCCTATTCAGTGGAGTGAGTGCGTGGGCTAATGATGACAAGCAGGAGGAAAAATCATTTGATATCAAAGAGATGATATTTTCGCACGTGTTGGATTCGTATGAATGGCATCTATTCTCAACTAAAAAGAAACATTATTCTATCCCGTTACCCATTATAGTTAAGGGCGAAAATGGGTGGGACGTGTTTTCTTCTTCTAAGCTAAGTCATTCACAAAGTTATAAAGCTTACTATATCGCAGATGTTGAACCCTACAAATATAAAGTAGTTTATAACAACTCATCAGGCGAAGTCGTTCGTCCTTTCGATTTATCATTTACAAAAAATGCAGCATCGGCAGTTTTAGCAAGTATCATATTAATTATCATTTTTCTATCAATCGCAAAGCAATACAAACGCAATCCTATGCGTTCGATGAAAGGTTTTTCGGGAGCGGTAGAACAATTGACAATAAGTTTGCACGACGATTTAATTAAGCCAAGCATCCCCAACAATTACCAAAAGTTTGCACCCTATTTGCTTACCGTATTCTACTTTATATTTTTCAATAATATGTTGGGATTAATTCCCATTTTCCCCGGCGGAGCAAATGTAACCGGGAATATTGCGGTTACACTCACACTTGCTTTGATCACATTTTTCATAACAAACGTATTTGGAAATAAAGAATACTGGAAAGAGATTTTTTGGCCTGATGTCCCTGTGTTTTTGAAAACTCCAATATTTCCGCTTATGCAAATTATCGAGTTTATTGGAATTCTGACAAAACCATTCTCATTGATGATCCGACTCTTTGCTAATATGCTTGCAGGACATATGATTGTATTGGTACTGATGGGTCTGATATTTATATTCTCAGCATTGTTGGGCTCAGTTGCAGCTGCTGGTGTATCGGTTGTATCTATATTATTCTCAATATTTATGGTACTATTAGATGTGTTGGTATCATTTATCCAAGCATATGTGTTTACTATATTATCGGCAATATTTATTGGTATGGCTCAGCCAGAGCCCCATAAGCATAAAGCATAATAAAACGAATTTAAAATAATTATTAAACAATTTAAAACTATATTTTATGTTACTATCCATTTTATTACAAGTTGTAGAAGCAGCTAAAACTGTTGGATTAGAAAACTTTGGTGCTGCCTTAGGAGCAAGTATTTCTGTTATCGGAGCAGGATTAGGTATTGGTAAAATTGGCTCACAAGCTATGGAAGCTATTGCTCGACAACCAGAAGCTGCATCAGACATTCGTTCAAATATGATTGTGATTGCAGCTCTTATTGAAGGTGTTGCATTCTTGGCAGTAATTGTTTGTGCGTTAGCTATCTTTATTAAGTAAGATATGGAACTTTTCACCCCCGAAATAGGATTAGTAATTTGGCTTTTAATCCCTTTTTTGGTTGTCTTTTTTATCTTGGCAAAATTTGCTTGGCCTGCCATACTTGGCGGAGTTGCTAAAAGAAACCAATTTATTGACGAATCACTTATAGCCGCTAAACAGGCTATCGAGGAGCTCGACAAGGTTAAAGAAAATAGCCAAAAGATAATCGATGAGGCTAAAAAAGAACAAGCTGCAATCTTGTCTGATGCTGTCAAATCGAGGGATGAGATTATTGACGCGGCAAAAGGCAAAGCAAGCGATGAGGCAAATAAAATCCTTGAAGATATGCGTAAGCAAATTTTGAAAGAGAAAGAAGATGCCTTGCGTGAAATTCGTAAAGATGTTGCTCTACTATCAGTTGATATTGCCGAAAAACTTATCCGCAAAGAGCTCACTCAAGACAAAGAGCAGGCCGATATGATTGAACGCTTAATTGATGAGATAAATATCCCAAAATCATAATGCAGAAGAACAAAGGCAGATATATTTTGCCTTTGTTTACTACTTTTACAAACGAAGACTAAGTATATAAGCTTAATAAATATCAAATAAAACAAGATGAACGCAGGATTGATTTCTGAAAGATATGCCAAAGCACTTTACCTGTTTGCAGAGGAGAGCAAAACTACTGAAAGCGTATATAATGAAGCACGACTTTTTACTCAAGTATTTGCTCAAAATCTAGCAATCAATAACGTAATTGACAACCCTATCGTTTCGTCTGAGGACAAGCAGAACTTAATACTTACAGCCGCTGGAAAAGATGTGAGCAAAACCTTTGAGCGTTTTGTAGAGATGCTTATAGAGAATAAGCGCGAAAATCAAGTTCAATTTATTATGCTTAAATTTCTGGATATTTACAGAGAGAACCATAATATATTGCGAGGCGAGCTCACTACAGCTGTTGCTATTGATGCGAATACAGAAAAGCAGCTCACCCGACTGATTGAAAATCAGACAAATTCAAATATTGAATTTACCAAAATAGTTGATCCAGATGTATTGGGTGGATTCCGACTTGAAATTGATAACAACTTATGGGATGGAACCATTGCCAACCAGTTGATGTTTATCAGAGAAAAATACAAAGAAAAAAACAGCAAGATTTTTTAATCCAAAAACTATTTACTGAATACAGAGAATAGAAGAAAATAGAATTTTATCTCAAAATTAAATTATAGAAAGATGTCAAGTAAAATAAATGTAAGCGAAGTTTCTAAAGTGCTGCAAATGCAATTGTCAGGTATCGACACAGGTGTGAAATTTGACGAAATAGGCACTGTTTTACAGATTAGTGATGGTGTAGCACGTTTATACGGACTTCAAAATGCAGAGTCAAACGAATTGATAGAGTTTGAAAATGGTGTTCAAGCTATTGTGATGAATTTGGAGGCAGACAATGTGGGTGCAGTTTTGCTTGGACCATCCAATTTGATTAAAGAGGGAGATAAAGCCAAAAGAACAAAACGTGTTGCTTCTATTTTCGTCGGAGAAGAGATGCTTGGGCGTGTTATCAATCCGTTGGGGCACCCCTTAGATGGAAAAGGAAAAATTGAAGGTGATCTACTTGAAATGCCATTTGAGCGAAAAGCACCCGGAGTTATTTATCGACAACCCGTAAATGAACCACTTCAAACAGGGCTTACAGCTATCGACTCTATGATACCGATTGGTCGAGGACAGCGAGAATTGATTATTGGCGACCGCCAAACTGGAAAAACGAGTATTGCGATCGATACTATAATCAACCAGCGTAAAAGCTTTGAAGAGGGCAAGCCCGTGTTTTGTATCTACGTAGCAATTGGACAAAAAGGTTCAACAGTTGCAAATATTATGGACACTCTGCAAAAACACGGTGCTATGGATTACACGGTTATTGTAGCTGCTAATGCATCTGACCCTGCTGCATTACAATATTATGCTCCATTTGCTGGAGCTGCGATTGGAGAATACTTCCGTGATACAGGTCGTCATGCTTTGGTTATTTACGATGACTTATCGAAACAGGCTGTTGCCTACCGCGAGGTGTCTCTAATTCTTCGCCGTCCATCAGGGCGCGAAGCTTATCCTGGTGATATTTTCTATCTTCACTCACGCTTGTTGGAGCGAGCAGCAAAAATTATCAACCAACAAGAGGTAGCTGAAAAAATGAATGACTTGCCCCCAAGCCTAAAAGGAAAAGTGAAGGCAGGCGGTTCGCTAACAGCTCTCCCCATTATTGAAACTCAAGCAGGTGACGTGTCGGCATATATCCCAACCAACGTTATTTCAATTACTGATGGTCAGATATTCTTAGATACAGACCTATTCAACCAAGGTAACAGACCCGCCATTGATGTGGGTATTTCAGTATCACGCGTGGGCGGTAGTGCACAGATTAAGCCTATGAAGAAATATGCGGGTACGCTGAAAATGGATCAAGCTCAATTTAGAGAACTGGAGGCGTTTACCCAATTTGGTAGCGACTTAGATAAGGTTACAGCAATGACCATTGATAAAGGGCAAAAGAACGCCAAACTACTTGTGCAACCCGTTAATAGCCCTATCGAAGTTGAGAAACAAGTTGCAATGCTCTATTGTGGGACACAGGGCTTATTGAGAAAATTAGCTTTAGATAAAGTAGATATTTTCAAAAAAGAGTTCTTATCTACTTTGGAAAATCTTCATCAAACTGATATATTAGACCCCATCAAATCAGGTATAATCAATGATGAGATAACCGGAAAGATAGAAGAAATAGCCGAAGACATAATCAAAAGAATTTAATTGACAGAATATTAGTCTTACTATAAAAATTAGAGAAAATGGCTTCGTTAAAAGAAATAAAATCACGTATTCACTCTGTCAAATCAACGCAGAAGATAACTTCTGCGATGAAGATGGTTTCGTCTGCAAAACTGCAAAAAGCAGAAAAGAAAATTCAGCAACTTCACATTTACCAAGAAAAGATAATAGATATCCAACAAGCTATTTTTGGAGAAATGGAAGAGACGCTGAAATCAGACTTGATTAACGAAAGAGAAGTAAAAAAAGTAACTATCTTAGCATTTTCATCTAATTCGAGTTTGTGTGGTAGTTTCAATTCAAATATCATTAAACAATTGAATAGCACAATCGACAAGTATAAACATTTAGGTAAAGAGAATATCACAATCATCCCAATTGGTAAGAAAGTTGCTGATGCAACTAAAAAAGAGGGTTTTACAATAGAGGAAAACTTAGATGCTTTGGCAGATGCTCCAAACTTTACTGATGTGCAAAGAATAGCCAATAAACTGATCCAATCATTTTTGAAAGCAGAAGTGGATAAGGTAGAGTTGATATATCATCAATTTGTAAGTAAAGGCTCACAGGTTTTAACAAACAAAACCTTATTACCATTAAAGATTGGAACAACTGATGAAGATTTGCAAACCGATAACGTGTCAAAAAACAATCTTTACCTATTCGAGCCTTCTCTCAAAGAGTTGCTGCAAGAGTTGTTACCAAAAGTGGTAAGAGTCAATCTGTTTACCACACTGCTTGATTCAAGTGCTTCAGAGCACGCTGCACGTGCCATAGCTATGCAAATTGCCACTGACAATGCAGACGAACTATTAGATGATTTGAAATTACAATATAACAAATCGCGTCAGCAAGCAATTACCAATGAATTGTTAGATATCATTGGAGGTTCATTTGGACAAAATTAATATTGCTAATTTTACAATAAAACAGTTCATATAAGCGTTTTATATGAACTGTTATCTTTTTATATGAAAAGTGTAACATTTACAATATCAATTTAATTTATTCAATGGATAAAAAAGCTAATCAAGAACTAAATTTAATCCAAGTTTTCAGCCTTTTGGCTAACTGGATAAAAAAAACAACATTTGCTCTCTTCCGAGCTATCGGATATTCAATCCAACAGTCGATTAAATATTGGTATGTCTTCGCACTCACCTTTCTATTGTTCTTGTCGGCAGCTTTATATCTGTCGCGGTCGAGTTCTCAAAAATATATTGCTGAAACTGTCCTACACTCAGGCCTATATAATATTGACTTGGTAAACGAGTTGATAGATCAATTCAGAGCTAACGTTGCTGGCGACAATCCATACAATTACGTCAATAAATTTAATCTTCCAGACAGTGTAAAGCATAGTCTTTTAAAAATCGAACGATTTGACATAATTGACTATTTAGATGACTCAACACCCAACAAGATCGATTTTAATCATAGTCATAATCAAAGTGACTCCTTGAATTTGGTAATGGATGATAGGGTTTTTTTAAGAATGAAAATAAAGAATATCAATCACATCGATACTATTTATTCAGCTTTGATGTCATATCTCAATAACAATCCAAGATTAATTAGTGAATTTGAATCAAATAAGAAGTTTTACACCGATTTTGTTGGAATCTTAGACAAGGAACTTTATCGCGTTGATAGTTTAGCCGAGAAGTCATATTTCTTAAAAGAGGAAGTGATGGAAATGAGGCTTGAATACCAAACATTTTTGGTAGGTGAGCGAAAAAAACCATTGTTTATTAATGATTTTGTTGAAATTGCGAAACAGAGAAAGAAATATAGCAAGATATTAGAAAATGCTTCTGCTCCCGTCTATTCTACCACTGGCATCATCGTAAAAGGTCCAATTAACAATAGACTTAAATATGGCTTGTATGGTGTCATTTGGGGGGGCATAGCTGGTTTGCTTGCTTCGAGTATTTATTCAAAACGAAAAAAGATTTTCGATTACTTGTTAGATAGAAATTGAGATACGCTTCACATTTTGAGAATATTAATAATCAGGTGGTTTAATCGACGAGTAAACCACCTGATTTATTTTCAATTCCTATATTATTTCTTTTTCATCATAATTACTCGCACATCTTCAATGGGTTTGTTGGCAACACCAGTTTTTACCGCCGATATTTTTTCTATTACTTCAAATCCACTTATTACTTCACCAAAAACAGTGTAATTTCCATCCAAATGAGGAGTTCCTCCCTGATTTTGATAAGCTTGTCTCGCCTCATTGCTAAAAGTATAAAGCGAATCTGTTTTTTCAACTAAATAACGCTGCATATTTTTAGATTTTTCCATTTGACTCAACTCATCATCACTGAATTTCTTTCCTTTTACAATATAAAACTGAAATGCAGATGACTCTTTTTCTGGGTTTACATCATCACCCATTCTTGCAGCTGCCAAAGCTCCGTATTTATGGTACAATCGAGGTGTTTTGATTTCAGCAGCAATCGTTAGGTCATTGTCTGGTATTGGTATAGCCTTTTGTTGTGCTTCATCGCGTGTAGCTGGATCACCCCCTTGGATCATAAAATCATCAATCACACGATGAAATAGCACTCCGTCATACGCCTTTTTCTTAACCAAATTCAGAAAATTATCTCTGTGAATCGGAGTTTCGTTATATAGCTTCACAAGCATTTCACCCTCAGTGGTTACGATAAGCACTTTTTGCTCTTTTGTTTTCCTCCCTTTTGGCAAAGATGTGCAAGAGGGAAGAGAAAATAATAATAAAAATGATATAAACAAAAATAAATTTACACGCTTCATAAAATTATGTTTTAAAATTTCATCTTCAAAGATATGAAATTCTTTTGTTAAATCATCCAGTCGTAAATATCATAATTATGAATAAAACAAAGTGAATTGATTTTTGTAACTTTGTACGTTATTAAAATTATTTTTATGATGTTTAGCTCAAAAGGGTACCAAGCACTTAAAAGATACGCGCTTTTTGTTTTCAAACAATTTTATCGTGAAATCATTGTCGTAGGTAAGGAGAATTTACCTGATGATGATGATGACTCAGCCGTCATTTTTGCACCCAATCATCTCAACGCTTTGATGGATGCACTGGCTGCTTCTTACATTGTTCCTCGCCGTAGAACTGTGGTTTACTTAGCCAGAGCTAATCTTTTTCGCAATAAGTATTTAGCAAGAACAATGCAATTTGTCAATATCTTACCCGCTTTCAGAATGAGAGATGGAATAGATAATTTGAATAAAAACGAAAGAAGTTTTGCGGTTTCGGTCGATGCTTTGGCGAGTGGAAAGTACTTATGTATTATGCCTGAAGGCGGACAGGGTGAAGAACGAAAAATCAGACCTTTGGTAAAAGGCATTTTTCGGATCGCTTTCAATGCACAAGAGAGATTTGGTGAGAACAAAAAGGTGAAAATCATTCCACTTGGCTTGGATTTGGGCGATTTGAATAGATCGAATACCCATATGATAATCAATATTGGGAGGGCGATTGAAGTAAGTGAGTATTATAAGAAGTACAGAGAAAATCCGACCATTGCGATGAACGAAATACGCGATGAACTTCATAGCTCTCTTTCCCAATTGACACGTGATTATGCTACATCTCAATACTATAATGCTTTTGAAACAATCAGCGATTTAGTATCTGAACAAGAAGTTCATAGTCAAAGTAATGATACTTTGAAATTGTTCTACGCCAAACAACAAACTGGAAATAAACTTCTCAATATCGAGAAGGATAATCCAAAATTAATGAACGAATTGAGTACCCATGCTGATGATTATAAAAAGTGTTTGAAACAAACTCGATTAAAAAACTTCAGTTCTAATACAGGCAAAAGCAAAAAGTCTATCATCAAAAAAGCAGTATCACTTTTGATTACTTTGCCTATTTTTCTTTTTGGATTTGTTACAAACGCATTTCCATATCTCATTACTTTTACCATTCGAAAACTGCTCCGTGTAAAATATTCAGGATTTATAAGTTCTATCAATTTTGGTATTGCAGCACTTTTTTTTCCTGTTATTTACTTCATCCAAGCTCTGTTGTTTTATAAGCTTATTCTAAGCAACTATATCATTGGTACACTTTTTCTTTTTATGCAGTTTTTCATTCGTAAATTTGCCCTCAGTTGGTTAGCAGTAAGTGAAGATTTATATTTATATTGTCGTTACAAACTACTCAAGGTGAATAAAAGTAGATCCTCACTGCTTGAAAAACTTATTGATAGCGAGCAGCAAATCATAAACAAATATCACAATGCCTAAAATATAAAAAAAGGGATTGATGCAGAGCCCAATCCCTTTTTATATAACTTGTAGAAACCTTATTATTTCAATGTTGCAGTCAACATCCAAATCTCTTTTTCTTGTGATACAAGATAATCACTCAATAGAGCTACAGTAACCTCATCGTTAATTTCGCCTGCCGCTTCAATAATAGCACGCTCATTTTCGATAAGAACCTTAAGGGTATCCAAAATGTGCTCAATTGATTCTTTCGCACCTTTAATTACGCCACTCTCTTTCACTTGTGCTACTTTCAAATAGTCTGAAAAGTTATGAGCAGGTGTTTCACCAAGCATCAAAAGACGTTCAGCTATTTCGTCAATTTTTTCAGCTGCATCATCGTATAAATCTTCAAAATGCGCGTGAAGTTGATAGAATTGGTTTCCTTCAATATTCCAATGTAAACCTCTCAAGTTTGTATAGTAAACTTGGAAATCTGCTAATAATTGATGTAATCCTTTTGCAACGTTTTCTACGTTTTTTAGTCCTGTAAAGTCTAATGTTTTCATAATTTTTTATTTTAAATGATTATTATTTTATTTCTTATTAATTATTACAAAGGTAGTAAAAATTCAGCATATAAACAAACAGTATAATTTTATTTTTTCATATATTTTATTTATATCTATTGGGGTGGTATCAACAAATTGATATATTAACCTGCCCAACCCTCGCGGTCTAAATTACGATAATTGATTGCTTCAGCAATGTGATGCGATTCTACTTTTTCACTAGCTTCTAAATCTGCAATCGTACGCGATACTTTCAAAATTCTATCGTAGGCACGAG
>CAYFRA010000017.1:3058-27549 GCA_964345395.1 uncultured Paludibacter sp. | reverse complement strand
TCGCTTTAGTTTCATATGATTATATTTTAAATAATAAATAATTTCAACTAAAAAATCTAAACAATCTATTTCATTTACAAGATATTAAGACCTATTTGTCGTTTTAATTATAATACAATAGATATGTCTTAATATAATTTTGTAACGAAAATCTTAGCAAATATATGATTAATTTTACATTTTATAAAACATAAACAATATGTTGTATAACATAGGAATATTTTTCATACTATCTCTAAGTTGGTAAATTGTTGATTAATTGCTCAATACTTGAATAGTTTTTTTGATTATAAATCCAAGCATTTTCAGTGATGATAATTGAATTTTTATCTTCATTACTCTCCACAGCCAAATAACCCGCTCGGGCTAAAGCTCGCAAAGTCCAATAAAGTTTGGTGTTATCTTTTGATTGTATATTTATCTTGTTCTTCAATTCATAATTGAGCGAGAAGTTACCATTGGTTTGATTGAAATAGTAAACATCACTTGCAAATACTTGGTTGAAGCTACCATTTAACACCAAATCTTCCGGAACACCATCCACTACCCCATCGTTTACTTTCATCAACCAAATTCTATCAGCAGCTTGCAAAGCCAAATCCAATTCGTGAGTGGAAATGATGATACTTTTTCCTGTTTTATGTGCCAACTGATGTAGAAGAAGCATAATTTCTACCCGATTGGGTAAATCGAGGTGTGCAGTTGGTTCATCTAAAAATATGAGTGGCGTGTCTTGTGCTAAAGCTTTGGCTATCATTACTCTTTGTCGTTCACCATCAGAAAGTTGATTTATAAAATCATTGCGTTTGTTTTCTAAATGCACCAAACGAATTGACTCTTCAATTTTTTCTTTTCCTTGTTTTGAAATACCTACCAACCAATTGAGATAGGGTTGCTGCCCTAATGAGACAATATCCCATACCGTAGCATTTTCGACCGAAACTTTGTCAGTTAAAACCATGGCAACCTTTAGAGCCAGTTCTTTTTTACTATAATGTTTTATCTTTTTTTCAAAAAGATAAATATCTCCTGATAATGATTTTTGTAGTCCTGACAAACTACGTAATAGTGTTGATTTTCCACATCCATTTGGCCCAATTAAGCAGATCATTTCACCTCTATTTAGTTTTAAGTTCAAGTCAGTTTGAACCAAATAAGGATGCTTAGCTCGTTGATAACCAATGCTTAATTTATCGGTGTATAGTATTTTCATTTTATCTGCTTTTCAATGTTATCCAAATAATAATCGGAGCTCCAAATAACGAACTGATTGTGTTGATTGGTAATGTATAAGTTGGAATTTGCGAAACAATATCGCAAACAAGAATTAAAATTGCACCCAGAATGATTGAAGCTGGTATCAGTATTTGATGTTTGGATGTTTTAAGTAAACCTCTTGCAATATGTGGAATGGCAATCCCAACAAAACCTATTGGGCCTGTAAATGCTGTTATTGAACCGGCTAAAATACTGGTAAGAATAACAATGATAATTCGCAATTGAATGATTGAAAATCCGAGAGATTTGGTATAATTTTCTCCTAAAAGAAGACTATCCAAACGTCTATGCAAAGTAAAAGTCAGAAAAAGAGTTACAACAATTATTGGTAATAAAAAATATATATTTGACCATGTAACGGCACTTAAACTTCCAAGATTCCACATTACAAACAGCTTGATTGCGTCTGGATTGCTATAATATTGAAGCACCCCTACAACAGAAGAAACAATGGTACCAAACATGATGCCTACAATCAGCAACGAGACCACATTTTCCACACGTAGAGATACAGCAACAACTAAAAGCATAATAACACTTGCACCTATTACTGCTGCTAACACTATAGGTAATGAACTTGCTAACCCGATGGTTAAACCCGATGACAACATCACAATGGCAACACCCAAACTTGCTCCAGAGCTAACTCCCATCACATAAGGGTCTGCCAATGGGTTACGAAACAGAGTTTGCATCATCAAGCCCGCTACTGCCAATGCAGAGCCCGACAAAATAGCTGTAATGGCTTTTGGAAGGCGAAAATTGATTAAAATTTCACGGTTAATACTATCATCACTCTGAGCAAAGAGGATTTGAAAAACCTCTTTGAATGGGATATGAATTGAGCCCCAAGTGAGATCAAGCAAAAAAAGAAAAATCAACAATAAGATAGAGATAGCTAATATGCTCATTCTGTTTGTTTTCACCACTATACTCTTTATTTATATATTGTATATTAAAATACAGTTATTCAACAATTACTCTTCTATTTTATCGATGTCTTCATCATCTTCATTCACCTTTATTGCAAGCGTTTTCAATTCAAATAGATTACCTATTATTTCGCCATAGCTATTTTTTGCAAAAGGTCTTAGATAATAAATTGTATCGGCTTCTAAAGATGTGAGTTGAATTAAAGAATTAATTTCTCTATCTTCATTATTTTTTAGTTCTATGATGTTTTCTTTGAATATTTTTTCTTCATCCAAAGACCAATAAATACCAAAATTTGTAATTAAATTTGCCCTATCAGATGACATAGCTTTAAATTTCACTTCTGCATAATCAAAAGAAACTGTATCTACAGCAACAATCTCGATTGATGAAGCAACTGGTAAAGTGTGAATTTCGTAATATCTTGAGCTATAAGATATTCCAATACCATTTTTAGCGTAAGCACGAAGAAAATAGGTGCTATCAGGTGTGAGTTTATCAATTTTTGCACTAAATTTATTTGCTTGCAAACTTGTTTTTATACTATTATCTGACAAAGTCGGTTCTCTATTGCCACCCCATACAAATCCACACTCTACTATTTCAGAACCGCCATCTTGTTCTATAACTGCTTGAATCCTCTCCACGTATCCAGAAGTGATGTTTTCGGGCGAAGAAATATTAATCAAAGCCAATGCCATTGCTTTGGTTGTAAAAATCAACTCATCGCCATAAGCTACACCAGCATTACTTGTGGCGTAGGCTCGAATATAATAGCTTGTATTTGCTTGTAAATCTGTAAGTTTACTAATAAAATAGCGAGAGTTGGTGGGTTCAATAGTTTTATTTCCATAAATTGTAGGATTGGGTGAAGTACTCCAACAAACACCACAAGAGGTTATAGGGGAAGTTCCTGCATCGACAATCTCACCTCCCGCTGTTGCTTCGCTATACTCAATATATTGTACTTTACTTGTAATAACAGTTGGTAACTCAACATTATCCTTGCAAGCAACAAAAAACAGAGATATTATACAAATTAAATGTAATTTTTTCTTCATACTATTTTCTTTATTTATTTGGTAAAGATACAATATTTAATAGAAACAGATATCATTGAGCAATTAGAAAATAAATTTCATTATTGCTTATTATTATAATTTTGATATAAAGTGAGTTTTTGGGAGTATGGCGTAAATCTATCCTAACTGTTAAAAGTCAAAATTTTTATTCTGTATCAATATAAAGCTATTTTGAAAAACAGTTTGAATAATCAACTGAGGCTTATAATATGTATTAACCTAATTTTCAGTGATCTAATAAAATTTCCAAATAAATAATAAACTAATAATACCAATAAAAAACCACAATACAATTCCTAATAAAAATGGTTTCACGCCCACAGTTTTGATGGCTTTACGAGACAAACCAGCACCAATAAGAAAAAGTGTGATGGTTAGTGCCTGCTTAGAGATAGCAACTATATGGCTTGTAAACAATTGAGGTAAAGACAAATAACTGTTTATTAGCATTGCCAACACAAAGAAAAGAATAAACCATGGAATATAAAGTTTTTCACCTTTATTCTTGAAAACAAAAGCTGTAACGAGTGATAAAGGGATAATCCATAGTGCACGGGTGAGTTTTACTGTCGTTGCTATTCTAAGGGCTTCGTCTCCATATGCAGCACCAGCCCCAACGACCGAACTTGTATCGTGAATAGCAATGGCTGCCCACACTCCAAATTGAGATTGAGAGAGAGCCATCCATTTTCCGAGAATTGGAAAAATAAATAAGGCTACAGCGTTAAGAATAAACACAGTAGCCAAAGATACCGATATCTGATTTTGATCTGCTTTAGCCATTGGGCTTACTGCTGCTATGGCACTTCCTCCACAAATAGCAGTACCGCTTGCTATCAAATATGAAGTTGTTTTGTCAACTTTTATAACACGTCCTATCAAAATACCCAATATCATAACTGCAACTACGGAAACTATTGTAAATACAATTCCATCAGCACCCGCTCTGAGAGATTCTTGAAGATTCATTCCAAATCCCAAGCCTACTATTGAAATTTGAAGTAGATAACGTGATGCTTTTTTGTTGAAATCAGGAAATGAATTGCCCAACGTCAAAGCAAAAATTAAACCTAAAAAAAGTGCTACAGGAGGTTTAATCCAAGGAGTTGCACAGATAAAAATAAGTAAAAAATAGAAATACGATCTCTGTTTTATGAAATAGTCGAACAGTCGCCTCATTAGTGCAAGATTTTATAAACCAACTCTTTAAGTAAATCTGCTGTATTTGTGCCTGTATCATCTACACCTTTGCTTCGTGCATCGGTTTCTCTCAACCACGAAACAATATTCATAGTCTTCCAAGCATTAAAAGTTTTGGAGGCTTGTTCATATTCCTTTACGGCAAAAGCAGGAACACCTAATTTTCCAGCTACGGAATATTGGTTTTTATCCGGTAAGTAGTGATAAAGCATCAGATTGCTGAAGAAAAAAAACATAGATGGAAGAATCAGCACGATTGGAAATTCTTTTGAGTTTTGCCCAAAATAATTGATGATACGATTTGCTTTTACAGCATCACGATTAGAAAGTGCTTTTAGCAGCTCAAAAGTGTTGTAATCTTTACTGATTCCAATATTTTTTTCAATCAATTCGGGTGTAATAAACTTCTCATTTGCATCTTTAATAATTAAAAGCTTATCAAGTTCATTACTAATTTTGCTCAAATTAGTTCCTAAAAAATCAACCAACATTGCCAGAGCTTTAGCTGTTATTTGGGTGTTTTTTTGCTTTAAATAATCAGTAATCCAAGCACCTATTTGATATTCATATAGTTTTTTTGATTCTAAAACAACAGCTTTATCATAAATAGCCTTCACCCAATTTTTTCGGCCATCAGGAGTACCATGCTTGTATGAAAAACAAAGAATGGTAGATTTCAATGGCTTTTCGATATAAAAAACCAAATCATCCCAGTTTTTTATATGTTGTGCTTCTTTAACGATAACAACCTGATATTCAGACATCATTGGATATCGTTTGGCTGCATTGATTACGTCAGCTATAAGCACATCTCGTCCATACAAAATCGTTAGATTAAAGTCAACCTCCGCTTCGTCTAAAACTTTGTGCTCTAAATGTTCTACAATTTTGTCGATGAAAAAAGACTCTTCTCCCATCAAAAAGTAGATAGGATTATATCTTTTAGCTTGCAAATCAGAGATGATCTGCTCGTAAGACGATATGTTTTTTTTTGCCACTTTTCGAATTTTAGTTTTTACCGAAATCAAACATTACTCAAATCGAAGGTGCTTGATGGTTCTGCTGTTTGTCAATAATGACGTTAAAGATTTTACTCCAATTCGCAAATGCTCTTCAACAAAATTTGCAGTTACTTTTTTATCACTCTCTTCGGTCTTGACTCCATCTTCTTGCAATGGCATATCAGAAACCAATAACAAAGCTCCTGTAGGTATTCCATTGTAAAAACCTGCCGAAAACAGAGTAGCAGTTTCCATATCAATAGCCATAGCACGTGTGGCTTTTAAGTAGTTTTTAAAATCTTTATCATGTTCCCAAACTCGCCTATTGGTGGTATAAACTGTACCAGTCCAATAATCTTTTCCAAAGTCACGTATATTTGAAGAAACAGAACGTTGCAAGCTAAAAGCGGGCAATGCTGGCACTTCTGGCGGAAAATAATCATTCGAAGTACCTTCACCACGAATGGCTGCACTTGGTAATATATAATCGCCCAATTTATTTTTGTTTTTTAATCCACCACATTTTCCAAGAAAAAGCACAGCTTTTGGTTTAATGGCTGATAAAATATCCATAATAATAGCTGCATTTGGGCTACCCATACCGAAATTAATTATGGTAATTCCATTGGCAGATGCATTGATCATATTTCCATCCCTACCCAAAACTGGAACACCAAACCATTCGGCAAACATCTCTACATAATTTGAAAAGTTTGTGAGTAGAATATAGTCAGTAAATTCATTTAATGGTCTTTTTGTATATCTTGGCAACCAATCGCGTACAATTTCTTCTTTAGTTTTCATAAGTTTGTATAATTGATTATATTAGTAAAATAATAAACTCAAAATCAAATTCTAACAAAAATCTTCGAAATTGATTATCTTTGTCATAAATATTTAGCTACAAATATACATAAAATGTTTCAACTTAATCTACCACAAGCCGAATTAAATATTAAAAAGACAAAATATGGATTTCAGATCAAGGATATTTTCCGAAATCGCTTTGTCAAACTAACTCCTGAAGAGTGGGTAAGGCAAAATTTTCTGCATTTTTTGATAAATCACAAATCTTATCCCATCGGATTGATTGCTGTAGAAACAGAACTACAAGTAGCGGGGCTTAAAAAACGTTGTGACGCCATTGTATATAACCAAAAAGCAGAACCCATCGTTATTATTGAGTTTAAAGCTCCTGATGTCAATATCAATCAAGATGTCTTTGACCAAGTGGCTATCTACAATATGAAACTGAATGTTGAGTATTTTATCATCAGCAATGGCATTGAACATTATTTTTACCAATTAGATAAAAATAATAATCAATATATTTTTCTAAGTGAGATTGCTGATTTTGATAATTTATAGTTTATATTTTTTGAAACCTAATTGGATACCACTTACAATACGCTTAGAATGAATGAAATATTGCGAATGCCAGCTTTATCTTTTCACGTATAACGTATTCGCATTTATTATAAAATAAAAAGACGCAATAAATATTACGTCTTTTTATCCATCTGATGTTTATTTATTTTTAAGAGTGTCCTCCAACAACAATTCGCATCACCTTCAATGCCAAGACTATAAACCTATAGAATTGATAAAGAAATGATTTTCTCAGAAACAGCGTCCATTTGGTTGGTGTTGTAGCATAGGATATATCGCTGTAGGGCGTTGTTTTATCTATATTTGGCATAATATTAAAATTTAATTTATTATTAATCTTTTTTATATCTGATAAATTTATCAAATTATTCAGGTATTAACCACCAAAATGGTTTAGCTTTGGCTTTATACAAAAACATGTAATGCATTGACCACTTAAACCAGTGTCCTGCACGCCCCATTTCTCCTACTGTATAACTTAGGTTTCGGCCCCATTTAGGATATTTTTCCCAATCCTGCACAACTGGATGAACAGTCATAGTAGCAGCTTTACCTTTAACGAGTCCATATCCAGCTGAAATAACACAAGCAGCTCCCATTCCTGCCATTGAAGCATGATGTTTGAACTCATTTTTTCCTGATTTAATCATATGAGCTATATTTTCAGCTACCACCTTCCCCATCACACTTGAAGGCATTCCTGTGCGAGGTGCTGTGGCTGTAATTGGAGTTCCATTTTTAGAAAACATCGGTTTGGAAATGGTGTGTGGTGGTGCAAATGCAATTCCACAAGCAAAGATATTAGCATAATCTGGATTTTGATAGGTTGTTGGCCAATCTTTAGCTTCCCACTCTTCAAAAGGCTTTTGAGTATAATCTGCATCTACTTTCATAAATCCATTAGGTGCAAATAGTTGTTCGGTCATATCTTCACCAGCTTTATTGTAAGCTTTGAGCCCTACTCCACTAAATGCTGGAATCAACATTGAAAAATCAAATTCAATTGTAAGTTTTTCTCCATCTAAGTTCTCATAATGTGCTACTCCTTTCTCAACTTTCTGAACTGCCGAACCCACAATCCACTTGATACCATACTCTGCAAAGATTGACTCTGCAAAAATCTTTGTTGGCGTAACATATCCTCCTTGTTTGATATAAGCTCCACCCATACCAAAATCACCTAATTCATATTCATTTGAAATCCAGATAATTTCTGCAAAATCATCCAATTTTCGCTCTCTAATTTCAAAAGCGATATTAAGAGCATATTCAAATGCGGCACCTTGACAAGTCGCCATACCATTTCCTGTACCGATTAGGAAACGTTGTTTCTCACCTTTTTCCATTTTCTCAAAAGCTGCCTTTAAGTCTCTCCAGGAGTGTGCGGCATGATCAAATGTACAAACGGAATTGCTGTTCAATTCAGGTCCTAAACCTTCGGTTGCTGCAAAGTTTAATTTGGGACCAGTTGCATTTATCAAGTAGTCATAAGCTACATTTTCTACTTCACCCTTTTTGTTATCAGCAACATACTCGATTGAAACATAAGGGTTTGATTGCTCTGAACTACCGTCAGGATGAATTGAAATAGCTTTTGCTTGTTTAAATTCAATGCCTTGTTTCTTATACACAGGAGCCAATTCGAAAGTTACCTGTTTGGTAGTCATTCTGCCTGTACCAACCCAAATATTTGATGGAACCCATTGGTATTTTGAGTTGGGACTAACAACAATTACTTCATGTTGTTTTCCAAGTTTTCTTTTGGCAGTGAGCGCTGCTGTATGCCCCGATATGCCAGCACCTAATATCAATACTTTTGCCATAAAATTGTGTTTTAGGTTATTATTATAGTTTGTCTTAAATTTTGTAGTTTTATTTAAGTATTAAAACGCAAATATATAAATTATTTTCAATTATTCACAAACTTGAAAATAGTGTTTCTTTTTGTTCACTTAAGAATTTGTATGTTTTGTATCCTTGAAACCACACTATTATTAAAATTATTCATTTGTAAACTATCATATCGAGATAAACTATAATCAAATTTCTTATTGTTATACTCATTGATTGGAACAATATAATATTGAAAAACATGGTGAATTTCACCTTTATGGACATAAAAAGGTAAATATTTGATTTTTGAAATGATTTTGAATTTAGGGTCGATCTCAATATTTGCCAAAATACCACCATTTGTATGTGGTTCACGTTGATTGGATATAAAATTTCCCAAAGAGTAAAAGACAGGTATTAGTTTGTTATTATGATTGCGCAATTCAACCTCCTGCACCACATGGGGGTGAGTGCCTATTATTAAATCAGTACCTTTGCGAATAAAATAATCTACCCAGTTTTTTTGATTTTTATTTGATTTTAACCTATATTCTTCTCCCCAATGAATCAAAGCAACTACGATATCCGGTTTGTCATTCTCTATTTTGATAAAATCTTTATTAATTTGAACGGTATCTAAGGTATTTACAATATTGGGTTGCGAAGTTCTAATACCATTTGTGCCATAGGTGTAATTCAAAAAAGCAATTTTTACTCCTTTGATTGTGGTAGTATAAGGATAAACACTATCTTTTTGTTCAATATCGATATATGCACCTATTGAAGCAAGATTATTGTTCTTAATTTTTTGAATTGTCTGCTCCAATCCCCATTTACCTCTATCCAGTATATGATTATTGGCTAACTGAAATAGATCAAAGCCTGTATCTTTGAGTGCATCTAAATATTCATCTGGGGCTGAAAACTGAGGATATCCGCTATAAGGACGCCCTGCTAAAGGGGTTTCTAAATTGCAAACAGCAAAGTCTGCTGACTCAATCCAAGGTTTGATGTAGCGAAACGAAGGCGAAAAATCAGGCTTTTGAGTTTTATAGTCATAAGCTGCATAATATTGCGGCATATGATGCATGGCATCACCTACAAAAACCAAGCTGATAGGCTTAACTTCGTCTGTTTGTGATAATAGCAAGTGTGATGGTGTAGAACGTACACAAGATACAAAAAACAAGAAAATTAGAAATATAAATATCGTAAGCTTATACAAATATTTTTTAATGTGAATATCTATTTTCATATTTGCTCATTTTGGTATTAGGCAGTGTTTTAAGTTTTATTACTTAATTCATTAAGATATGCCAAATATAGCACTTAAAATTGAAATACAACACTTTAGATACAAAAAAAACCTTTGTTTTCGGTGATAACAAAGGTTTTAATCATTTTTTCAGTCATTTTTTGCTATACTTCCATCGCTCCTATGATATCTTTAACTGAACTAAAGCCATTTTCAACTAAATAAGATTCGATTCCGTCGGCTATTTGAACTGATATGGTAGGATCTATAAAATTTGCAGTACCTACTTGTATGGCACTGGCTCCAACAAGCAAAAACTCAATGGCATCTGTAGCATTCATTATGCCCCCTAAACCCACTACGGGTATCTTCACTGCATTTGCTACCTGCCATACCATTCGCAATGCAATAGGCTTTATTGCTGGTCCGGATAAACCACCTGTGATGGTGGAGAGTAATGGTTTTCTTGTTTTGGCATTCACTGCCATCCCTAATAGTGTATTTATCAATGATAAACTATCGGCACCCTCGGCCTCCAATGCAACTGCTATTTCTGTCACATCAGTTACATTGGGCGAAAGTTTCACCATCAGCTCCTTATGATATACCTTTCTGACTGCTTTAACAACCTCGCTTGCAAGTGGGCAACTCACCCCAAATGCCATTCCACCCTCCTTTACATTTGGACATGAAATATTGAGTTCAATACCAGGAATTTTATCCAAATCATTGATTATTTCTGCAACTTCAACGTACTCTTCTACCGTAGAACCTGATACATTTACAAATACATTTGTATCAAAATCTTTAATCTCAGGATAGATATGTTTAACAAAGTAATTTACCCCCTTATTTTGTAGCCCAACGGCATTTAGCATACCCATAGGCGTTTCTGCCATTCGCGGATAGGGATTACCCTGACGCTCACGAAGTGTGGTTCCTTTAACAACAATACCGCCCATTCGTGACATTTCTATGAAGTCCAAATACTCACTACCAAAGCCAAATGTGCCTGAAGCAGTCATCACTGGATTTTTCAGTTGTATAGTTCCTAAATTTGTTGTTAAATCTACCATTTTAGTTTTGTTACATTAAAAATTGGACCTTCGGTACAAACACATAAATTACCTTTGTCTTTGGTATCGGTTACACAGCACAAGCAAGCACCAATTCCACAAGCCATCAAGTTTTCTAAAGATGCTTCACAAAATATATTGTTGTTTTCAGCATATAATGCCACCGCTTTCATCATTGGAGTTGGGCCACAAGTATATATCGCTGCAAAGTCTGGCTGTTTCAAACGGCTATGTTGGGTAATAAATCCCATTTCGCCCGCTGTACCATCTTCTGTTGTAGTAAACAGCTCTCCATACTTTTCAAATTCATTCAACAGCAGCAAATCACCTTTAGATCGTGCTCCTATCATAAAACAAACTTGATAAGCATTTTTATATAACCACTCACCATACATCAACAATGGAGCAACTCCAACCCCTCCACCTATTAACGCAATTTTATCTCTTTTGCTTTCAGGAGGAGTGAATGTATTGCCTAAAGGTAAAATACAGTTGATTATATCTCCTTTTTGAGCTCTTGCAAGGGTTTCAGTGCCTTCACCTACTTTTTGTATAAGTAGCCAAATTTCATTTCGAGATCGATCAACAAAACTGATTGAAATAGGTCGTCTTAAAAATGTTTTGGGTGAGCCATCCACTCTTACTTCGGCAAATTGACCGGGTAGAATAGGAGGTAATATGTTTTCATGAGTTAGTTTAAGCAAAACATATTGGTTGTTGAGTTCAGTATTATCAACAAGCTTTAAATCCAAAATATATTTCTTCATTGAGAATATGGTTTATATTTTTGGCAAAATTACAAAATTGTACTTGCTAAAGCAATAAATATCTGCAAAGAAACTCATTTAGAATAAAATTCTTCAAAAGTATTATCATCATAATAGACAATAATTTTATTTACAGTTTTATTGTTTGGTCTCTCAATGGATTTTTCTGTTTTATTGTCAATATATCTCTTCTCCTCAGTTTTTATCTGCTTCACCTGAGAATCATTTGTTAAATTTTCGACTTGTTTTGGCTTATATTCCTCTGATTTATTGATAGTTGGCTTATCTTCTGAGAATAAGTTAAGCGGTTGTACTTGCGTTTTTCCGCGATAAATTGGTCCTACGCCCAAAATAAGCCAATCTGAATGGATATTTGGATATCTTTCTAAAATTCTTTTCAACACATCTAAACTTGGATTGTTGCGCCCATTCAGTATATGAGATAGTGTAGGACTCTTTATGCCTATTTCATTTGCAAATTGAGATGAATTCAAATCTTGATCAAGCATAATTTTCTCTATTCTTTCTTTTTCTGTCATAATTTCTAACAGCACATTTGTGAATATTTACATGAGTTATATTTACAAAGATAAGTAAAATAATTTACAAACAAAACATTTTACAAAAGTGTATCATGTTAATTATATATACAAATGTAAATCATACCATCAATACAATTGTATATTCTACATGACAGCTAATTCTTACAATTATCAATGAATTATTATGCAATAGCAAAGTAATGATATAACTAAATTGATTATCTAATAATTATATACTAAAACTCTAATTAATAGCTGTATAAATAGAAACATGTAGGCATTTAACACAAATAATCGACTTATTTTGCGGTAATCCTTTCAATAACTAATGATTTAATTAACAATAATAGGATAACTCCCTGATTTTATGCTTATTATAATGTATAATTAACTATGTATCTGTAATTAACATACAGCAACACTTTGGTATGTTACAATAGTAATGTAAATAAACATTTGTATTATATACCTTAACTTGATATAAGGAAATATTTAATGTGTTTACATTTGTGTGTTATTCGAGGCCGTTACATTTGTAAACTTCCAAAACATATCTAATTTCATCAGAAAAAATTTAGATTTAAGACAAAATGAATATCAATTTCTATAATGTTTATAAAGTGATACGTGAATATTGAGGATAAAAGATTGATTTATAGTAAGATATAAGACATTTAATTCTCTCAGAATCGAATATTTACAATATATATTGATAATGGTTCGGAATAAAGCAGTAAAAATGAATAAAAACAAAGCATTTATTAAAATCAATTTATTGATTTTACTTTATTATAAAAAATAAGACTGGAGAGATAAATAAATTTTATTTAGACTTATAAAATAAGCAAAAAAAAGGGCAATGCGAACGCACTACCCTTTTTCATTATGAATAAAAATCAATTATTTCTTTTTTGAAGTAATTTCCGAATCAACTAAAATTCTACCACAATGTTCGCACACGATAATTTTTTTTCTTGTACGAATATCCAATTGACGTTGAGCAGGTATTTTGTTGAAGCAACCACCACAAGCATCGCGATCAACAGTAACAACAGCTAAACCATTTCTGACATTTTTACGGATACGTTTAAATGCGTTGACCAAACTTTCTTCAACTGTTGATTCGATTTTTTTAGCTTTTTCACGCAATACTATTTCTTCTTGCTTGGTTTCTGCAATAATCTCATCTAACTCAGATTTTTTAGAATTCAAATCCAATTTTCTCTCCTCTAACTGCGATTGAGTTTGATCTTTATCTTCAGTGCGCTGTTCAACTGAAACTTTATATTCTCGGATATTTTTTTCACAAAGCTCAATTTCTAATGATTGGTACTCTATCTCTTTTGATAGATTATCGTACTCACGATTGTTTCGAACATTATTTTGTTGCTCTTGGTATCGTTCAATTTTAATTTTAGCTTCGTCTATTTCAACATTTTTTGAAATAATATTGCGTTGAAGTTCTTTAAGTTCTGCCTCATAATTTTCTAAACGTGTAGTCAGACCAATAATATCATCTTCAATATCCTGTACTTCAAGTGGTAAGTCACCTCTAAGGATGCGTATTTCATCCACTTTTGAATTAACCGTTTGAAGCTCATACAAAGCTTTTAATTTTTCTTCAACAGTCAGTTCTTTTTTTGCTTTAGTTTTAGCCATATCTTATTATTAAAAATATTTTATTGGATTTGTATTTATTTCTGAAATTTGGACTGCAAAGTTAGGCAATTTATTTGTAATAAGCTCATAAAAAACTTCTTTTGTAAATTGCTCACTCTCATAATGCCCTATATCTGCGATAATTATCTTTCCATCTGCATCAAAAAACTCATGATATTTGAAGTCTCCAGAAATATAAACATCTGCTTTATGCCTAAGCGCATCTTTCAAAAACATACTCCCTGCACCACCACACAGCGCTACTCTTTTAATTTTTTTATTCAAAAAAGCAGTGTGTCGTATGGTTTCAAGATGAAACTTCGACTTGAGTAGTTTCAAAAAGTCAGCTTCATCCATCTCTTCAGCCAAATCGCCTACCATGCCGCTACCCACAATATCCCAATTATTTGCTAATGGAATAAGATCATAGGCCACCTCTTCATAGGGGTGTGTGTCGATAAGTGCTTGAACTACTGCTGTTTTTTTATAGAAAGGTAGTATTACTTCTAATTTTATTTCGGCTTCACTATGCAGTTTGTTCAATTCGCCAACATAGGGTTTTGCATCATCGCTCGCTTTGAATGTACCGATGCCCTCGGAGCTATAACTACAACTATCATAATTACCAATATGCCCTGCACCAGCATCAAAAAGAGCTTGACGCACATAAGAAAGATGAATGTTGGGTACAAATGTTATTAACTTAAACAAAACATCTGATTTTGGCTTCAAAATAGAGCGATTTATTAGACCTATCTTATCTGCTATTTTGCCATTTACACCATTCATCACATTATCGATGTTGGTGTGAGCTGCGTAAATAGCAATATCATTTTTAATCGCTTTCAAAACTGTTCGCTGCACATAGTCATCGCCTGTTAGCTTTTTCAATCCACCAAAAATAATAGGATGATGCGCTACAATCAAATTATGATTTTTTGATATTGCTTCGTCAACTACCGATTCTGTTACATCTAAAGTAACTAATATTCCTTTCAGATTGGCATTTCTATAACCTACCAACAGACCCGCATTGTCATAGCTTTCTTGCAATGACAAAGGAGCTACATCCTCAATTATATTTATAACATCTTGAATAACTGGCATTTCAAATAACTGTCTGATACTCTACCCTCCCATTTTTCGGTTAGTTACCGATTTTTTTTGAACGGATTTGCTTTGCTGTTTTGGCTGAGTTTTTGTTTCTTTTTTATTAACTGCTTTTTTTACCTCTTTTTCTGGCACTACTGTTTCCTCTTTCAATCCTTGACCTTCGGCATCTTCTTTTGCCAAAAACTCTGTTGTACCACTCTCTATCAGTAAATTATACCAATTAATTATTTTTTTTATATCATTTGGATAAACACGATCTTGATCAAAATCAGGAAGAATCATCAACATATAGTCTCTCAATGTATCGTTATTTTTTTTATGCTCATCAGAGATTTTATTTCCTTGCTCTTTTTCTTTGATTTTTTCTAAAACTTCAGCCAAAATTATCTCTCCACTATCAGTATAAATAGCTATATCACTAAGAGTTACAACTTTGTCTCTCGAATAAGCGGGAAATCGTTTTCCATCAACAAGCGATTCAACAATAATCATATTTTTAGCCTGAGTTATGATTTTAAATAATCCAGGTTTTCCCGATATTGATACAATTTCTTTCAACATAAATCTTTTAATTTTATATTTAAAACTTCATTTATATGAAATACAAAACTACATATTAATTTTGAAACTTAATATATTAGAGATATGATTTTTCTATATTTTTTGATTTTCTCCTATATTTTGCTTATTTCCTTTCATTTTATAAATTATCTTTTTATATTTGTACTTTATTCAATCTGATTTATAGATATCAGAGGTGGATTCGAAAAACCTTACGAGTAGAATTATTAATCAAATTTATCTTATTTAAATCATGGCAAATTATAAAATTGAAGAAATTGAAGGAATTGGACCAGTAATGGCCGAAAAATTAAGAAATGTAGGTGTAAATACTACAGACAAACTATTAGAAGCTACATTAACTCCTTCGCAACGTAAAAAATTAGCAGAAGAAACTGAAATATCTGATAAACTGATTTTACGCTTCGCAAATATGGCAGATCTGTTTCGTATCAGCGGAGTAGGTCAAGAATATGCTGAATTGCTTGAAGCTGCGGGTGTAGATACTGTTCCTGAACTGGCACAACGAAACGCAGCCAATTTGGCAGCTAAAATGGAGGAAGTAAACGAAGATAAAAAACTGGTTCGCCGCACCCCACCATTGGCTTCGGTTGAAAAATGGGTTGAAGAAGCTAAGACTTTACCAAGAGCTTTACAATACTAATTATTAACTCTTTACAAATAATAAAAAGAGGATTTTGTGTAGTACAAAGTCCTCTTTTTTATTGATTTAATCCTTGCTATAGAAGGCTATAAAATAAATTTTTATTTGATTTTCTCCACTAAGTTTTTTGGCAAATAAAAAGTATCGTTTTTATCAATATAAACAGTTACTGAACCCAAGTCAAAATCTTGACCATTCAATTTAGCTACAGAACTAAATGCTCTTACTTCTAAATTGTTGCGTTTATTTTTCACTGTTAATATAGGGAAATCACCTGTTGTATCTATCGTATATTTAAAACCATCAAACACATCTTGATGTTTAGCAAATATTTCACCTGTAATTTGTTTCATTGATTTGTCCAAACCTGTGATTTGGTACATATAATTGTGCAAATCTGTATTTCTCACGTTGCCTCTCAACGCTTGATCATTTGGGTTATATACCGCCAAGAAAACATCTTCGCCTGTGTGTCCACCAGTAGTATATCCAAATGGAAGTCGTTCTCTAAAGATATCTACAATGTTGTTTTGAAGTTTATTGTCATTTTTTACGTCACCTGTATTTACTTTTTCATAATCCTTTGAACCAACCAACATACTCAGTTCTTGATATGTAAGTGTCATACCTGTATATTCATAAAAAATATTACTCATCTCTGTTGGCTCTACATCGATAAGCATTTTTGAAAGACCTTCTGAGGTTCGCGTTATTTTCGATAAATCATCAAAAAGGTCAGTTAATGTCATTCTTGAGTAATTTTTCTTAGTTCCTCTTTTACCAATAGAAAAACCACTATTGCTATGATCAGGAACCACTATTACAGTGGTGTTACCATCTTTTTTTGCAAACTCAATAGCTCTGCCAACAGCCTCATCAAACGCTATATAATCACCAATAATTGCAGCTGGGTCGTTACCATGTGCCCCCCAGTCCACTTTACTTCCTTCTACCATCATAAAGAAACCTTGCTCATTTCTGCTTAAAACTTCTATGGCTTTTGAAGTCATATCTGCTAATGATGGAGTTGTTTCAGGATTTCTATCCCAATCATAAGGCATTTCGCGCTCACCAAATAAAGCCCAAACTTTCTCACCTTTATAGCTCATCATACCTTCCATATCATCTTGAAATAGTGCAAAACCTTTATTTGATAGATGCTGCTTCATATCATCGGTAATAATACTATTACCACCAGCAAAAACAACATCAATGTTGTTGTAAGCCACTTGAGGTGCTAAATAGTCATATTTACTTCTATCATAATAATGTGATGAACAGTCGGCTGGTGTAGCGTGTGGAAACTCACAAGTTACAACCAAACCAGTAGCTTTATTTTGTTCCACTTTCACTGCCTCCAAGATGGTTACTAATGGTTGATAAGTACTATCAGGATTCAATTTTACCAAATCGTTTTCGGGGTCAACTACTGGATAAATAGCCACATTGCCAGCTTGCTGTGGTACACCTGTCATATAACAAGATGTGGTAGGAGCCGAATCTCCTATTGGTGCATTTGAAGAAAATGTTGTAACTGCCCCAGATATATAAGGGTCTGTATGCAGCGTAGTACCCTCACCTTTGTAAGTTTTGAGCCAACGTGAAGCGGTTAGCATCGACTGCGATGTTCCATCAGGAATCATCAAAATTAAATTCTTGGTTGGTTTGATTTCTTGAGATACAAGTGCTAATGCAGCAAATGCAAACATAGAAATTGCGAAAAATAATCGTTTCATACGTTTTTTGTTAGTATCTAATTCCTACAACTTCTTATTATAAGAGATTGTGAATCAGAATGTATTGATAAATTTACTTAGTTTGTATATGCAAAAGTATAGAATTTGATTCAATTTACCGTGTTAAAGTTTTACAATAAGCTTAAGAAGATTTATATCAGATCATTGTTTTTGCTAATAAAAAGCTATTTAAAACTTTCATTTTGGAATTTAACAACCAAGATTTATCATTGAAAATAATTAAGAAATTATTTATGACGATTTTTAATTGAATATCAAATTATAAAACTAACTTTGTACCAACAATCATTTACCCAAAACAAGTAGGAATATGAAGAATAAAATAATTGAAGCTGTAATTTTAAGTGTTGGAGTAATACTTTTAGGTCTGTTTATCAAGCAAGGTATTCAGAGTTTTCACACCCTCAACCGTGTGGTTAGTGTAAAGGGATTGGCTGAAATGGAGGTCAATGCCGATCGTGTGATTTGGCCAATTGTCTATAAAGATGTCGGCAATGAACTCAACACACTCTATGAAAACTATAGCGTGAAGAATCAAAAAGTTATAAATTTTCTAATTAATCACGGTATCAGTCGGGATGAGATTAGCACAACTTCACCCAAAATAGTGGATTTGGAAGCAGAACGCTACAGTAGCAACAACTCTCTTTATCGGTATAATCTGACGTCTGTAATTACTGTTAGCTCTGATAAAGTTGATTTGGTTCGTGAATTACTTTCCCAACAAGGGGAGCTAATGAAGCAAGGTGTTGCAGTTGTAGGCGGTGATTATGAGTACAATGTACAGTTTATGTTTACAAAACTAAACGACATAAAACCAACTATGATTGAACAAGCTACAAAAAACGCACGCGAAGCTGCTATGAAATTTGCTGAAGACTCAAACAGCAAACTGGGAAAAATCAAAACTGCTAATCAAGGTCAATTCAGCATATACGACAGAGATAACAACACCCCTCATATCAAAAATGTAAGAATTGTGAGTACCGTAGAGTATTATTTAAAAGATTGAGAAATGTTTATGTGCACAAAACGTGTACAAATCAGACAAACGAAAAAACGCAACTAACTAAATATTAGAAAGTTGCGTTTTTCTTTTGTGATCCGGGCGGGATTCGAACCCACGACCCACAGCTTAGAAGGCTGTTGCTCTATCCAGCTGAGCTACCGGACCTATCCGCTTTTTTGAAAAAGCACTGCAAAAGTAAACTATTTTTTGAAATTACACAAAACTTCTGTGCTTTTTAAGCCTATTAAATGAATTATTGCTAAAAAATGAGTAATATTGCACGTTTAAAACGGAAATCTAATTTTTGTTTGTTGAATCATCTCATTTCTTATTGAGCTAATCAATTTTTTTTACAATGAAAAAACTTATTTTATTTATCCTATTGTTGGCAATCTTAGCTGCTGCATATTTTTTCAATCCCAATGAAGATATGCACAAAGAAGCTGTAGCAAAAAGATTGAACGAATATGTGCATAATGAAATGGAGAGTCAAATAAGCAAGGCTGATGAAATGGGTGAGATAGCCAAATTCTTATTACATCAATTAAGTGGAAATGAGAAATTGAAAGATAATCTTGATAAAATAATCGATAAGTCAATCCAATCTATAGTCGATTATAAAGTGGGCTACGAAAATTATTATCTATTTTCTATCTCTACCATCAACTACAAGGGTGAAAATAGGCGAATTGGTTTTGGAGCGTTCAAAAATGTGTACGTCCCTCAAATACCTAAGGACTTGCAACTATTTGATGAATTAAACCCTATGGAAAGCAGTGATTTAGAAACAAACTTAGATGAACTATTTCAAATCGGCGATGATATATTATCCATCTTTGATGGTTTATTTAATTAGTATTATTTGATAAAAAGATTATTATAACTGAATATTATAAAAGATGAAAGTATTAAAATTTGGAGGCTCTTCTGTTGGTTCTGCTAAAGGATTGGTTGAAGTAAAAAAAATTGTTGAATCTCAAAACGAAGCTACAATTGTAGTTGTATCAGCCCTATCAGGTGTTACAGACAAGCTTTATACAATTTCAGAAATGGCTGCGATGGGCGACTCCAACTATATGCTCCAATTAGATGAAGTTTATCAAAGACATTTCAACTTACTTACAGAATTAAATATACAAGATATATCTCTAACAAATGAACTTTTAGAGGCTCATTTTAAAGATTTAAGTAATATTTTGCGGGGAATTTATTTGATTAAAGATATCTCAAGTCGCATCACCGATACCATAGTAAGCTATGGCGAACTGCTCTCTTCCATCATCGTTAGCAAACTGATTGGTGGTGCAGTGCATTTTGATTCACGTGAGTTTATCAAAACCTCATTTGAATATGATAAAAATATGGTAGATTTTCCAGCAACGAACAATTTAATCAAGGATAAATTCTTAAATATTCCACAATTTTCTGTTTGTGGTGGCTTTATTTCAAGTGATATTCTCACTAACAAAACAACCAATTTAGGAAGAGGTGGATCTGACTATACAGCCTCTATCATTGCTTCGGCACTCAATGCCAACAAGTTAGAGATTTGGACAGATGTTGATGGTTTTATGACTGCTGATCCAAAAATTATCAGCAAATCATATGTTATTAATCATTTAAGTTTTAGTGAAGCGATGGAGCTCTCCAACTTTGGTGCGAGAGTTATCTATCCGCCAACCATATTTCCTGTTTATCACAAAAACATACCTGTTGAAATTAAAAACACATTCAACTCAACTGCCTCTGGCACACTTATTTCAAGTAAGTTTGAAGGTAATGTTAAAAGCAAACAACTTATTAAAGGGATATCCTCAATTTCTGACACGACATTGATTGTTGTTCATGGATTGGGAATGGTAGGCGTAATCGGTGTGAACTATCGCATTTTTAGGGCTTTGGCAAATAACAACATTAGTGTTTTTATGGTATCACAAGCCTCTTCTGAAAACAACACATCCATTGCAGTAAAAGAAGATGATAGTCAGCTGGCAATCAAAGTATTAAACGAAGAATTCAAAGCCGAAATTCAACAAGGAGAAATGTCCAAAGTGGTGGCTATCAAAGATTTGGTAACCATTGCAATTGTTGGTGATGGTATGAAAGGAACACCCGGCATTGCAGGTAAGCTTTTTGATACTTTAGGTCGAAATGGTATCAACGTGGTAACATTTGCACAGGGCGTTTCGGAAACCAATATCTCTTGCGTTATCAGCAAGTCGGAGCATCGAAAAGCTCTAAACGTCATTCACGAATCATTTTTCTTATCTGATTATAAAGAACTCAATCTTTTCATAGTGGGTGTCGGCACGGTTGGTGGTAGCTTACTCAAACAGATCAACGAGCAACGACAAAAGCTGATGGATCAAAACAAACTCAGAATCAATGTAGTAGGAATAGCATCAAGTAAAAAAATGATTTTTGATCGTTCGGGGATTGATTTGGAAAACTGTATAGAAACATTGCAAAACGAGGGAATAAAATCTTCTACCAAGCAAATCAAAGATGAAATAATTGAGATGAATATCTACAACTCTGTCTTTGTTGATTGCACAGCAAACGAAGAGGTAGCAGAAATATATCAAAATCTATTAGAAAACAACATATCAGTAATAGCCGCCAATAAGATTGCAGCATCTTCCGATTTTGAAAACTATCAAAAATTAAAAGAGACTGCTCGTGATAGAGGGGTTAAATTTTTGTTTGAAACCAATGTAGGTGCTGGACTACCTATCATCAACACGATGAACAATTTGACCAACAGCGGTGATAAAATTTTGCAAATGGAAGCTGTGGTGTCAGGTACGCTTAATTTTATATTCAACACCATCAGTGAAGATATTCCACTAAGTAGAGCAATAAAAATGTCGCAAGAGATGGGATTTTCAGAGCCCGACCCACGCATTGATTTAAGCGGTATAGATGTGATTCGTAAATTGGTGATACTCACACGCGAAGCTGGGTATCAAATAGAACAAGATGATGTAGAAAGAGAGCTGTTTGTAGGTGAAAAGTATTTCAACGGTAGTCTTGATGATTTCTGGAAAAACATCACAGAATTGGATGAAGAGTTTGAAATAAAACGCAAAGAGCTTGTCAAACAAAATCAAGCTTGGAGATTTGTAGCAAGTATGGATATGGGTAAATGTAAAGTTGGTCTTCGTGAAATTAGCCATGACAACCCATTTTATGATTTGCAAGGCAGTAATAATATTATATCAATCAAATCAGAACGATACAACGAACATCCATTAATTGTAAAAGGCTATGGTGCAGGTGCAAGTGTAACGGCGGCAGGTGTTTTTGCCGATATCATCAGTATCGCTAACATTAGATAGTATTTTAAATTAAATAGAAAAACAATTTATTTTACAAATGTCTATTTTCTTAACTCTTTATAATACCTTTATTTTGCATAGTTCAGTAAAATATCGGATATTTGCAGATTATTTCATCAAACAAAAAAGATAGAAAGTGAATATCAAGAACATATCTATTTTAAAAATGCTACCGATAATTGCAACATTGCTTTTGTCAAGTAGCTTTATAGCTTGTAACAGCGATCCTACCTACTCACAGTTGCAAGATGAAGAGGAAGTTGTAATCAAAAACTTTATTAAAAACTTCGACATCACGGTTGTGGATGAGAAACCTGAAATGGATAATTGGCCCGAAAAAACCTATTATAAAACCTCATCAGGTCTCTATATCAACATCATTAAAGTAGGTGATAAAAACGATACACTTCGAAACAACCTTACAGTTGCCTATCGTTTCAAAGAACACGAATTGGATGATGATTTAACAATCAGAGTACAAAATTGGGAAGCTCGTGACTTTCACAACCCATCGAGTATGATTTATGGAACCAATATGGCTATCAATACCTATGGTGCTGGTCTTCATGAAGCCTTAGGTATCATGAAAAACTTAGGTTCTGAAGCTTATGCCATAGTGCCATCCAATCTCAATGTAGAGGCTTACTCGCTTGGTAGAGACCGATTGATACCTGTGATGTATCATTTGAAGATAACTGCTATTAAATAAATCAACACTAAATACACACATTAAGCTAATAATGTCTTTAATAAAATCAATCTCTGGCATCAGAGGTACCATTGGTGGACGCGTAAGTGAAGGTTTAACACCTTTAGATATTGTAAAATTCACTTCAGCCTACGCTCAATTTATACTCTCAAGAAAAGCTTCTGACAGCAAAACTATTGTGGTGGGGCGTGATGCTCGCATTTCGGGCGAAATGGTCAATCAGCTTGTAGTGGGAACACTGCTTGGTATGGGAATGGATGTAGTCGATTTGGGTTTGGCTACCACACCTACAACCGAAAAAGCGGTAGTGATGGAGGGTGCTGCTGGAGGGATTATACTCACCGCAAGCCACAATCCCAAAGAGTGGAACGCACTAAAATTACTCAATGAAAAAGGAGAGTTTTTGAGTGCCGATGATGGATTGAGAATTCTCGAATTTGCTGAAAAAGATGAATACAGCTATGCAAATGTGGACGAAATAGGTAAAGTTACATTCAATGATGACTATTTGCAAAAACATATAGAGAGTATTTTAGCTTTGGATTTGGTTGATGTTGAGAGCATACGCAAAGCCAAGTTCAAAGTGGCTATAGACTGTGTCAATTCTGTTGGTGGTGTCGCTATTCCTGCTCTATTAGATGCTTTGGGTGTTAGCGAAACGAAAGAGATTTACTGTACACCCAATGGGCATTTTCCACACAATCCAGAACCCCTACCCGAGCACCTAACAGAAATATCAGAAGTGATGCAAGTTGGTAATTATGATGTCGGTTTTGTGGTTGACCCCGATGTGGATCGATTAGCCATTATTTGCGAGGATGGCACTATGTTTGGCGAAGAATACACCTTAGTAGCTATCGCTGACTATGTACTGAAACATACACCGGGCAATACTGTTTCCAATTTAAGCTCAACACGTGCATTGCGTGATGTAACAGAGCGTTACAACTGCGAATACAACGCTTCGGCTGTTGGTGAGGTAAACGTGGTGAATATGATGAAAAAAACCAAGGCTGTAATTGGAGGCGAAGGCAATGGAGGAGTGATTTATCCAGCTAATCATTATGGACGTGATGCCTTGGTAGGCATAGCACTATTTTTATCGCACTTGGCACACGAAAACAAGAAAGTGTCGGAGCTTAAAGCTAACTATCCTGAGTATTTTATTAGTAAAAATAAAATTGAACTTACACCCACAATAGATGTAGATGGAGTTTTGGCTGTGATAAAAGGGAGTTACCGACAATTTGAAGTGAATGATATAGATGGAGTGAAAATTGATTTTCCACAAGGATGGGTACATCTTCGCAAATCAAACACGGAAC
>CAYFRA010000017.1:0-2958 GCA_964345395.1 uncultured Paludibacter sp. | reverse complement strand
GTGAAAATTGATTTTCCACAAGGATGGGTACATCTTCGCAAATCAAACACGGAACCCATTATTCGCATCTATTCGGAAGCGAGTAGCCAAGAGCAAGCAGATAAATTTGCACAAGCCATTATCGAGGAGATAAAAAGAATTGCAAGATTGTAAACAGAACTATGGCTGTGAGTGATTGATGAGTCAATTTGGCTCGTTTTTTATCTGCTTTTCAAAAAATTGACCCCGATTATCCCCAACAAGACCAAAAGTCCACCGATGATGTGGTAGTAAAAGAGGTTTTCGCCTAAAAACAGAATACCTGCAAATACTGTAATGATCGGGCTTAGGTTGTTGAAAATAGAGACTTGCGATGCAGGTATCACTTTCAATGCATTGTTGGTTAGAAACGAGGTAACAACCGTAGATAAAATCCCTAAATAGAGAATACTCCATATAAATGTTGTACTCTGGTATGCTAAAAAGTAATTCTCTAATGAGCCATCTTTGCAGTGTGAGAAATAGGCGTATAGGTTGAAAACAATGGCAGCCGTAAGAGTCATAAAAAGCGTAATATCCATTGCGTTTACCCTGCGGTTCATCAACCTACCTATCACAAAATAGAAAGCCATCGATATAACCGAAAGCAGAATTAAAATATCTCCTCTTAGGGTTTCGGAGCTTACAGCCCCTACTCCATTCTTATAAATGATATAGACAACACCTACGACCGACAAAAACACACTTCCAACCTGCCACTTATTGCTCTTCTCTTTCAGAATAATTGCAGCTAAGATCAATGTGAGAATGGGTGCAATGGCTGATATAATACCTGCTTCTGAAGCTGAAGTAAATTGTAAACCCAAGGTTTGAAATAGAAAAAGAAATATGGGATAAAACAGGGAAAGTAACAAAAGTGGCAATATATTTCGCTTTCCTATTTGAGGCTTGCGACGACGAATGAGTAAATAATAGAGAACTATTGCAATGCTGGCTATCAAAAATCGTTGTGCTAAGATATCGACCGGATTGGCGTGTTTAAGAGCCAGCTTGACAAATATAAATGACATACCAATGATTATCGTCATCAATACCAAGCCAGCATATGCTTGAATCTCTTTTTTATTCATATTTGAAATTCCTTTTTCAATATAAAAGGATTAAATAAATACTATATAAATAGGACTATGATTATTCATTCCATTCAATAAGAAATGAATAACCATAGTATCTATTGTTTAATTATGATAATGATTTTAAATTGTATTTGATAATCTCATCCTTGCCACCGGCACTGTATAGAATATCCAAACCATCTTTATACCTCTCCTCCACTTTGCCACGCACCACCTTCATCGTGCTATTGATCAGGCCATTTGCTTCGGTAAAGTCTTCTTCGGCAAGCACATACAAGCTCGGCAACCATCTCTCTGGAAACATCCCTTCAAACTTACCACCTTTGCGGTATTCATTCAGTTCGGCATCAACAAGTTTGAGAGCTGCAAGTTTACCTTCTTCTGTTTGAAGAGTTAGATTTGCATCTTTCTGCTTTAACTCACGTGCTAAAAGTTCTCTGTTTACAGCAAGAATAGCTGATGTAAATTGACTTTGATCATTATAAAGCACACATTGGTCAATCAATTTTGAATTTTCAACAACAGCCTCTTCGATGCCTTCAGGACTGTATTTTTCGCCATCACTGGAGATAAGCAAACTCTTGAAACGCCCCAAAACATAAAGGAAACCATCATCATCCATATAACCCAAATCGCCCGTATAGAGCCAGCCATCACGAACGGTTTCAGCTGTCGCTTTTTCATTGCGGTAATAACCTGCCATTACATTTTCACCTTTGATTACAATCTCACCTTTTTGATAATTGGGTAGCGAATTACCTTCATCGTCACAGATTTTCAACTCCATAGGTTGCACCAGATAACCAGACGAACCTAATTTATGACGTTTTTCGCCATTGGAAGAGATGATAGGCGTAGCTTCTGACAAGCCATAGCCTTGATACATCGGCATACCAACGGCATAAAAAAATCTTTGCAAGTCGATATCAAGAAGTGCTCCCCCGCCAATAAAATACTCCAATTGTCCGCCAAAACCCTCGCGTATTTTACTAAACAATATCTTATCAAATAGTGCCAAAATAGGTTTTTTGAATATCTGCACACCTTTTCCCTTGTTATGCCCCTCTTTGTTGTATGAATAAGACATATTCATAGCTGTATCGAACATCCACTGCACCATTTTGCCTTGTTTGCGGATATTGCTTTCAATGTTTTTCTTAAAATTCTTTGCCAAAGTAGGGACGCTTAAAAGCAAATTGGGTTTTATCTCATTGATGTTTATAGGTATATTTCTCAATGTTTCAAAACCACTCTTACCCACCTGCACAGTAGCCACACTTGCACCCGATGCCATAAAGCTATAGAAGCCAGCTACGTGGGCAAAACAGTGGTCTAAAGGCAAAATAATCAAGGTTTTAAATGTAGTAGGAATCGTCATCAGCGAAAGAGCTTGCTCCACATTAGCCGTATAGTTTCTGTGGGTAAGCATCACGCCCTTGGGGTCGGCAGTAGTGCCCGAAGTGTAACTGATAGTTGCCAAATCATCAGGAAGAATAGCGGCACTCCGCTCCAACACAGCATTTGGGTTCTTTTTTATAAACTTCTCGCCCATTTCCAACAGCTCTTTTTTCGACATTTCGTTGCTTTCGTATTTATCCATCTCATCCAACACAATTATCTTTTCGACTGTTGGGAGTTGGTCAACAATTTTTCTGATTTTTGGCAATTGCTGACCAGACACAACAATCAACTTCGACTCCGAATGATTCAAACGAAAAGTGAGATCATTGCTCTCCTCCAACTTGATAGATAGAGGCACATTGGCGGCACCGGTATATAAAATGCCTAATTCGCTGATGATCCAATCGTTGCGACCCTCTGAAAGCAAAGCGATATTCTCTTT
>CAYFRA010000016.1:13542-29041 GCA_964345395.1 uncultured Paludibacter sp. | reverse complement strand
TGAAACAACAAGGCGTTGCAGGATACAACAGCTGGGGTGCTCGTCCGCTTCCCGAATATTCCATCCCTGCCAATCAAAACTACAAATGGGGATTCACATTGGTTCCTGTAAGTAATGAGAAGGATATTAACGAAAAAGCAAATTTGAAGTATTAAAAGGGATAATCAAAGATACAAACCTAACGCATTTCATTTTGATTTGGCACGTATTTTACTATTCGGGTTTTGCATAGGATCTTTTTATTCCCTTTGTTATAATTTTATTTACTACATTTGTACAAAATAATTAGAAATAGAAATGACAACAATAAGACTGAACGAGATGAAGTTTCACGCTCATCACGGATTTTTTGATTTTGAAAAACAGTTGGGCAACACTTTTATTGTAGATCTAAGCATGGTGTTGAATACCGATTTGGCACAGCAATCTGACAACTTAGATGATACGCTCAACTATCAGGAAGTGTATGATGTAGTGAAGCAAGAGATGGAGATCAGCTCTAACTTATTGGAGCACGTAATTCAACGTATTTTTTCATCCATCAAGAACAATTTTCCACAAATAAAACATTTGAAAGTAAAATTATCAAAACTTAATCCGCCTTTGGGTGGAGCAGTCGAAAGTGTATCGATAGAGCTTGAAGATTAAGTTTTGCTGAGCACCTGATCATCGAATCAAATCAAAGTGAAGAAAACTTATCAGTGATAATTGTTATCTTTTCACTATAATTTAACTACTTTTGCACCATTCAAATCAAATTAAATAAATAATATGTCACAAGCTGTTTCAAAAAAACACCCTGGTGGGTTATATTTTATCTACACCGTAGCCATTGCTGAACGTTTCGGATATTACGGTATGCGTGCCTTATTCGTGCTTTATATGATCAAAGCTTTGGTCTTGGATAAGGAGTTTGCATCCTTAGTTTATGGAAATTATACAGGTTTAGTCTATCTCACTCCCCTTATTGGTGGTTATATTGCCGATAAGTATTGGGGTATGAGACGTTCTGTGTTTTGGGGTGCAGTGCTTATGGTTATTGGGCAGCTCTTGATGTTTTTGAGTGCTGTTTTCTTTCAGCAAAAGGAGATTGCTCTCTTGTTGATGTACACAGGCTTAGGCGGATTGATTTTTGGGAATGGTTTTTTCAAACCCAATGTGTCAACATTCGTAGGTCAACTTTATGAAAAAGGCGACCGCCGATTGGATGCTGCTTATACCATATTCTATATGGGTGTGAATTTGGGTGCTTTCGCAGCACCTTTGGTGTGTGGGTTTTTGGGCGACACGGGTAATCCTGCCGACTTCAAATGGGGCTTTTTGGTAGCTGCAATTGTTTCTGCTCTCTGTCTGTTTATCTATGTAACTTGGAAAGATAAATATTTAGTAGCACCCGATGGAAGTGCATTGGGAGTAGTGCCTGCAGGCAAACAAACCGCCAATGATTCTGAAATAAAAACAGAGAAAGTAAAATTGACATCTAAAGAGATTGCTCTTTGGGCTCTTGGTGCAATTGCGTTGTTTGGCCTATTTTATTATCTTTTCAATGGTGATTTGATTGGTGCATTTATCTATGCGGCTTGTATCGTTATTCCTGCATTTGTAATTTCAGATAAGTCGCTCACCAAGATCGAGCGTCAGCGTATATGGGTGATCTACATCATTGCGTTTTTTGTTATATTTTTCTGGTCTGCATTTGAGCAAGCTGGTATTTCCTTGACCTATTTTGCAGAAGAACAGACCAATCGTAATTTGTTTGGTGATTGGGTGATGCCAACAAGTTGGTTTCAATCGTTTAATGCGGTGTTTGTTATTCTTTTAGCTCCAATTTTTGCCAACTTATGGGTGTGGTTGGGTAATAAAAACCTTGAACCTTCATCGCCTGTAAAACAAGCTTTGGGATTATTCCTTTTATCGCTGGGATATCTAATCATTGCTCTTGGTGTGCGTGGCGTAGAACCCGGTATGCGTGTCAGCATCTTGTGGCTCACAAGCCTCTATTTTATTCACACAATGGGTGAGCTTTTCCTCTCTCCAATTGGGCTTTCGATGGTCAATAAGTTAGCTCCCGTGCGTTTTGCTTCGCTGCTTATGGGGGTGTGGTATCTATCTATGGCTACAGCCAATAAATTTGCAGGTGCATTAAGTACGCTTTATCCAGAGGAGGGAAAAATCAAATATCTATTTGGCTTTGAAGTTGCCTCATTGTTCGATTTCTTTATGGTATTTGTAATTATCTCTGCCATTGCAGCTGTGATTTTATTTGCGTTATCAAAAAGATTGCAAAAGTTGATGCACGGAATCAAATAGCTCAAAGCCGATTTTCAAAATAATATAAAAAAAATGCTCATCTTTCGATAAGCATTTTTTTTATTTATATATGACGTTTTTCTCAAAACTCATCTTGCCATTCAGAAGTTGGGATGCAGGTGCAAACCAAATTTCTATCACCGTAGGCATTATCTACGCGAGCAACATTTACCCAAAACTTATTTTCGGCAATCCAAGGAGCTGGATAAGCAGCTTTTTTACGTGAATATGGGAAAGCCCACTCATCACTTGTTACCAAATATTCTGGATGTGGAGAGTTTTTCAAAACGTTATTTTCTTTATCAGCTTCGCCATTCTCAATCTCTTTGATTTCATTGTAAATACTTGACAATGCTGTTGCAAAGCGATCAAGCTCAGCTAACGACTCACTCTCTGTTGGCTCTATCATCAAAGTTCCCGCCACTGGGAATGAAAGGGTCGGAGCGTGGAATCCATAGTCGATCAAACGTTTAGCAATATCCGTTTCGTTGACGCCAGAATCTTTTTTGAAGTTGCGGCACTCCAAAATCAATTCGTGTCCTACCCTACCATTTGCACCTGAATAGACAATACCATAACTATCTTTTAGCAATTCAGCTAAATAATTGGCACTTAAAATAGCAGTTTCGGTTGAAGCTTTCAGACCCTCTGTTCCCAACATTCGGATATAGCCATAAGTAATAGCAAACACACCAGCACTTCCATAAGGTGCAGCTGAAACCGTGTTTTTACCGAAGTTCTTGTCAGGTAGATGCTCTATTAAATGTTCTTTTACGCAGATAGGACCAACACCAGGACCGCCACCACCGTGTGGGATAGCAAATGTTTTGTGTAAATTGAGGTGACAAACGTCAGCACCAAAGAATCCAGGATTGGTCAGACCTACTTGTGCGTTCATATTAGCACCATCCAAATAGACTTGACCACCAAATTTGTGTACAGAGTCACACAATTCACGAATGTTTGTTTCAAAAATCCCGTGTGTCGATGGATAGGTAATCATACATCCTGCCAAAGTGTCAGCATGCTTTTCTACTTTCAAATTCCAATCTTCCATATCCACATTACCGTTCTCATCACTCTTAACAATAACGGGTTTAAATCCACACTGAACAGCACTTGCGGGGTTTGTTCCGTGTGCCGAAGCTGGAATTAAGATATCAGTACGATTGGTTTCACCTTTGCTATGCAAGTATGATTTGATTGATACCAATCCTGCAAACTCACCTGCAGCACCAGAGTTGGGTTGCAAACTGGTTGCATCCATACCTGTGATAATACGTAGGTAATCTTCTAAACCTTCGATCAGTTCGGTATAACCTTCTGTTTGATTTTTAGGAGCTAATGGATGAATACCCGAAAACTCAGGACGGCTCAATGGCAACATCTCAGAAGCGGCATTCAATTTCATTGTGCAAGATCCCAAAGAGATCATTGAGTGAGTCAAAGATATGTCGCGGCGCTCCAATTTCTTGATATATCGCATCATCTCTGTTTCGGTATGATACGAATTAAACACCTCGTGTGTAAGGTAATCGGATTGACGATCAAATTTCTCATCAAATGATTTTAAATTTAAAATATTCTCTTTTGTTGCAAAAACAGGGTTATTACCTACTGTTGTAGCAAAAACCTCAATCAAGGTATTGACATCATCCAAATTGGTAGTTTCGTCAAAACTAATACCTATTTCACCAGTTTCAAAATAACGGAAATTGACCTCGTTATCTTCAGCTATCTTTCTAAACTTATCAAGATTTACCCCATCAGGAAGTGAAACCTTCAGCGTGTCAAAGAAGTTGCTATTGCTTTGTGAGAAACCATACACCTCCAAAACTTCATTCACATAAGTAGCAATGGAATGAATACGTGAAGCAATATTTTTAATGCCATCAGCACCATGATAAACGGTATAAAAACCTGCCATAGTAGCCAATAGTGCTTGAGCTGTACAGATATTGGATGTAGCTCTTTCGCGTTTGATGTGTTGTTCGCGAGTTTGAAGCGCCATACGCAATGCCAAACGACCATTTACATCTTTACTGATTCCGATAATTCTACCCGGAACATCGCGTTTGTACTCCTCACGCGTAGCAAAATAAGCGGCAGATGGACCACCATAATACATAGGAATACCCCAGCGTTGGGTAGAGCCAAAAACAATGTCGGCACCCCACTCAGCAGGAGGTGTAAGCAAAGCTAAACTTAAAATATCGGCTGCTACAGCTACCAAACATTCATTGTCATGAGCTTCTTTTGTGAGTGCAGCGTAATCTTCAATACTACCATTGCCATTAGGATATTGCACCAAAACAGCAAAGTGTTTGTCGGTATATTCTATTGCTTGATAATCGCCCACTTCTACTTCCAAACCTTGTGCATAAGCACGTGTGTGTATAACAGCTAAAGTTTGAGGAAATACGTTTTTATCTACAAAAACAATATTTGCGTTTGCTTTTTTCTTATCTTTACTGCGAGTGTTGTAGGCAAGTGTAACCGCCTCTGCTGCAGCAGTAGCCTCATCCAATAACGATGCATTGGTGAGAGGTAAGCCTGTAAAATCAGCAACAGCAGTTTGGAAATTTAGCAATGCTTCCAAACGACCTTGTGAAATTTCAGCTTGATAAGGTGTGTAAGAGGTGTACCAAGTTGGGTTTTCAAAAACATTTCGAATAATCACCGATGGCGAAATGGTGTCATACCAACCTTGTCCGATATAAGAGGTGAAAAGTTTGTTTTTATTTCCTAAAGCTATGATATGCTCTAAATATTCTCGCTCTGTGAGCGGAGCTGGCAGTTGTAGATTTTCGGTTAAAAGGATATCTGCTGGAATAGTCTCCTTGATTAATTCGTCGATTGTGTTCAATCCAATCTTTTTAAGCATCATCTTTTTCTCTTCTTCCGAGATACCGATGTGTCTGTTTTTAAGGTAATTGTTCATGTCTATTTATTAGAGTTAAACGATAATATATTTAAGAGTTCAAAGATAACCATAATATTAAATGTAATAAAACATATCATTTATAATAAATGTGAAATATAAGTTATAAATGAATAACGGATAGATATTTGACTTGTTTAAAAATAGCAAAAGCCGAAAGTATTAGGATAATCTCTTTCGGCTTTTACTCAAATTGACACTATTTTACCCCTCTATCACTTTGATTTCGTGAGTCAGTTCAATCACTTGTTTATATACCGCTTCCACTCCGCAGTAACGTTCCTTAGAGAGGTTTACAGCTTTTTCTAATTTTGCGAGAGGCAAATCTTCACCTGTAAACTCATAAATCACATGCATTTTTTCATAATACTTAGGATGCTCCTCACGCATATCGGCTTCAACAATCACATTAAAGGACTTTACATCAACCCGCATTTTTTTTAGAATGGAGATGGCGTCCATGCCTGTGCAACCAGCCAAAGCATTGAGCATTAATATTTTTGGTGGAGGCCCTTCATTACCGCCACCTGCCTCAACAGCTGCATCGGTTACCAACTTATGACCGTTACCCAAGTCAGTTTCAAACTTCAGACCTCCTTGCCAAGAAGAAATTGTTCTCTGTTTCATATCTTTTATTTTTTGTTATGTTTATTATCAATAGTAATCTACGAACAGTATAATCCAAAAATCTTTTATTGTTTTTTTAGAAAAATTTCGATTTACAAAATTGAGACAAATAATTAACAAAAGCAATTATTTATATCTATTTGATTGTAATTTAATTTGATATTTACCCTTAATTGTTCTTTTTGGAATTTGTATCTTATTGGGCATTATCACGCTTAAAAGTATCTATTTGCCAAATAGATTTTTATTCATAATTTTGTAGCAAACACAAAAAATTAAAATAAATCTACATGGAAGCAATAAAGTCATTTGCAGACTTAACAAAGCATTTACAAAGTAACAAAACAAGAAAACGCATTGCGGTTGCTAATGCTGTGGACAGTCATACTGTAGAAGCTGTATTGAGAGCAGTTGAAGAGGGTATAGTTGAAGCCTACCTTTTGGGCGATGTAGCTGAGATTGAAACAACCACACTTTACAGCAAACCCGAAATTTTAGAACACGTTCATATCATTGATGTACCCGATGCCCAAGAGGCAACATTAGAAGCCGTGAGAATGGTGAAAGAGGGTGAAGCTGATATTTTGATGAAAGGTTTAGTCAATACAGATGTGATACTGAGAGCCATTTTAGATAAAGAGAAAGGCTTGCTACCTCCCGGCAATGTGCTCACCTACAACGCCGCTCTTGAAATTCCACGATATCATAAGTTGCTGTTCTTTACCGACCCAGCAGTAATCCCCTACCCTACGGTGAAACAACGCACTGCTATGATTAAATACGCAGTTGATACTTGCCACAAATTTGGAATTAAACAACCAAAAGTATCTTTGATACACGCAACAGAGAAATATGGATCGAAATTGATGTTTATGGATGATTATTTAGAGATCAAACAAGCATGGCGAGATGGTGAGTTTGGCGATATATTATTGGATGGTCCTTTAGATATTTTCCTCGCTTTGGATGAAGAGAAAGGAGCTATTAAAAACATTCCAACTCCTATTTTGGGCGATTCCGATGTGGTAATTTTTCCAGAATTTGCCTCTGCCAATGTTTTCTATAAAACACTATCGGTTTTTGCCGACACAGAAATGGGTGGATTATTATATGGCACAGAAAAACCCTGCGTACTTACATCACGAAGTGATAGTTCGCTAACCAAGTTTTACAGCATCGCTTTAGCTTGTATTTTGGTATAGAAACAACAAATTTGAAAATCAAAATGGATATTCATTCAAGCAATGGATATCCATTTTTATTTAAGTCTCAAACCACTAAGCAAGGATAAATTACAGTTTGAAACTTATTGCACATATTTAGATTAATATTTCAACAAAACTTACTAAAGCAAATCAATGCAACATAAACTCATCGCATCACTTGCAATATAAACTACAACCAACGGGAGTTAAAATACAGATTACAAATCTGTTATAAATAGTTGTTTTTTTTGCAAACAAACAATATTTTCAACAATCTCATGATAACAACATTTTTGAAGATATCATTGATGAGTTAGCAGATGCATCAAAAGCTATTGACAATCTGAATATATCTTCAAATGCTTTTGGAAACAACGGGAAAACTTACAGCTTAATTTCAAAAAACGAAAAGTATAGCAGCAATCTCAATGGCGGAAGTATGGCGGGTGGTTCGATGACACTCAGTGCAGGTCGCTCGTCGGTATCGGGCAGTTACACGACAAACATATCGGATGGCACTTTCGGAGGTGGAGTGATATCGGTCCCATTTGCTACACCCCAAACAGATAACGGAGATCCATTAATAGGGCCACGCCCTACAACTTTGAACAGTGGTGACCAATTAGCCCCTGTGGGTGATGGTTTAATTATACTCTCATTGATGAGTCTCATGTATGCTTTCGTAATGATTAGACGCAGAAAGAAATAACATAGGTTCAAAACCAAAAACGTCCAATACATTTTTGAAATTGCATCTATTTTTATTCGCTTACCTCTCCTTCAGTTTTTTCAGCAAGTCAAGGCGGTTCATTTTTTTCAAATCATTTTCTATTTCACGGCGATTCTCCTTCTTGTACCAAAAGAAATATTTACGCTGCGCCAACTTCTCTTCCTTGCTTATCGCTGTATAGACAGGCTCCAAGGTGTATGGATGATAACCTGAGTAGTAAATTTCAGTGGCAACAGTCATCGGTGTTGGGGTGAAATCTTGAATTTGCTCCAATCGGAAGTTCAAATCTTTTGTTTTGGCTGCCAACTCGGCCATATCTTCATTGCTACAAGCCGGATGACTTGAAATAAAATAGGGAATCAGTTGTTGATTTAAGCCCGATTCTTGATTGATTTGATCAAAAAGATTTTTGAATTGATAAAAATAATCAAAAGACTGTTTTCTCATCAATTTCAATACTCGCTCTGAAGTGTGTTCAGGTGCCACTTTCAATCTTCCTGAAACGTGTTTGCTTATCAGTTCACGAGCATACTCTCTTTGGCTTTTATTAGTTGCTCCATCTTTCTTATCAAAAAGCAACATATCATATCGAACGCCGCTGCCTATAAATGAGCGTTTGATACCGGGCAGCTTATCTACTGATTTATAAATATCAGTCAGTGCACTATGATTGATATCCAAATTGAAACAAATATTGGGATGAATACAAGAAGGACGTTTGCATTTTTCACAAATCGACAAATCTTTTCCTTGCATAGCGTACATATTGGCTGAGGGGCCTCCTAAGTCGCTGATATTTCCTTTGAAATCGGGCTGTTTGCTGATCTCTTTCACCTCTTCTAAAATAGAGGCTTTGCTTCTCGAAACAATAAACTTGCCCTGATGAGCCGAAATGGTGCAGAAAGCACAACCTCCAAAACAGCCTCGATGCAAATTGACTGAAAATTTTATCATCTCAAAAGCTGGAATCGCTCTATCTTTGTATTTCGGATGAGGCTGGCGCGTAAATGGTAAATTATATGTAGCATCCAACTCTGCCGACTGCCAAGGTGGATAAAGCGGATTGATCACCACATACTTATCGCCTGTTTTCTGAACAATGCGAGCTCCATTTATTTGATTGCTCTCAATTTCTACAATTTTGAAATTAGAGGCATATTTCTTTTTATCTTTCAAACACACTTCGTGAGGAACCAACTCAAGCGTTCTTATTTCATTAGTTGGCAACTCTTTCGACAAAAATGCAGTTTGAGGAATATCCGTAATTTCAGAAAAACTTTTACCGCCTCGCAATTGGTCAATCAGTTCTTTCAAAGATTTTTCACCCATCCCATAAATCAACATATCGGCTTGGCTATCCACCAGGATACTGGGCATCAATTTGTCCGACCAGTAATCATAATGCGTTACCCGTCTCAAAGAAGCTTCGATACCACCTATCAAAATAGGGACATCGGGGTATAAGTTTTTCAAAATATTGCAATAGGTAATGGTGGCATAATCGGGGCGTTTGTGCGACTCGCCACCAGCCGTGTAAGCATCACTTGAGCGAAGGCGATTGTTTGCGGTATAATGATTGACCATGCTATCCATATTGCCAGCAGTAACTGCAAAAAATAGTCGAGGCACGCCCATTTTCTTGAAATCACGCAAGTCATCTTGCCAGTTGGGTTGAGGCACCAATGCTACCTTCAGCCCGAGCGACTCCATCAATCTACTAATTACAGCCGCACCAAATGAGGGGTGATCCACATAGGCATCGCCACTAAAAAGCACCACATCTACCTCTTCCCAGCCACGAAGTTTCATCTCTTTGCGTGTAGTGGGAAGGAAATCAGTCAATTGATATTGTCGTTTCTCTTGCATATTGCAAAGATAAAAATTATATCTAAAACTACCTTAGCTTCTTTTTACAAGTTTTTCAAATCAAGAGTAAGTTTGTTGTTTTAGCATACAGAGTAAATTGACTAACTTTGCAAAAATATTCAATCCTATTTTTATTGAAAACAAAAATGCAGATTAGAGAATTAGACAGTGTGGACAATGCTACAGTAGAGGCTTTCAAACGCTTAATCACTCAGTTAAATCCCACCTCATCCGTACCGCAAAAAGAGGATTTAGAAGCCATTATAAATTCTAATGAAACATTTTTGTTTGTTGGAGAAAAAGATGGCAAGATAATCGGTACAACTTCATTGGTTTTTTACAAAATTCCTACTGGCAAAAAAGCTTGGATAGAAGATGTTGTAGTTGATAATGAACACCAAGGGTATGGTTATGGAAAAAAACTGATGCAATTTGCCATTGAGTTTGCACGAAACAATGGTGCGAGAAAATTGAACTTAACCTCAAATCCCTCTCGTATAGCAGCAAATGCAATGTACGTAAATTTAGGATTTGAGGTTTACGATACCAATATGTATCGATTAGATTTGTAAAGAAAGTCATCAATAGTTATAAAGATTTAGATTTTCAAAATAAATTATAAAGCAAACAGCAAAAGCACTCAAACAGCACATTACTTGTTGCTTTAAAAATATTGATAATTAGAAACAAAAAACATAATACAACAATGAAAAAAACTTTCAAATTACTTGCTCTTTCATTAATTATCTTTTCTTTTGCCTCATGTCTTCGCAAAGACAGAGACGAACCAATCGAGGAGTTTAGATTAAGCACTGCAATATCCATCTTTACCAACAACGACAAAGTTGGTTTAGTAGTTTATTCAAACGAAAACTACGTAATGAAGAACGAGTTTTGGATTGACGGAGTAGAAAAAACAGAACAAGAGTTACAAGCTATGATGCCTGACGGAAGCTCTTATCACAGTTTTATCGACAACAACTCATTTGAAAAAATAGTTTTCAGAAATAATCAATCTGAATTGATCGATTATAAGTTTGTTAGATTTTACAATCTTGATTACGAATCGCCATTATACTACTACAAAGATGACACTCTTCAAGAAATTGACACCGTAGCTTATGGTGCCGTATATAGCGTTGATGCAACTGACGAAGAGTTGTTTGCTGGTTTTTTTGGTATGAAGATATTCACTGGTTATCAGATGCAACTCTATCCAAACAAAGCATTTTATCTTTTAAATGACAAAATCACAATACTACAACTTCCTAAGGAGGTTGACACTTTTGCAGGTATCTCGGCAGTTCACAAATCGGGTGAGGATGTCTATGTTGCAGGCATTATGGGTTTCCCTATGTATTGGAAAAATGGAGAAGTTGTCAAACTGAGTAGCCAATATGGTGTAGTTAATAAAATGGCTACATTTGGAGAAGATGTGTATGCCGTAGGTTATGCCCGTGAGAAAAGTGAGGGCGAAAATAAAAATTCAGCGTATTATTGGATCAACAAAGAGAGTCATTTATTAGAAAATAACGCTGTTGCCAATTCAATTTTTATCGATGAAAATGGTAATATCTTCATTGCAGGTGCGAAAATCAAACCAAATGGTGACTATCAAGCTTGTTACTGGAAAAATGGAGAGCGTGTTGATATAGAAAAATAGCTTTTTTTTGAAACATAAAAAAAGAATAAAAAGGAGTGAAACATAAAGTTTCTCTCCTTTTTTGCTTACAAAAACACCGAAGTTGTGTTAATTTGAATGATTTTCAAACGCTACAAACTCTAAGCAAACAAAGCTTTGATTCTGAATATTTTATTGATATATATAATTATATTTAGAAAAAATAGAGTATATTTGTAGAAAAATATGCTTTATAACATAAAATCAAAGAGATGAACTCAATATTTCACTTTCTGCAACAGCTGCAAGAAAATAATAATCGTGAATGGTTCAACGCAAACAAACATTATTATCTCGATATAAAAAAGCAAGTTGATGATATATTTGAAAAATCGATTGCTGGTATTTCAAAGTTCGACAAACGCATTTCACACGCTACTGTAAAAGAGTGTGTTTTTAGAATTTATAGAGATGTGAGATTTTCACACGACAAACGACCATATAAAGAACAATTTTCGGGTTTCATATCATACCCAAACGGTTGGAAAAGCAAGTATGCTGGTTATTATATCCATTTAGACAACGAAAACTCACACGTTTCGGCGGGTGTGTGGCGCCCAGAGCCAGCCATGTTGAAAAAACTTAGGCAAAGTGTAATTGACAATCACGATGAGCTGAACGAAATACGTTTGGAGAAAAAATTTGCTGAAAGTTTTGGGAATAATTTTTACGATAATGATATGTTGAAAAATATCCCTACAGGTTTTCCAAAAGATTTTCAAGAGCCTTATTTATTAAAACTCAAACACTACATTGTCAATAGCTCGGTTGGGAATGTCAAAGAAATGACCCAAAATGAGTTTGTTGATTTGGTAGTTGAGTTAGCAAAAATAGCATATCCATTTGTTCAGTTTATCAATTATTCGATTGATGAGTAGAATTTTACGATATCAAAGCTTGAAATAAAAAAACATATAATATGAGTAATCAAACATTACAAATCATCAAATCTGATCCTTTGTTGGAGCCTTTTGCAAATGCTATTCAAGGAAGATATGACTATTTTCAAACGGTTGAGAAAAAGCTAACCGGCGGAAAGGCAACATTGAGCGAGTTTGCTTCGGGCTATCTCTACTTTGGCTTGCACTTTAAGGGTAACACTTGGATTTTTCGTGAATGGGCACCCAACGCAACTGCTATTTATTTAATCGGTGATTTCAATAACTGGAAAAAAAACGAAAAATATCGTCTCAATCGAATCAACAACGAAGGCGTTTGGCAAATTGATTTACCTGCTGATGCTTTACAACACGAACAGTATTACAAACTGTGGGTAGAATGGGAAGGTGGTGCAGCAGAGCGTATTCCGGCGTGGTGCAGACGAGTGGTGCAAGATGAAGAGACAAAAATATTTAGTGCACAAGTATGGGAACCTGAGAACAAATATCAATTCAAAACTAAAAATTTCAAAATAGAAGATGAGCCTTTATTGATTTACGAATGCCATATTGGTATGTCGAGTAATGAAGAGAAGGTTTCAAGTTATGATGAGTTTCGTCGCACTATTTTACCTCGAATTGCCTACGATGGTTACAACTGCATCCAAATTATGGCAATTCAAGAGCATCCCTATTATGGCTCTTTCGGTTATCACGTTTCTAACTTTTTTGCACCCTCATCACGATTTGGTACACCTGAGGAGTTGAAACGCCTTATTGATCAAGCCCATCAAATGGGCATAGCTGTCATAATGGATATCGTACACTCTCACGCAGTGAAAAACGAAATTGAAGGCTTAGGTCTTTTTGATGGAACACCGTATCAATACTTCCATGGCGGTGGCAGACGCGAACATCCACAATGGGACTCGTTGCTGTTTGATTATGGTAAACCAGCGGTATTACACTATCTACTGTCGAATATTAAATACTGGTTGGATGAATTTAATTTTGATGGATTTCGTTTTGACGGTGTTACTTCAATGCTTTATCGTCATCACGGATTAGGAGTGGATTTTATGGATTATCAATCCTATTACAATCTCGACCAAGATGGAGACGCCATTGCATACTTAACTCTTGCCAACAAGTTGATTCATCAAATCAACCCCGATGCAATCTCTATTGCAGAAGAGGTGAGTGGTATGCCCGGATTGGCCGCAAAAATTGAAGATGGAGGTATTGGTTTTGATTACCGTATGGCTATGGGAATCCCCGATTTTTGGATTAAATACATCAAAGAAGTTAAATTTGAAGATTGGAAAGTGGGGCATATTTTTTGGGAACTTACCAACAGACGTGTAGATGAAAAAACAGTGAGTTATGCAGAAAGTCACGACCAAGCTCTTGTAGGAGATAAAACAATCATATTCAGACTGATAGATGCCGACATGTATTGGCACATGAAGCGAGGCGATGAAACTTGGGCTGTAAGCAGAGGTGTTGCATTTCATAAAATGATACGATTGATTACTTCTACCACCATCAACGGTGCATATCTCAATTTTATGGGCAATGAGTTTGGACATCCTGAGTGGGTAGATTTTCCGAGAGAAGGAAATGGCTGGTCGCATAAATATGCACGTAGGCAGTGGGAATTGGTTGATAACCCCGATTACTTGTATCACGGATTGGGCAAATTTGATAGTGCGATGATACATTTGATGAAGTCAATGCCTAATTTTCACAAAACAGAAATTACAAAAGTTTGGGATAAAGAGGGAGATCAAGTTTTAGCTTATCAGCGTGGCAATTTGTTGTTTGTTTACAACTTCAATATCCATAAATCATATACAGATTATGGCATCTTGGTTGATCCAGGCAAATACAAAATCGTTCTCAATAGCGATAGCAAAGAGTTTGAAGGAAATGGCTTTATAGATGATTCGATCGAACATTTCACTTCAAAAATAGATGAAATCAAAGAGATACACAGAGAGTGGTTGAGGCTTTATCTGCCAGCAAGCAGTGCCATCGTTTTAAAAAGAGATTAGCAAAGAAGACGAGAATATGGAATTGAACAGAGCTAAAAAAGATTATTATGAGCCAATGCATACCACAGAGCACATCTTAAATCAAACAATGATTCGGATGTTTGCTTGTGATAGATCTAAGAATGCCCATATTGAGAGAAAAAAGAGCAAGTGTGATTATTTTCTTCAAGAGCCACCTACCCAGCAACAAATCAACGAGATAGCTGACAGAGTAAATCAAGTTATTCAGCAAAACTTGGATATAACAGAAGATTTTATCCCATTGAATGAAGCAAATGATTTGGTTGACACTTCTAAACTGCCAGATAATGTGTCACAAACCATACGAATTATCAAAGTAGGTGAATATGATACCTGTGCTTGCATAGGAAATCATGTTACAAACACCTCTGAAATAGGACATTTTGAGATTTTAACCCACGATTTCAAAGATGGAAGATGGCGTGTTCGTTGGCGAGTAGTCTAACCCTATTCTATTAAAACCTAATGAAAAAAAGAAGTAAAAAAAGAAGTGCAGGTGCACGTTTTCGCAGATTTATATTGAAAAGCATACTTTTGTTTCTCATTATCAGTGTAGGTTCAGTGCTTATTTATCGATTTGTGCCCATTTATTACACCCCATTGATGGCTATCCGCAGCATAGAAAAGAAACAAGAACAAAAAACAACACATTTTCAGAAAAAATGGATACCCATTGAGCAGATGTCGCCAAATATCATTCAAGCTGTGGTGGCATCAGAAGACAACCTTTTTTTGCAACACAATGGCTTTTCTATTGATGATATAAAAAAGGTGTTGGAAAACAAGAGTGACAAAAAAAGAATCAGAGGAGCAAGTACCATCACGCAACAAACGGCTAAGAATGTTTTTTTATGGCCAAAACGTTCTTGGATCAGAAAGGGATTAGAGGCTTATTTTACTGTGCTTATTGAGTTTATTTGGGACAAAAAGCGAATTATGGAGGTGTATCTCAATGTGATTGAAATGGGAGACGAGGTGTATGGAATTGAGGCTGCATCCAAACATTATTTCAAGAAAAGTGCTTCAAATTTAAGCAAGTGGGAATCGGCATCAATAGCGGTTTGTTTGCCCAATCCGAGGGTCTACCACCCAGTCAACAAAAGCAATTATATTCAGAAACGCACCAATCATATCGTCAATTTGATGGGCAAAATTGGAACAGTTGATTTAGACAAACCGAAAGAAA
>CAYFRA010000016.1:0-13442 GCA_964345395.1 uncultured Paludibacter sp. | reverse complement strand
TATTTCTTACTGATTAAAAGAGAGTTGCTCTTGTTGAGTATTGTAAAAATCAGTATCTTTGTACTCATTTTTAGAATTTATAATTAATAAACCAGATATTTATGGCAAAAGAGATAAAAGAATTAACATCCCGCAAAGTAGATTATTCGCAGTGGTACAATGATTTGGTTATCAAAGCCGACCTTGCTGAAAACTCAGCAGTGCGTGGCAGTATGGTAATCAAGCCCTATGGTTATGCGATTTGGGAGAAAATGCAGCGTCAATTGGATGATATGTTCAAAGAAACAGGTCACGAAAACGCATATTTCCCTCTTTTTATTCCGAAATCTTTTTTAAGCAAAGAGGCTGACCATGTCGAAGGTTTTGCCAAAGAGTGTGCTGTAGTAACCCACTATCGACTGAAAAACTCACCCGATGGAAAAGGTGTAGTGGTTGACCCTGAGGCAAAGTTGGAAGAGGAGTTAATTGTTCGTCCTACCTCCGAAACCATCATTTGGAACACATACAAAAACTGGATACAATCTTATCGCGATCTGCCTATTCTGATAAACCAATGGGCAAACGTAGTTCGCTGGGAGATGCGCACCCGCCTATTTCTTCGTACTGCTGAATTTCTTTGGCAAGAGGGACACACAGCCCACGCAACACGTGAAGAAGCTGTAGCTGAAACCGAACAGATGATTCAAGTTTATGCTGAATTTGCTGAAAAGTATATGGCAATGCCGGTTGTTGTTGGCAAAAAATCGGAGTCGGAGCGTTTTGCTGGAGCCGTAGAAACTTACACCATTGAGGCGATGATGCAAGATGGAAAAGCTTTACAATCAGGAACTTCTCATTTCTTAGGACAGAATTTTGCGAAAGCTTTTGATGTTACTTTCATCAATAATGAGAACAAGTTGGAGCATGTTTGGGCTACATCTTGGGGGGTATCTACACGACTTATGGGAGCACTCATAATGACTCACTCTGATGATAACGGACTTGTTTTACCTCCGAAACTAGCTCCTTATCAGGTAGTTATAGTGCCAATTTATAAAAATAAAGAGCAATTAGATGCTATTTCTGAGAAAGTAAAAGAGATAACAACTCAATTGAAAGCATTAGGTATAAGTGTTAGATTTGACAACAATGATCAGAAAAAACCAGGTTGGAAATTTGCTGAATATGAACTAAAAGGTGTGCCTGTTCGCTTGGCAATGGGTGCCCGCGATCTTGAGAATGGAACCGTAGAGGTAGCAAGACGCGACACATTGACCAAAGAGACGGTGCCTATGGATGGAATTGACCAATACATCAAAAAGCTTTTGGATGAAATGCAAATCAATATTTACCAAAAAGCATTGAAGCAGAGAGAAGAAATGACCCGCAATGTAGATACATACGATGAATTTAAGGAGGAGATTGAAAAGGGTGGCTTTTTACTTTGCCATTGGGATGGAACTGCCGAAACCGAAGAAAAAATCAAGAACGAAACAAAAGCTACAATCCGCTGCATTCCTTTGGAAGGTGACAAAACAGCTGGTAAATGTATGGTAACGGGCAAACCATCTGCCCAAAGGGTTTTATTTGCAAGAGCATACTAAAAAATCTTTCGGATAAAAACTATTGATTAGCCTTTAATATAGCTATGAGAAGAAGTTTTTTAAGTTTTACAAGAAGCCAACGAATTGGAATTATTAGCTTAATAGTTCTTATTTTGTTGGCTTTTGCCATCAATTTCTTCTTGACAAATAAAAAAGAGCATTTAACCGAAACTGATGATGATCTTAAAGAGATTATTTCTCAATTTCAAAAAGATTTGAGAGAAAAAGAGAAAGAGAAAAGATTGAAATATCCACCATATAATAAAAACAAATATAATAAAAGAGATTATTCAGAAAAAGAAAGCAAAGATTATGAGCTTTTTGATTTTGACCCAAACAGTGTCGATTCGATAACTCTAACCCGATTAGGATTAAGCCCATTTATTATAAATAACATCATCAAATACAGAAACAAGGGCGGCAGTTTCAAAACAAAAGAGCAATTCAAAAGATTGTATGGACTGACCGATGTTAAATATCAAGAGTTGGAGCCATTCATCCAAATTAACCCGATTCCCAAAAATGAAGCATGGAGGGATAGAGACAAGAACACCGATTCCACTGCATTCAAACAAAGATATACAACAAAGAAAAGATCGTATCTCGACCCTGGCTTTATTGCTCCAGATATCAATCGTGCTGACACAACCGAGCTGCTCACTATTGTTGGGATTGGTCCTTATTACGCCAAGCAAATAATTTATTACAGAAACAGATTAGGAGGTTACTATAGTGTTGAGCAACTACGCGAAATCCACAATATGACAGATGATAATTTTGAGAAAATCAAACACTCTCTCACGGCTCACGGAGACTCGATACGAAAATTAAAAATCAACTTTGCGAGTATTGAGCGGTTGAAGGCACATCCTTATATCAACACTTTTATAAAGGCTAAAGCCATTGACGATTTGCGAAAGTCGAAAGTGAAAATTAAATCTGTTGATGATTTAAAAGAATTGAATATCTTTACTGATGAAGAGCTGCTAAAACTTACACCCTATCTTGATTTTAAATAAATTATTGAACAATGAAAATATTAGAAAACAACTTAATCAGACTACGCCCATTAGAGCCCGAGGATTTAGAGATATTGTATCAATGGGAAAACGACAGCTCGATGTGGGATAGCGGAAACACCCGATCGCCCTACTCTAAGATGCAGCTCAGAACTTATATTGCAAATTTGAATTATGATATTTACGAGAATGAAAGTTTACGCTTAATCATTGAAGATAAAGCATCGGCACAGGCTGTTGGCAGTGTTGATCTGTTTGATTTCGATCTATTTCATAATCGCATTGCTTTAGGCTTATTTGTGGATGGTAAACATCGAGGAAAAGGGTTTGCAAATAATGCATTAAAACTGACTGAGGAGTATGTTTTTGATTTTTTAAAAATCAAGCAACTCTATGTGCAAATAGCCGCTGACAACTTTCCCAGCAGAAAACTGTTTGAAAATAGATATGAGCTGCACGGCTTGTTGAAAAACTGGATTAAAACCATTCATGGATACAAGGACATATTGACCTATCAACTCTTCATTGAGAGTTACAATCAAGAGAAAATTAATAAATAGACAAAAAAACGGGACAAACATCTTGCTGTCCCGTTACGCAATTATTCTCAAAATAGCCTTGGTCTTTTACGCTTTGCTTCATCAAAAGAGAGTAGCTCTACCTTCACAACTTGTTTTTGGCGAATAGCTTCATACTCCTCTTTAGTTTTATCAATCAACTCTTTTTTTCGTTCGGGGTTCATCAGTTGAAGAGCAAGAGATACTGCTTGAGATGCATCTTTGCCGTGTACTACAAACCCATCTTTAAAATTTGGTTCAATTTTCACAGCCGTATGCACCTTTGAAGTAGTAGCTCCACCAATCATCAATGGAATATCCAAACCTGCTTTTTGCATTTCAGCAGCCACGTGTGTCATCTCTTCTAAAGAGGGAGTTATCAGACCACTAACTCCAATAATATCAACGTTTTCATCAATGGCAGTTTGAATAATTTTATCAGTTGGAACCATCACGCCCAAATCAATCACTTCAAAATTATTACTTGCCAAAATGACACCACAAATATTCTTACCAATATCGTGAACATCACCTTTGACCGTTGCAAAAAGATATTTTCCTGCAGACGAACTTCCACCAGCAGCTTTTGTCTTTTCAATTTCGGGTTGAAGTATTCCCACAGCTTTTTTCATCGTACGAGCCGTTTTTACCACTTGCGGCAAAAACATCTTACCAGCACCAAACAACTCACCAACCACATTCATTCCGTTCATCAATGGCCCTTCAATGATTTCTAATGGAGATGCATATACCTCCAACGCCTCTGCCACATCTTCATCCATAAAATCACCTATCCCCTTTACTAAAGCATACTCCAAGCGTTTTTCGAGTGACTCGCTCCGCCACTTATCTGCCTCCTCTTTTTTCTGCTCACCACCCATGTTTTTAATATTTTCTGCAAAACTGATCATCCGCTCGGTTGCATCAGGGCGGCGGTTCATCACCACGTCTTCTACCAGCTCCAACAACTCTTTGGGTATATCTTCATAAATTTGCAACATACCTGCATTTACAATCCCCATATCCATTCCTGCTTCGATGGCATGCAGCAAAAACACCGAATGAATCGCTTCTCGAACAGGATTATTTCCACGAAATGAGAAAGACAAATTGCTCACTCCTCCACTCACTTTGGCATGTGGCAAATTGGATTTAATCCAGCGTGTGGCCTCAATAAAATCGATGGCGTAGTTGTTATGCTCTTCAATACCTGTAGCGATGGTAAGGATATTGGGGTCGAAAATGATATCTTGTGGTGGAAAATCTACTTTCTCAGTCAGCAATTGATACGCTCTCGAGCAGATCTCAATACGCCGTTCCAAATTAGCTGCCTGACCTTGCTCATCAAAAGCCATCACCACCACAGCTGCACCATAGCCCTTTACCAAACGAGCCTGCTCCAAAAACTGCTCTTCTCCCTCTTTCAGGCTGATGGAATTGACAATACTCTTACCCTGAATACACTTCAAGCCTGACTCTATCACTTCCCATTTTGAACTATCTAACATAATAGGTACTTTCGATATTTCAGGATCTGACATCAAATGGTTCAAAAACGTAATCATCTCTTGCTTTGAATCAAGCATTGCATCATCCATATTGATGTCAATTACCTGTGCCCCATCTTCTACTTGTTTGCGAGCAATTGAAAGTGCTTCTTCATATTTTTTCTCATTGATTAAACGCAAAAACACCTTCGAACCAGCCACATTGCAACGCTCTCCTACATTTAAAAACAGTGATTTTTCTGCCTGTTTACCTTCAACGTTAGAAGTTTCTAAACGAAACACCAACTCCTCTAAGCCGCTCAGATGCATATCTTTGCTCTTTTCAGGAATTTTTCTGACAGGTAGCCCTGTCAAAAACTGATGATAAGCTTCAATATGTTCAGGTGTAGTTCCACAACATCCACCAACTATATTTACCAAACCCTCATCAAAAAACTCTTTCACCTGCAATGCCATAATTTCAGGAGTTTCATCATATTCGCCAAACTGATTGGGCAGACCTGCATTGGGGTATACGCTGACATAGAAGGGTGCAATTTGAGAAAGCTCTTTCAAATAAGGTTTCATATCCTTCGCTCCAAAAGAGCAATTCAATCCAATAGAAAGAATATCGGCATGAGCAACCGATGTAAGAAATGCACCAAGTGTTTGTCCCGATAAAGTGCGTCCGCTATTGTCAGTAATAGTTACCGAAAGCATCAGCTCAACCCGCCTACCCGACTCTTTCATCGCCTCTTCAGCCGCAAATATAGCAGCTTTAGCATTGAGCGTATCAAAGATTGTTTCGATGAGCAGTGCATCCACGCCACCAGCGATCAAAGCGAGCATTTGCTCTTTGTATGCCGACACCAAATCATCAAAACTTACAGCTCTATAGCCGGGATTATTGACATCGGGCGACATAGAAGCGGTTTTATTGGTAGGACCTACTGACCCAGCTACAAAACGAGGATGAGCAGGATCTTTTTTTGTCCACTCATCAGCAGCTTGCCGAGCCAAACGAGCAGCTTCAAAATTGATTTCATACACCACATCGCTCATCCCATAATCTTCCATTGAAATGCGTTGTGCATTGAAAGTGTTGGTTTCAAGCATATCAGCACCTGCTTCAAGGTATTGATTGTGGATTTCATAAATGATATCGGGTTGGGTGAGCACCAGCAAGTCATTATTGCCGCGTTGAGGGATGGCTGCATCTGCAAAGCGATTGCCTCTGTAATCTTCCTCTTTCAGTTTATAACGCTGTATCATTGTGCCCATTGCACCATCTAATACCAAAACTTTTTTATTTAAAATATCTCGTATAGTCATAATTATTGGTTTACATAAAAGTGTAATTACAAAGATACAAGTTATTGCTCTATTTTTTCTATATTATCATAAAGTTTGCAAAAATCAGTGTTGATAGCACAATGTTGTTTTGAAATAAGGCTAAATAAAACCCGAAAACTAAAAAGGTAGAATTATAACTGCAAAAAAAATTGTATTTTTGTAGATTGTGAAGATGAAACAGCAAAATATCAAAATAGAATAGGATGGTAGAAAATAAATTACTTGAAAAATTAGACGGTTTACAACATAAATTTGAAGAAATTGCTCTCTTGATAACCGACCCTAATGTCATTGCAGATATGGATCGCTACATCAAACTCAACAAAGAGTATAGCGAACTTGAAAAAATAATGCTTGCACAAAAGGAGTATAAAAACGCACTGAGAAGTATCGATGAAGCAAAAGAAATTTTGGCAAACGAGTCGGACAAAGATTTGAGAGAGATGGCTCGCCTTGAATTGGACGAATGGGAGCCCAAAATACCCGATATGGAAGAAAACATCAAAATGCTCCTTATTCCTGCTGACCCAGAAGATGCTAAGAATGTAATTATGGAGATACGTGGTGGCACAGGCGGTGATGAAGCGGCAATTTTTGCGGGTGATTTGTTCAAAATGTACAATTACTACTGCCAAAGTAAAGGGTGGCAGGTAGAAATAAGTGATTTCAATGAGGGAACCATTGGAGGGTATAAAGAGATTATATTTTCAGTGACGGGCGACAATGTGTATGGCACTTTGAAGTACGAATCGGGAGTGCATCGGGTGCAGCGAGTACCTGCTACGGAGACTCAGGGTCGTGTTCACACCTCGGCTGCTACCGTGGCTGTGCTACCCGAAGCTGATAAGTTTGAGATTGAGATCAACCCCGCCGATATCGATTTTCATACTGCCCGTTCAGGGGGTGCTGGTGGGCAAAATGTGAACAAGGTTGAAACTAAGGTTCAACTAACACACCGCCCAACAGGAATTGTTGTTGTATCGCAGCAAGCACGCACACAATTAGGCAACCGTGAAATTGCGATGGAGATGCTTCGAACAAGAATTTACAACTTGGGATATGAAAAACATATGGCTGAGATAGCCTCAAGACGTAAAACAATGGTATCGACCGGTGATCGTTCTGCAAAAATCAGGACTTACAACTATCCACAAGGCAGAATTACTGACCACCGCATCAATTACAACGTACATAATTTGGCCAACTTTATGAACGGTGATATCCAAGAAGTAATTGACCAACTCACAGTAGCTGAAAATGCTGAAAGAATGAAGGAGAGTGAAATTTAGACTATAAAAAATGAAATTATGAATAGAGAACAGCTTTTTGATAATATAAAAACAAAGAAATCTTTTCTATGTGTAGGATTAGATAGCGATATTAAGAAAATACCCCAACATCTGATTAAACAATTTGACGATCCGATTTTTGAGTTCAATAAAAAGATTATCGATGCTACAGCGCACTTATGCGTAGCCTACAAACCCAATTTGGCTTTTTATGAATCCTTAGGTGTTGAGGGCTGGCAGACATTGGGCAAAACTGTAGAATATATTCGCAGCAACTACCCCGATCAATTTATCATCGCCGATGCCAAACGTGGCGATATTGGCAACACTTCGGCCATGTATGCACGCAGTTTTTTTGAAAAAATGAACTTCGATTCCATAACTGTTGCTCCTTACATGGGAGAGGATAGTGTTACGCCATTTTTGAATTATGACAACAAGTGGGTTATTCTTTTGGCTTTAACTTCAAACAAAGGAGCTTTTGACTTTCAATATTTTGAAGAGAATGGAACAAAACTTTTTGAGAAAGTATTACACACTTCAAAACAGTGGGGCGATGAAGAGAATATGATGTATGTGGTGGGAGCTACAAGAGCTGAAATGTTGGGTGATATTCGTAAAATTATACCTAATCATTTCTTGTTGGTACCGGGCGTAGGGGCTCAAGGTGGTAGTTTGCAGGAGGTTGCCAAATTTGGATTGAACGACAAATGTGGCTTGCTTATCAACTCTTCTCGCCAAATTATCTACGCTTCAGAGGGAGAAGATTTCTCTGAAAAGGCACAACAAGAAGCAGAAAAAGTTCAAAAAGAGATGGAAGCACTGTTGAGTGAAGCTGGATTAATTTAAAGGATAAACCTCAATTTGCCATAAAATGATAGCCATACTTTCGCCTGCCAAAATTCAAAATTTCGAAACCCTCAATCAAAGTTTAGCATACACCTTACCCCAATATATGAATGAGGCGGAAGAATTGGTAGATCAACTTCGTGATTTTTCTATCAGCGAATTGGCAAGCATCCTAAAAGTGAATCCGAAAATTGCGAGTGAAAACTCCGAACGATTCTTCAACTGGCATACCCCATTTACGCCTCACAATGCAAAACAAGCCCTCTTTGTATATGACGGCGAAGCATTTAGAGGTTTAGATGCAACCACTATGAGCCAAGAAGTTGTTGATTATACCCAAAAACACCTCCGTATATTCTCATCTTTGTATGGTATTTTGCGACCATTGGATTTGATACAATCCTATCGTTTAGATCAGCTTTCCAAGTTCAAACCTGTGGGGCACCAATCATTAAATCATTTCTGGAAAGAGAAGATGACAGAAGCTATCATTCAAGCTTTCAACGAATCGGGAGAGGAGAGAGTAGTGCTAAACTTAGCTTCAAATGAATACTCCAAACTCTTAGACAAAAAGAAGTTAGCTGCCAGAATAATCAATTTTGAATTTCTTCAATATCAACCCGATGAGGATAGATATAAGCAGATAACCATTTATACCAAAAAGGCACGAGGGCAGATGGTGCGTTTTGTAATGGAAAACAAAGTAACAAACCCTGATGAGTTGAAGTTATTTGGCGTAGATGGATATTGGTACAGCGAGCAGTTATCAAAAGGTGATAATTTGGTTTTCGTGAGATAATCTAAAAGAGACAAACTATGTTCAACATCGAATTTCCAACATACAAAACCCAAACTTTGGCGGTAAAACTGAAACCTTCGGCTGAGAAATTGCTACTTAAATCAGCACATCCGTGGGTTTATTCAGATAGCATTGAAAAGATCAATAAAAAAGGAGATGCAGGTGATATAGCTATCATTTTTCGTCAAAAGAGTAATCAAGTTTTAGGTGTAGGATTGTATGACCCCCACTCGCCAATCAGGATAAAAATGTTGCACTATTACGGTGGTTCTACCATCAACCAACAGTTTTTTGCAGAGTTAATCGAAAAAGCATACCAACTTCGCTTGCCTCTCCTACAAACCAAAACCAATAGCTACCGCCTTATATTTGGTGAAAATGATGGACTACCAGGCTTCATTGCCGATATTTATGACGATGTAGCTGTCATCAAACTCTACTCCGCTATTTGGTATCCTTATTTAAAAGATTTGGCTGAATTGGTGATACAGACAAGCAAAACCTCTACAATCGTACTCCGGCTGAGTAGAAACCTACAAACTCTGAAAAACGAACTATTTTACGATGGTCAAATTCTATATGGAACGCTACAAAATGAAGTTGTAAAATTCAAAGAACATGCCATATCCTTTGCAGCAAATGTAATCAAAGGGCATAAAACTGGTTATTTTTTAGACCACCGCGAAAACAGAAGACGCGTAGGAGCTATGGCAGAAAACAAAAAGATTTTAGATATTTTCTCCTATGCCGGAGGTTTTTCGGTTCACGCATTAGCTGGCGGAGCCAAAGAGGTTGTGAGTGTGGATGTAAGTGAACAAGCCCTCGAAATGGCTAAAGAAAATGCAAAACTCAACACTTACAGTGGCAAACATAGCTGTATTGCCGAAGATGCTTTTTCTGTTTTGGAGAGGCTGAAAGCAAAGAGAGAGCAGTTTGATATAGTGGTGATTGACCCACCCTCTTTTGCCAAAAACGAATCGGAAATAGAAGTTGCGATTAAAAAATACAGACAATTGGCACGCCTTGGTGCTCATTTGACAACTCCGAAGGGGATGCTTGTATTAGCCTCTTGCTCTTCAAGGGTTGCTGCCGAAGAGTTTTTTGAAACCGTAGAGACAGAGCTTTACCATTCGGGAAGAGCTTTCAAGATGGTAACTAAAACCTATCACGATATCGATCACCCCGTAACATTCAAAGAGGGAGCGTATTTGAAATGCGGTTATTACCAAGCTGAAAGTTAGCACAGCATATATCATTCAAGTTCCAAATTATTTTTGTATCATTGCAAATGTATTAAAACCAATTGAGCGATGATTCCACTTTTAGTAGCCGCCACATTTCCTGTTGCTGTTTTTCTCTATCTTATCTACAACAAAGATACAGAGAAAGAGCCTAAAAAGCTGTTGTGGAAAACATTTAAGTGGGGTATGATCATCGTTGTCCCTGCTGTTATTTTGGAGAGTATTTTAGACCACTTCAATGTTTTTGAATCACCATTTATGCACGCTTTCTACACCTCTTTTGTAGTAGCTGCATTGGTAGAAGAGGGTTTGAAATTTTGGGTTCTCTACAAAATCATTTGGCGAAACAGAGAGTTTGATCAGCACTACGATGGGATTGTCTATGCTGTTTTTGTATCATTAGGCTTTGCATTTGTTGAGAATATCCTTTACGTTTTGGATTATGGTATGAATACTGCGGTAATGAGAGCCATACTTGCAGTGCCCGGACATGGTTTGGATGGGGTGATAATGGGTTATTTCTTTGCAATAGCCAAATTTTCAAGTGGCAAGCAACAAAACAACTTTCTGTTTCTTAGTCTTCTGATTCCCATCATTTTCCACGGTTTGTATGATTTTTTACTCTTTTATGCCGAAAACATTGGTGATAATAGCGGATTAACCAGTTTGGTATTTATTCTATTTGTTGTTTTGATGTATTCAATATGGAAACGAGGTATTCGATACATCAAAAATCACCATGCAAAAGATATGAACCAAATCAATCCTAACGATATGGATTTTAAGGTTTAATAAAAAAATTGAAAGATATGAGAAAAGCAGTATTTTCAAGTTTATTGATCTCTTTATTTTTATTCATACAATGTACGGGAGTAAAAGACGATTGCAAAAATGCAATCTGCACGGATGTATTCGTTAGTGTCGGCATCATACTACAATATCCTGACCAAACGCCAGTGATCCTCGACAGCTTCAAAGTGTATTGGCAATCAAAAGATATTTATCTTCAAAACTATCCCTCGTTAATAGAGAATGGATATTATCCAATTGTTACAGATTTGATGGTTTCAGAGCTGTACAACAAGGAAACTAATTTGCACTTCATAGGCTACCTCCGTGATCAAATTATATTTGAACGCGAAGTGTTGGTTGGTGCCGATTGCTGCCACGTCCAATACTTAGGGCAGGAGTCATTGACACACGTCATTGAAAAAGATATTTCTACATCGGAATGAAAAACAGACTTGCCCCCAAAATACTTATCACAGCACCAATAACTTGACGTGCTTTGATTTTTTCTTTAAACATAATCGCAGATGGCACAATGATAAAGATGGGCACCAAACCCATCAGCATCGATGCAATACCCGTTTGTGTGTGCTGTATGGCAAATAGTGAGAGCGAAACCCCAATCACAGGTCCTACCAAGGTGCCAATTGTGATGTCACGCATACCCACTCCATCTTTCAAAGCAGAAAAGACACGTCCCCATTTACCAAGTATCGATATAAATACTGCAAAACTGATAAATCCAAAAATAGCACGGATTTGAGTTGCTGCCACAGGATCATAATCACCCAAGCCTTTTTTACTCAGAATCAATCCTAAAGCTTGCCCCAAAGCACCCCCAAAAGCGAGTAAAAACCCTTTGAATGGGATGTTGAGTTTCATATTTCTATTAGAAATAGCAATGGCTATACCCGTCATACTGATGATAATTGCTACTGTGCTTTTGAGCGAAAGAATTTCTGCCAAAAAGAAATAACCGATGATAGCCGTAAGCATCGGATGAAAGCTCATAATCAAAGCTGCTGTGCGTGACCCAATGACCTGGTATGATTGGAAAAGCATCAAATCGCCCAAGAAGAAACCCACAAAACCAGAAAGCCCCAACCAAAACCACGCTTGAGAAGTAGCATCAGTGGCTAAAAACGAACCACGAGTGAAAAGCGTTATTATACCCAACATAAAAATGGACATAAATATACGGATGATATTCACCGACAGAGAACCCAATCGCCTGCCTGATTTTTCAAAAAAAAGTGCACTCAATGTCCAGAAAACAGATACAGAAAGTGCTGCTAATTCTCCTGTATAATTTTGTAAATAGTCGCTCATACAACAGTTTATATAATGATTTAACCCGAATTATTCACCGAAAAATTTGCACAAAAGTACAATAAAATTCCCAATAAATGAGCTTGAACCAATATGATTCGATGGATATTCGGTAGTTACTCAGTTGATATTAGATTGATATTCGGTGGATATTCAGTGGTGGTTCGGTATAAAGTTAAATAGAGCAAGGAGTAAAGAGCCAAGAAAAAGTATAAGAAACTTTTCACTTTTAGTTGTTAGTTGTTAACTTTTTAACTGGAACTCCCCTTTGGGGATTTAGGGGAGCTCATTATAAACTTTCTAACTTTACTAACTTTCAACTGACTTTCATTGAATATCAATACTCGAACCCATAGCAACTTTTTGTTTGATGCTCTTTGGGCTACCCCAGCAGCTTAGTTTGGTTGCACCTACCAATGTGGCATCTAAACTTTCTGTAGCATAGGTTTCGGCTCTGCTTGCTCCAGTTTGATTGATAGTTAGATCTTTTACCTTAAAATTACTACCCACCACAGATGACGCTCCGTGAACATTCAAAATAAATTGATTTGCATGTCCATCTATATCTAATTTACTCCTTCCTGTCAGAGTAATATCTACTTTATCTGTTGAGTGAATACGGAGGCTTGCTTTGGCACCATCACCCATACTAACATATAAATCATCAACTTGCATCACCTTATCCATCCTCAAATTGGAAAGCCCAGCTAAATTAATGATACTGAGTTTATTGACACCTATTTTTACTTCTATTGGTTTACGAATAAGATAATCTTTGTATTTCATTCTCACACCGTCAATTAACGAGATATTTTCTTCACCAATAGCATCAAGCATATTGACTTGAAGCATTCCATTTTCAACTTTTGTTTCAATTGTATGGATATATTTCTCAGCAGCTGTGATACTTATTTCGGGTATCTCACTATAATAAATTTCAACTACAAAGCGCCCGCTGATATCCAATGAGTTGAAAGTGCTTACTTCTCTTTTTTCGGTTTTCAGATCGATACTCTCTTTTTGAGCAAATGTAGTAGCTATAAAACTTAACATTAAAAAGCTAAGCAATAATCTTATTTTTTTCATTTCTAAATCTAATTAATTATTTGTTTACAAAAATCGTATGGATGATGACTTATCGCTTCTG
>CAYFRA010000015.1:19358-30194 GCA_964345395.1 uncultured Paludibacter sp. | reverse complement strand
ATAGTGATAGTTATAGTGTAAAATAATAAACTATAAAATTATTAAAGTTTCCTAATGGTTAATGTTTGTGTTGAAATAACTCCTTTTTCAGAAGAAAAGGGAATAGCTTGTGCAATTGGATAGAGAGTGAGTTAAAAGTTGAAAGTTTATAAAGTATATAAAGTGAAAAGTAGTTTTGGTAATTGATAGGTAACCTAAGCTCATAAGGTTTTCATGCTATTTTAATCACGCCATCTTTTTGTAATATCACCATAGGCATCAATTCTTCTATCTCTAAAAAATGGCCACCATCTTCTTACAGTTTCAGTGCGTTGCAAATCGACTTCGACAATTAATATTTCGTCTGTTTGATCGTTGGTTTTTGCTAAAAGTTCTCCTTGCGGCCCGCAAACAAAGCTTGTGCCCCAAAACTGAATGCCTCCTGTAATGCCTGATGGATCGGGTTCGTAACCTACACGGTTGCAAGACACAACAGGTATGCCGTTTGCCACGGCGTGGGAGCGTTGAATAGTAATCCAAGCCTCTCGCTGGCGCTCTTTTTCCTCATTGCTGTCACTGCTCTCCCAACCGATAGCAGTGGGGTAGAATAGGATATCAGCACCCGCCATTGCCATAAGTCTTGCTGCTTCGGGATACCATTGATCCCAGCAGATAAGCACGCCAAGTCTGCCGAGTGAAGTGTCAATCGGTTCGAATCCTAAATCGCCAGGTGTAAAGTAGAATTTTTCATAATAGGCGGGGTCATCGGGGATGTGCATTTTTCGATATTTCCCAGCTATGCTGCCATCTTTCTCCAATACAACCGCTGTGTTGTGATACAAACCTTTGGCTCTTTTTTCAAAAAGAGAGAGGATGATTACCACCGATAGTTCTTTGGCTAAAGCACCAAATAGCTCAGTGGAAGGACCTGGTATGGTCTCGGCCTGATCAAAAACGTTTACATCTTCGGTTTGGCAAAAATACAAACCATTGTGTATCTCTTGTAACACAATCAATTCGGCACCCTGCTGAGCTGCCGAACGGATGTTTTTCTCTAATTTCTTGAGATTGGCGGGGATGTTATCTGTGTTGCTTTGTTGAATCAATGCAATTTTCATATCGAACTATTTTTTAATGATTTGAAACTACAAAAATAGTAAATCAATTTCTATTTAGAGCAATTCAGTTGAGAGAGATTAGCTGATGATGCCCCAATTGATTTTGTTTACTTTTAATTTTTCAAGTTGTTTTTTGAGCATATAGTTTTTTGGCTCTTGCAGTTCGGGGTCTTCTTCCAAAATATCCCAAACCGTATTGCGTGCATATTCAAGCATTTTGCTATCTCTGCTTATATCTGCAATTTTCAGTTGAAACGGCAATCCACTCTGTTGGGTGCCATCCATATCGCCAGGGCCTCGCAGATGTAAATCTGCTTCAGCTATTTCAAACCCATCATTGGTGCGAGTCATAATCTCCATTCGTTTGCGACTGTCGTTTGAGAGTTTTACGCCCGTTAGCAGAATGCAGTATGATTGATCGGCTCCCCTTCCTACACGCCCACGTAATTGGTGAAGCTGTGATAGTCCAAATCTCTCAGCACTTTCAATCACCATTACCGATGCGTTTGGCACATTGACGCCCACCTCTATAACTGTTGTTGCGAGTAGTATATTTGTTTTTCCCTCAACAAAAAGTTTCATTTGTTCATCTTTTTCAGCAGGTTTCATTTTGCCATGCACCATACTGATGTTGTAGTTGGGAAACACCTCTTTCATAAACTCAAATCCCTCTTCTAAATGGCGAAAATCCAAAGTTTCCGACTCTTGTATCAGTGGATAGACGATATAGATTTGTCTGCCAATATCAATCTGTTCTTTCAGAAAATTGAGCAGTGAATTTCTCTTGCTTTCAAAATAGTGGTAAGTTTGAATGGGTTTGCGACCGGGTGGTAGCTCATCAATTACAGAGATACTCAAATCACCATATACTGTCATAGCCAATGTGCGGGGTATGGGCGTGGCTGTCATCACTAAAACGTGAGGCGGTTGGTTGTTTTTAGCCCATAGTTTGGAGCGTTGTGCTACCCCAAAGCGGTGTTGCTCATCGATAATTACGTAACCTAAGTTTTTGAATTGCACGCTATCCTCAATCAAGGCGTGTGTGCCTATGATGATGTTCATCTCGCCACTTTGTAAAGCTTCGTGTATCTGGTCTCGCTCTCTTTTTTTTGTGGAACCCGTAAGCAGTGAGATGTTGATGTGCATAGTGCCAAGCAGTGATTTGATGCCTTCATAATGTTGCGTTGCCAGTATTTCAGTAGGAGCCATCAGGCAGGTTTGAAAACCGTTGTCAATAGCAATCAGCATGGTGAGTAGCGCCACAATGGTTTTGCCGCTTCCCACATCGCCTTGCAGCAGTCGGTTCATCTGAACACCGCTACCCATATCGGCTCGTATCTCTTTGATTACTCTCTTTTGTGCATTGGTAAGCTGAAAAGGGAGGTGCTCTTTGTAAAAGGTATTGAATTGATTGCCAACAACCTCAAATTTATATCCCGCAAACTTCTGTTCACGCCATTTTCGTTGATAAAGAATGTCTAATTGGATATAAAATAGCTCTTCAAACTTCAATCTTGTTGATGCTCTATCCAAAAGCTCTTTATTTTTAGGGAAATGAATGTTGATGAGCGACTCTGTGAGGTTGAGCAGCTTGAATCTCTCCAAAACATAGGCGGGGAGCGTTTCGGGGATGCCTGCTTCAAGCTTTCTTACAACAGGTAGAAGTATGTTTTGAATTGCTTTCGAGTTGAGAAAGCCATTTTTCATCTTTTCGCTTGTGTTGTAAAATGGTTGCCAATTCATTTGCCTTACTGCTTGGTTTTCAGACAATAATTCAATATCAGGGTGTACAAAATTGTAATTGCGATTGAATAGAGTAGGGCGTCCAAATAAAACATAATTGACACCTACTCTATATTTATCAATTACAAAGCGTAATCCTTTGAACCAAACTACTTCTATTATTTGATCGCCGTCAGTAAATCGAGCACTTAGTCGCTGACCACGCCCTTCACCAATTTTCTCAAAACTGATGAATTGTCCTTTTATTTGGATGTATTGTGACTCATCGGCAATGTCGCGGATCATATAAAATCTACTTCTATCCACATATCTGTATGGATAGTGGCGGAGTAAATCTTCAACGCTGTATATTGCCAATTCTTTGTTAAAGAGTTCGGCTTTTTTAGGCCCAACTCCCGTTAAGAATTTTATATCTTGAATCAATAAATCCATCTCAATAAATTTGAAAAATCAACCTGCCAAATAACGACCAAAACTCAATTTGCGTAGAATGAAAAGTAGAGTTAAACTGATGATCAGCGTGAGCAAAGTCAATGCAGGAACAGCAATAATTGTGGATGTATATTGAAAACTAATCAGATGTTCTACAATTAAGCTTGCAATCAACACAAAAGACAAATACAAACCATACCAATGCTCAGTGATGATTTTTTGGGTTTTTATTAAAAAAGCACTTTTCAAATTACTCTCTTTGAAAGCCATAAAGAAGGCAACGCTTTGCACAATCGAATTGAGGGTGAAGTGGTGGTAATAAGCATCGGTCATAAGGCCATTTTTGTGGTATGTGTAATAGCTCATTGACATCGCAATGATGCTTGTAACTGCAAAGATAATCCAGCCAGAAAGTCGTATGTTTTTTGAATTGTAAGATAATTGATAGAGAGCGTAACCTAAGACCATATATCCAGAATAGACAAAATAGTAAATGGCTTTGGCAAGGTAGCCATCTGTCCACGAAGATAGAGAAACGGAAAAGTCTTTGCTGATACTTGCTAATAATATCCAAGCCGCTAAAAGAAAATAGAGTATTACGGGTGTTAGGGTTCTGATTATTTTACGCAAAATGGGTGCAATAGCAAATAGCACAATCAATAAAAGTGCAAACCACAAATGTTCGGAGATGCTTTGTTCAATAAATAGGCTTCCTATCCATTTCAATATAGCAAACAAACTTTTTGGGGCTTCGGCCAATTGGTAATATTGATAAATAAGATATAGTGCCGCCCAGCTCAAAAAAGGTGTTACAACCCTTAAAAATCTGAAATTGTAATAAGATTTCAATTCATAATCACGTGATAGTAGCACTACACCACTAACCATCAGGAGCATAGGATAGGCAAAAGTAGTCAAGCTCATAATCATATTGTTGCCAGCACTCCATTCGCTATTACCGCCAGTGAGTTTGCTTGTGATGTATGATAATATAATGAAAATGATAGCAATAGCTTGCAAACTATCTAACCATGTTTTTTGTTTAGCCATTTTTTAATCTGTTTTTCTAAAATTTCTGTATATCAATTCACTTAAAAGCAAATCAAAAGGGGTAGTGATTTTGATGTTTTCACTATTTCCTGCTGTCAAATTGATTTCAAATCCTGCTTTTTCTACCACCGATGCGTCATCAGTAAATAGAGGGTCGAAATCTTGCTTATAAGCTTCTAAAAGGATGTTGGTTCTGAAAACTTGCGGTGTTTGTATCAACCTGAATGCGGTTCTATCAACTGCATAGTTTTTCAATTCATCAACTTTTCTTATGCTCTCGATAAGAGGCATTGAAGGAATGGCACAACCTTCGTTTTGTGCCACTCTAAAGGCGTTGTCAATGGTGCTGTAACTCACAAATGGTCGCACGCCATCGTGGATAGCAATTAAATCAACACTGCTTTTGTCTATTTTATTCAAACCATTTCTAACAGAGTGGAAACGAGTTTCGCCACCTTGTGCCAAGCTATGAATTACGTCAAAAGCTTTCGTTTCAACCAATTCACGCCAATAATCGAGCTGCTCTTTTGGCAAAACCAAAACAATATCCATTGCAGGGTCATATTGTCGAAATACCTCGATGGTGTGCATCAAAATTGGCTTATCACCAAGCTCGATAAACTGCTTTGGAATTTCGCTTCCCATCCTGCTGCCGCTTCCACCCGCCACAATTACAACTGCTTTACGTATCTGTTTAATCATATTCAAAATAAATTGAAAATAGAGATTATAAACTACAATTTATATTTATAAATTGAAAATCATAACTCTTCTATTTTACAAAGATAATATTTTAGCTTTGATATTTGATAGTGGAAGAGGTCTATATTGTGGAAAAACAGTACTTTCCCGACTTTTGGTATAAAACTAACTGATTGTTATATTTGGTGTTTCTTTATTCTATAATTTTATTTACCTTTGCCTAAACATTCGCTTACTATGATGAGAAATTTATTATTTTTAATACTGATTTTATTTGCCGCAAACTCAGCGGTAGCTCAAAAGGATGAGCCATTGGCAATCGTGAAACATATAGAGGACAACTCTAAATCAAAAGTGCAACACGACAATCAGGTCAATACGATTATCAATTTGTATTTAAACGAAAAGATAGGTAATAAAGAGGTTTCAACCACTGGAAGTTACATGGTGCAGGTGTTTTCGAGCAACAATCAGCGTACTGCTAAGAATAATGCTTTGCTTGTGGAGCGAAAGTTGCGTATGGCGTTCCCCTCATATGGTGTTTATAGACAATTTTCTTCACCCTTTTGGAAGGTTAGAATAGGGAACTTTAAAACCCAAGAAGAGGCATTGAGTTTTCAAAACCTTGTGAAAGCCTCTTTTCCAGAGTACAGTAGAGAAACTTATGTTGTAAGAAATAGATAAATAAAAAAGATGGCATTAAATATTAAAGAGAATAATATGATTGAGTATGACGAAGAAAAAACAGATGCTTTGTCATATCATTATAAGGCAATTTTAGACACTTTAGGTGAAGATGCAGAGCGTGAGGGTTTGCTCAAAACACCTTTGAGGGTTGCAAAAGCGATGCAGTTTTTGACTCAAGGCTATGAGCAAGATCCCGAAGATATCATCCGCTCGGCTATGTTTACGGAAGATTATAAACAGATGGTGATCGTTAAGGATATCGATTTTTATTCGATGTGCGAACACCATATGATTCCATTCTTTGGCAAGGCTCACGTGGGTTATATTCCCAATAAGAAAATTACAGGCTTGAGTAAAATAGCGAGGGTTGTTGAGGTCTTTGCCCGCCGTTTGCAAGTGCAAGAGCGATTGACTACTCAAATTAAGGAGGCTATTCAGAACACTTTGAACCCACTGGGGGTGATTGTGGTTATTGAGGCTCAACATCTATGTATGCAGATGCGTGGTGTACAAAAGCAGCATTCAGTTACGACCACTTCTGATTTCACGGGCGTATTTGAACAATCAAAAACCAGAGAGGAGTTTCTCAATTTAATTAAGTGATATAGCACACAACAATGTGATATAAACAAAGGGGCAATCTGATTATTTTAAGATTGCCCCTTTGTTTATTTGTTGTAGATTATATTAGATCTCCCAAGCTAATGCACTTGCACCCAAGATAGCTGCATCGGCATCTTTTAAGTTTGAGAAAATCACTTTTACTTTATCTTTCCAGATATTCAGTAAATTAGCCTCCATATGTTTGACAATGGGATTCAATATCAAATCACCCGATTTGGCTAATCCACCAAACAAAACAATTGCTTCAGGAGCACTAAAAGCTACAAAGTCAGATAAAGATTGTCCTAAAATCTTACCGGTCTCTTCAAATATATCTAAAGCCAATTGATCGCCTTCGATAGCAGCGTCATACACATCTTTGGATGTGATGTTGTCGGTATCTAATTCTCTTAGCGGACTCGGTTTATCTGATGCTCTCAAAACTTCACGAGCAGTGCGAGCAAGTCCAGTTGCAGAAGTGTATGCTTCGAGGCATCCTTTTTTTCCGCATCCACATAGACGAGCATTCTCGCTGCGGTCCACATTGACGTGACCCAATTCACCAGCAAAGCCATCGTGTCCATAAAGTACTTTGCCATCAACTACGATGCCGCTACCTACGCCAGTTCCTAAGGTTATCATAATGAAGTTTTTCATACCGCGAGCAGCTCCATAAGTCATTTCGCCAACAGCAGCCGCATTGGCATCGTTGGTTATAGCTGCATCTACTCCAAAAGCTTCTGAAAGTATTTTAGCAAAAGGTATAACGCCTTTCCAAGGAAGATTGGGAGCGAACTCGATATTGCCAGTGTAGTAATTTCCATTTGGGCAACCAGCACCAATTCCTTTGATTTTGTCAATGCCTCCATTATCATCAATCAATTGCTGCAATGCAGTTTTCAATGTGGATACATAGGTGTCTAAATCAGGAATATTGGTTTTGATAGAACTTTTAGCAACAACATTTCCGCGGGCATCCACAATACCAAAAACGGTATTGGTACCCCCCATATCGATTCCGATTACATAAGGTTTTTCCATCTTTTCTTAATTTATAATAGTAGTAAAAAAATAGATGCGATATTTGAATACCACATCTGTTTGTTTGAGTTTAGTTTTATTCTACAGGTATGTCTTTGTTCACGTTTCTTGAACCAACTAAAGCATAGTATAGCAAGAAAGCCAATCCAGCAACAATTACCCAGTAGCTTGTTAGGTAGTTAAATTTGTCAGCAACAAAACCTTGTACCAATGGAAGAATACCACCACCCATCACCATCACCATAAAGATGCCGGATGCTTTTTCGGTATATTTACCAAGACCCTCAACTGCAAGGTTGAAGATACCACCCCACATAATTGAGGTGCAAAGTCCTGTCAAAATTAGTAACATAATATTAATAGGTACTTGTGTCATACCAAAAGAGATGTCTTTTTGGAAAACAGGCATACTCACCATTGTGCTGGTAGGCAAGAATATGGCAAGCATCACGAAAACCAAGCCAAGTGTCGAAGCAAAAGTAAGCATCGCCTTGCTCGAAACTTTCGCACCAAATGCAGCACCAAACAGACGCCCAATAAGCATCAAGAACCAATATGTACCAACAACAGCACCAGCCGCCGTAGGATCAATTGATAGACCAGCATTTGTTGTGTCGGTCATAAATAAGTTTGCAATATTGGGAATTCCAACCTCAACACCTACATAGATAAAAATACCGACTGCTCCTAAAATAAAGTGGCGGAATGACAAAGCACTGTATTTTGAACTCTCTTTGACAGCCTCTTTTTGAATGGCACGTGGCTCTGGAATGTTTACAAAATAAAGAACCAAAAATGCAAGAACAAAAATACCCATTGCGATGAATAGAGCAGGATTAGCATCTTTGATTTTTGCTTGTGCAGCATTTCCAATCAAATAACCTACCAATACGGGAACAATAGTAGCCATCAGTGAGTTGAATGAACCCCCAACTTGTATCAATTGATTTCCTTTGTTACCACCACCGCCAAGTGTGTTGAGCATAGGATTAACAACAGTGTTGAGCATTGTCATTGAGAAACCAGCAACAAATGCACCTAATAAATATACTGCAAAACTGGCAACTTGTCCTGATAAAAACTGAATACCAACACCAACAAATCCAACTGTTATAGCTGCTAATGCGGTTTTCTTATAACCGATACGTTGTAGTAGAAGTCCAGCCGGATAACCCATAAATGCGTAAGCAATAAAGTTGGCTGCATTACCCAACTGCGACATAAAGTTTGATGCACCAAACTGACTTTTTACGATAATCCCCATAGGGTTTTGTAAGCCAGTTACAAATGAGATCATTCCAAACAGGGCAATCATCATAATAATTGGTAGCACGTAACTCTTTCTTTCTTTTGTTGTCATAGAATTTAGAATATAATTATATTATAATAAATGATTTAATTTTTCAAGTCCCAAAGATAATAAATAATTCTTGTTGCAGATAATTTTTTTGATTAAACGACATTTATTTCTGTTTGTTGCTTTTAATTGATAAGCAATTGTGAGTTTTTACTAAATAATATTGAGCAAATACGTCCAATATCAAAGTCAGCTCGTGAATAACAATCTATATCTTAGAACAAGTTTTGCGTTGAATAATTTGGGATAGCTGCAAGCGTTTCTTAGCTTTGTTGCATATTGTTTTGTTCGATCATTCCTTTGGCTGAAGTAAAACATGTTGCATGAAAACTAATTTTAAACTATCTTTGCACTTTACAGCAAATCGGTTTGTCGCGTTTTATTCTAATAGAATAAGATGAGGAAAGTCCGGGCAACACAGAGCACCATTCTTCCTAACAGGAAGTTGCTTGCGAGGGCAAAGTAGCGTAACAGAAAATAACCGTCAAGCCATCGGTTTGATAAGGGTGAAAAGGTGAGGTAAGAGCTCACCGGTTGTGGTGGCAACATCACGAGCCGTACGCCTAATGGGTTGCAAGATCAAGTAAACCGACGTTATGAAACTTGCTCGGTTCATGTCGGAGGGTAGATTGCATAGAAACTTGGGGCGACTCAAGTTCAAGATAAATGACAGACATCCTGTTTTTTTTTGATAGGATACAGAACCCGGCTTATAGATTTGCTGTTTTTTCTGTTAATTCAAGTTCTGAATTTAGTAATTCAAAATAGTGATGAAACGACTAAAATTATGGATACGCTTTATCGTCAAATTTGTTAGATATGATATCTGGCGAATTACGAGCAATGAATTAACTCGAACCAAGCAGATATTGATTAATATTATCAAAATTATATATCTGTCAATCAAAGGGATTGGTACCCACCGACTCAATATTCATTCATCGGCTCTTAGTTTTACCGTAACTTTTGCACTTGTGCCACTCATAGCACTGATTATAGCCATTGCTCGGGGTTTCGGTATAGAAAATATGATTGAAGAGACGCTCAGCTCAACTATGTTTGGTCAGTCAAACTTGGTACCTTATATCATGGATTTTGTAACAAAATACTTAGACTCTTTGAGGGATGGTTTGTTTATTGGGGTTGGTTTAGGTATTTTGGTTTATTCCGTATATAATCTTTTTGCACAAATAGAGAGAGCATTAAATAGCATTTGGCAAGTGAACAAATCACGCTCAATCCTCAGACAATTTACGATTTACTTTTCAGGACTGTTAATTTTTCCAATTTTGATAGCAGTTAGCAGTGGACTTTCTATCTATATCAATAATATTCTGAAAAATGCACTATTTTTTCATCTTTTCAATCCCTTTGTACAGATTGTTCTTTCGGCTTCGCCCTACATTGTGAGTGTTTTGCTCTTCACACTTATGTTTTTGATCATACCCAATACGAAAGTAAAATTTGCTAATGCTTTTATTGCGGGAATTATTACAGGTATCTCTTTTCAGATTTTTCAAACCATATATGTGAATGGACAGATCAACTTAACAAGGTACAATGCTGTATATGGAGGTTTTGCTGCACTTCCTCTCTTGCTCCTTTGGTTGAAAATATCGAGTTTGATTTTTCTAATTGGTGCTGAAATATCCTATGTGTCACAAAATATCCGCCATTTTGACTATCTTGTAGATACTGAAAATATAAGTATAAGATACAAGAAAAATATCTCGTTGTTTATCAGTTATATCATCATCAAACGTTTTGAAGCGGGTTTGCCTGCCTATTCGACCGAGGATATTACAAGTAAATACAAACTGCCCATTCGCTTGGTCAATCAAATATTACAAGAATTGACTCAAGCAAATATTGTCGTCAGATCCGAAGGCGAAAAAGCAGTTGTCAGCTATTTGCCAGCAAAAGATATCAACCAAATTACGTTGAAAGATATTGAGTCAAAATTAGAAACGCAAGGTGCCGAATTGTTTCTACAAAATAAAAATGCTGAGATGGATCTGTTTTGGAAAAATGTAATGGAAATACAATACAGTTGTGATGAAATCAAATCAAAAACATTGCTGAAAGATTTGTAGCAGTTTGTTTTATTAAGTCATTGCAAGCAAA
>CAYFRA010000015.1:0-19258 GCA_964345395.1 uncultured Paludibacter sp. | reverse complement strand
CATTATTTCTTGTTTTTGAAGCAATAAAAAGGATTGGCATAAGTTTTGAATATAGATATATAAATATAGAATAAAATTAAAAAAATGTTTTACTAAGCCCAACGAAATCTTGTCTTTTGATTTGATATAGGAAAGCAAAAAAAATTATAGCCATGAGAAAAAAAATTATCAATTTGAAAACTGTTTTGCTAACATTAGCAATTGGATTAGCTTTTACAGGGTGTATCAGCTATCAAGATGTTACGCCAAGCAGAAAAGTTGTAACCACTTACAATTATGTGTCGAATGTGCCAAGTTGGGGACCAAGTTATTATCAAGGTTCAAGATACTACTACTTTCCCGATATTCAAACATATTATGACTTGTCAACACGTCAGTTTATTGTTTTGAATATGGGTAGTTGGTATTATGTAAGTTCAATTATTCCATATTATCCAAGTTTTGACTTGTACAGGAGCTATATTGTTGTATTAAATGTAAATGTGTATCAACCTTGGATGCATCACCACCATTATATAACAAACTATCCAGCATACTACTACATTGATTATTATGACTATAGCTACATACCTTATGTGCGAGGCTATAATGAAAATATAAAAGGTGCTATGTATTGGTCAAACAGTGAGCGTTCGAAAGCAAGACCTTGGGATGGTAGAAATTTAGTAAATAGCCGTCAGTTTAATTACTCTTCAAGCGATAGGGCAGTACAACAAACCACAACAAGAGATGTGAATGCTGGGCGTTTGACACCAACTACAGGAAGAGGTGCAGTAACAACAGGTAGAACACCTGCCACTACTGATAGAGCTACGACCACTACGACTGATAGAACATCAACTACTGTTACAGATAGAAATGTGAACACAAACGATAGAACATCAGCATCAACAAATAGAGGTACAACCACTACAACCGATCGAACTACTGCAACTACCAATAGAGGCACGACCACTACAACTGATCGAACCTCAGCAACAGTACAAACGAGAGACAACAATATTCAAAGTTCGACCGCAACCAGAGGCACAGAGCAAACTGTAGAGCGTAGATCAAGTACTAACTATTATGGAAATAGTATCGGTTCGCCAGTGAGAGTAGAACCTCAAATGAGACGTGCAACTACTACAACAGAAACAAACACACGTAGTACTCGCGATACTGGTAGCACAAATACACAGCGTAACACTACTACGCGTGGAACAGGTAGATAATCTACGTTAGTATTATATTAATTCAAATATTGAGGGGTTGTTGGCAGAGATGCAAACAACCCCTTCTGTTTTGGTTTTTTCGAGCCTGCACTATTTAGAAAGCCTAATTCTTATTGTGCCCTTTTGCAAGAACTTTACTGTTGTTTAATATGTCGTTTGTAAAGTTTGTTCTATAATTTTGTGTTTATCGCAAAATTTTAATTACCTTTGAAACTGATTTATTTTTGCAAAATGATTAATTGCGTTTTAAAAATAGAAATTGAAATAATTAGTTATTAATAATATTAATATTCCACAACTTATGAAAGAAACTGAAGATTTGATAGTTTACGATGACGATGCAGCGGTAGAATTTATCTTGAAAAACATCCCAGATGAGATGAAAGAAAATGTAAATGCTGACACGATCAACTATGTGTTGGATGTGCTTTATGATTTTTTTGATCAAAAAGGTCTGATCGACGAAGAATCAACTGAGGAAGCAAGCATTGACGAGGAGGAGATGCTTGATTTTGTAGTTAAAGTAGCCGAAGAAGATGGTGTATCATTGAGTGAAGATGAGATTATAGAGATCTTAGAAGGCGAATACGAGTATGGTAAATCGTTGGGTATCTATACAGACGAAGAATAACTAAAAGAGAACATTCTGAAAACACCTTAACATAGCCTTGTTGAGGTGTTTTTACTTAATATAGTCGATGATGTACTATTTGCTTTATGTCTTGGTTTGGAGTATCGCTATAATTCCAATGCCCATATTATATCTTTTTTCCAATCTTTTTTATTTGGTTTTATATTATTTGATAGCTTATCGTAAACAGGTTGTGCGTGATAATTTGCGTTACTCCTTTCCAGAAAAGAGTGAAGAAGAGCTACGGAAAATTGAAAAAGAGTTTTATCGTCATTTATCTGATTTGATTTTTGAAGGACTGAAACTTTTGAAGATGAGCGAGCAAAACATTGAGAAAAGAATGAAGTTTTTCGACTATGAACCAATAGTAGAACACTTAAATAATGGATTAAGTGTAATGGCTATGACATCACATTATGGTAACTGGGAATGGCAATCTTCTTTCTCTTTGCTGCTACCTAAGGATAAACCAGCCTACCAAGTATATAAAAAACAAAAAGGCGATGCAATCATTAAGCTGATAGATATAATAAGAAAACGTTTTGGTGCTAAAAATGTAGATATGAAAAACTTATTGCGTGAAATGTATAAAATGCGAGACCAAGGCTTGATTGGTGTTTTTGGCTTGTTGTCAGATCAGTCGCCAGTGCGTACGAGTGTTCATTATTATACAGAGTTTTTGCATCAGCATACAGCAACGATAAGCGGAACAGAACAGATAGCCAAGAAGTTTGATTATCCCGTCTATTATGCTCGAATGAAAAAGTTGAAAAGGGGCTACTACACTTGTCATTTTATTCCGATTGCTGTTGATTCAAAAAACACAGATACCCACGAAATTACTGAAAATTACTTTAAACTTTTAGAAGAGGATATTCAAGCTGCACCGGCATATTGGCTTTGGTCACACAAACGATGGAAATTGACGAGAGGATTATAATTTATGGATGAAATGATTGATAAAAAACAGATGAAGGTATCGATAGTGATACTTAATTGGAATGGGCAGAAACTGTTGGAAAACTTTTTGCCAGCTTTGGTTGAGAGCGTTGAGGATATGCAAGATGTTGAAATTGTGGTTGCTGATAATTTTTCAAAAGATCAATCTGTACCTTTTTTACGAGAAAAATACGCAGGAAAAGTGAGGGTGATTATGTTGGAGAAGAATTTTGGTTTTGCGGGGGGCTACAATGTGGCTTTGAAGATGATTGAGAGCCAATATTATGTTTTGCTTAATTCAGATGTTAAAGTTGAGAAAAATTGGTTGCGAATATTGTTGCAATATATGGATGAGAACCAAACTGTAGCGGCTTGTCAGCCCAAGATATTGTCATACAAACAGCCCAACTATTTTGAATATGCTGGTGCTGCAGGTGGATTTATAGATAAAGATGGTTTTCCGTTTTGTCGAGGTCGCATATTTGATGTAGTAGAGGAAGATAAGGGGCAGTATGACACCATTAAAGATGTGTTTTGGGCATCGGGTGCTTGTTTGATGATTAGGAGTGAGGAGTTTTGGAATGCGGGAGCTTTTGATGATAGTTTTTTTGCTCATATGGAAGAGATAGATTTGTGTTGGCGACTGAATAGCCGTGGAAAGAGAGTGGTTTGCAATCCCAACAGTGTGGTTTACCATGTAGGTGGGGCTTCGATGGGCAAGGAGGATCCTCAAAAAACTTTTCTCAATTACAGAAACAATCTTTTGATGCTGTATAAGAATTTGCCACAAAAAGATTTAAAAAAGACATTAGACAGAAGATTCTATTTAGATAATATGGCTGCCAGTATGATGATGGTCAAAATGAAAGTCAAGCATCTAAGAGCCATTTCTGATGCACGTACTGAATTTAGAACCATACAAACTCAATATGCTGAAAAACGTAGAGAAAATATTCTGAAATCTGTTACTTCAAGTAGCAATTTGATCTATCCCAATAGTATTATTGTTGAATATTATCTCAAAAGAAATAAGAAATTCAGTGATTTGAGTGCAACGGACAAAATTCTGCAAGTGATAGAAGAGCCGAAGCAAAGCGAGGAAGAGTCACTAAGTTAAACAAATAATAAAATGTCAGAGAGAATAATTAAATTTGATTTTGTTCTCAGGATAACAACTCTATTCTTATTGTTATCCGTTTATTCTCTTGTGGCATTTGCTAACGACAACTCTAAGTGCGACAGCATTATGCACTTGGTGACGCAAGCAGCCGAGCGCTACAATAATGTTACAGAAAGTTACGAAGCTGAGGTCTATATGAAAACCAATGTAACAACTAAAAAGAAAAATTTTTTGTATCAATATACCAACCTAATCCCCGATTTTGTAATTTCTGACCCCAAAAATGATGAAGCTTTTATTGAGTCGTTTAGTTTACTAAAGTTTGAATCACCTACATCTTATTCGCAAGATATCAAATATATCAACGGAACTTTGACAAAGAAAAAAGATATCGCTCTGCTGCCATTCCGATTTATCAGTATGGATATCTACAATGAGAGTAATCACGGTGAAAGTTTTTACTTACCTTTACGAAAAAGCACTTCAAAATACTACGATTATCATATACTTTTTGAAAGTGAAGATGACATAGGTCATCGTAAATATATCATCTCTTTTACACCTAAATATGTTAATCCACAGCTGATAGCAGGAAGCTTCACAGTAGAGGAGGGCAATTGGCGTGTGTTGAACTTTCAAGCGAAAGGGAGTGACCTGTTTTTCGACTTCTCGTTTTTTATAACGATGGGAAATAGTGCCATCAATATGTTTTTTCCTGAGCGATTTGATATCCAAGAAACTTATAAATACTTAGGTAATGAAGTTGTCAATAGATACCAAGCTGATTTGACCTATACTGATTTGGTTTTGAAAGATACCATAACCCACACCATCAACTACAACTTAGGAAATGTATATCGGGTGAGATTGGATTCGGTGCCAGTGAGTACCAATCCTGCATTGTGGGAGGAGATACGGACTGCTCCATTGACAGAAAAAGAGACCGAATTGCTTCACAAAAAACAGATAGAACAGCGTGAGAAGCTCTCATTAAAAAATTTGAATGATAAACTTGCTGATACCAAAAATAAAAAGAATAGTGTGAACACAACTAAATTGATGTTGAATGTAGTGTCGAATACGAAATACCGATACAAATCGGGTGACTTTCAATTTAGTGGATTGCTCAATCCCTTAATGATGGGTTATTCTACTCGCGATGGTATTGTCTATAAACAGCGTGCTAAACTGCATCTCAATCTTCCTCGCCAACAAAGAATTAATTTTAACCTTTACGGAAGCTACATTTTTGGGCATAAACAGTTGAATTATGGAATGAAAACCACTTGGAATTATGAGCCATTCAAATTGGGATATCTCTCTTTTGATATGGGAAGAGGTAATCCAACATATAGCTCAAGGTTTTTGCACTACATCAATGATTCGCTGTATCATCCAAGTGTTGAAAATAAACTCTATTTCAGAGACTACTATTTCAAACTTTATAACAGTGTAGAGCTGACCAATGGACTTCAGTTAGGAACGGGTATTGATTACCACATTCGCCAGCCGGGTAAAGATATAGATAAGTTACCCATTCCAAGTGATTTGAGTAATGAGTTATACACACAATACGATTTTGTGCCATTGCTTAGCTTGACTTGGACACCACAACAGTATTATGTGATCGATAGAAACCAGAAAACCTATGTGCGATCTGATTATCCTACATTCAAAATAGAGTTTGCACAAAGCATTGCAGGAGTAATGGGGAGCAAATCATCTTACAATCGGATAGAATTTGATGTCAATCAACGTATTCGTTTGGGGATGTTGAGCAATCTCAATTTACATATCGGTGCAGGTATGTTTTCAAATCAGACCGATGAGTATTTCAACGATTTCAGTTATTTTGCTCGGAGGTACTTTCCTGAAAACTGGAGCGATGGGATGGGGGGTAGTTTCAATGTTCTATCAAGAAGATATTTCAATGCCTCTGATAAATATGTGCAAGCACACTTTATGTACGATTCATCAAAGCTCTTGCTCAATAACATCCCTCAATTGAGCAGATTGGTGAAAATTGAACGATTATACCTCAGTCAGGTTTACACACCTTTTCTAAACTCATACACCGAAGTAGGATATGGGCTTGGAAATAAATATGTCAATGCAGCCCTGTTTTTTGGCTTCAAAGGAGTGCAATATCACAACATAGCAGCAAAAGCAGTATTTTTACTCTGATTTTTACTTATACTCAACCTCCATTTTGTACCGCCACTGATTGAAGTAAAGGTTATAGTCATCTGTCTCAACTTCACCCCTTTGGAAATCGACACTTTCACTTCGGGGATAAGTTTTATTGGGATGAAACTGACCAGAATAATCGCTATTGAGGTATAGACGATATGAGTCGATCCCCGACATAAAGAACTCTCGCCCAATAGGATGGTTTAACTCACCGCCCCTCGCAAATGAGATATCTATGGGTACCCAACCAATATTTTCAATGTAAAATTCAGCCCAATCATGTAGGTTTACTTCGCCAGGATGCATCATCCAGCCACTTTGCCAACGAGCAGGGATACCTTTATATCGCAACAAATTAATTAATAGCAGTGCTACCTGCCCACAGTCGCCTTTTTGATACTCAATTGCATATGCTGGTATATTTGGGATAGTTGAATATTCAATTGCACTTGCCCACGGATAATTGTTTGCTACATAGTGATATAACTCTTTTACCATTTCCAATTTTGTTGTTGCATTTTTTGTAACACTGTCAGCTATTTCTACAATGTTTTTCGAAAACAACAAATGAGGAGAGCGTTCAGCTGTGTAAGTTTTGTAAATATCAGAGGATTTATCATATTCAGCCCACTCCAAATTTGCAATATCGAACCATTGACCCTGTGACGTAAACTCAAATTTCACCCAAAATGTCGCCTCCATATCTTTTACTGCCTTTTGTTCCATATAAATGGAGTTGTGTTCGGTTCTGTTTGCATCTACGATATATTGCTCTTGTGAAGTGTCAATTAATTTTACATCAAACTGCCTATTCAAATCGTTACGTGGAAAAGGGAGCCAAGCTTTTACTATTTTTCCCTCCTCTACTTCGTTTGCTTTTACTGTTAGTGTGTAGGTAGCTTGCATTTTTACGGCTGGCAAACGGTAAAAGTTTTCGCCATCGCTTTTTGTCATGTTATCTAAAGCCTCAATCAGTAACTCGTCACGCGGAACATCGGATGTGGGTGCCTCCTGTTGAGAAATTAACCGTGCCTCTTGGCTCACCCTAAACACATTAGGAGCAGCATTACGAAAATAACGTTTTTCATTATCAATAATTTTAAATTCCAACCACTTTTTTTGTTCCCAATGATCTAATAACGAGTCGCTTGGCCTGAAACCACGATAGTTTTCTATCCACTCAATCACATCACTTCGGCTTTTGTTGAAATCCATTGCTACACGATTTAGAGAGTCTTTGATAAATAGATAATCAATCAGTTTTTCGCTTGGCACCATATTATTAGCCAATAATGAATCAACCATCTCATTAGCTTTAGTAAAATTACCCAACTTTATCTCCTCTTTAATAGCATCTTGATAATTCATTTTCTGACAGGAAATTAGATTGATAAAAACAACAATTGATAGGTAATAAATAACTCTTTTCATATTGACTGAACTTTAATTAGCATTGATATGCAAAGATAAAAATAACGAAGAGTAATAAAAAATAAAATCTTTATTTCTCAAAAAATCTTATTACCTTTACATTTTATTTTTGGATTGTAATAGAGGCTTGTTCTCTAAAGCCTTTATTATGAAATAGATGTATAAATTTCAATAAAATGCAACAAGGTTCCCTCAAAAAGTATATTTACCTCTCTCTCGCTATAGCTATATTCACCATTACATTAAAGTTTTTTGCCTTTTATTATACCAAATCTGTTGGTTTGCTTTCTGATGCAATCGAGGGTATAGTTAATTTGTTGGCTTCCTCTTTTGCTTTGATAATGATCATCATATCAGAGACGCCTGCCGATGAAAAGCACGAATTTGGACATACTAAAGCAGAGTACTTTTCAAGTGCAATAGAAGGTTTACTAATTATAGTAGCTGCAATAGCGATATTTTGGAGTGCAATTATGCGAATCATTACTCCTGCCGAGTTAGAAAATATCGGAATAGGAGTGGTATTTTCGCTCATTGCTACTTTAGGAAATCTGATTGTTGCAAAAATTCTGATTTATAATGGAAAAAAACACAACTCCTTGCTCTTAGAAGCTGATGGAAAACATCTTTTCACTGATATATATACCACTGTTGGAGTTTTGATAGCACTTTTGCTGGTAAAGCTGACCGGCTATTTGATTATAGACCCATTGATAGCCATTTTTGTAGCTATCAATATTAGCATAACGGGCTATAGATTGGTAAAACGTTCAGCTGATGGTTTGATGGATGCTACACTGTCTGATGAAGATATTCTCAAAATAACCACCTATCTCAATGGTAAAAAAACAGATACCATTGATTATCATTCATTGCTCACAAGGCAGGCGGGACAAAGAAAATTCATAAGTTTTCATCTTTTAGTACCAGGTAGTTGGAGTGTGCAAGAAGGACACGATTTTTCGGATAAAATTGAGTGTGTTTTAGAAGACATGTTTGATGGTATGGCAACGGTAACCACACATATTGAACCCATCGAAGACCCTGCATCGCTTCATGATATAGGAATTGACAGAATTCGACAATAGTAAATTACTTGGATAAAAGCTTGAAGAATGGTGATAAGATAAAAAAACCGCATTGTATTTGTTGAGAAAACCCCTATTAAATAGGATTTGAGGCAAAAGCAACTCTCTGTAATCTGCTGATTTGGATATCCAAATACCTAAAAGGTGCAGCCCGCCATTAAGAACTTTTGTTACTCGGTTTATTTTTTAGCGTTGAGTTTTCCAATCTCACACAATGCGGTAGTACAAATATAGTTGTTTTTGATTATATCTGCAACTTTTACAATCATTATCTTAGTTATTTCTCATTATTTCATAACTCTTTTCACACTTTTTATGCTTGACAATAAATCGTTTGAATTTTATTTCGTTATCTAAAAAAATATACTTACTTTTGTATCCGAAATTTTATAATATAGGATTTAGAAAATGGCTAAAAATAAAAAACAAACAGAACAACACGAACTTGAAGGTGTAGGCGAGGTTCTCACATCAACTGAACAATTTATTGAGAAAAACCAAAAATCAATTATTTATACTGTAGGTATAATTGTATTAATTGTATTGGGAGTAATGGCTTTTCGTAATTTTTACTTAAAACCACGTGAAGTAGCAGCTGAAAACGCTATGTTTCCTACTCAACGCTTGTTCACCGCACAGCAATTTGAAACGGCACTGAATGGCGATGGCGAAGATATTTTAGGCTTCAAAGAGATCGCTTCAAAATACAGTATGACCAAATCTGGTAAATTGTCTAAGGCGTATATGGGTATATGCGAATACAAATTGGGAAATTACAATGAAGCTATCAAATACTTAACACAGTATGATGGTAAAGATATCTACTTTAAGACGTCGGTAATAGGTCTGATTGGTGACTCGTATGCTGAGCTGGGTGATAAGGCAAAGGCTGAAAGCTATTATAAAAAAGCTGTTGCTGAAAAAAATGATTTAGCTCCTGTTTATTTGAAAAAATTAGGCGTTTTATTAGAGTTGAATGACAATAAAGAGGGTGCAGCCAAAGCTTACAAGCAAATTAAAGATGATTACCCTCAAAGCCAAGAAGCATTTGATATAGATAAATATTTAGGACGCGTAGAAGGCTAACAACAATCTATATACAGAACATATAATTTTGTAGAACTGCTTTTAATATCAAGGGCAGTTCTGCTTTTTTTTAATCACATTTATTTTTGAAATATAACGCTATGGCAACTATTCTTCAAAATTTATCCGAATACGATATCGATAATATGCCTTCAAATGAGGTGTTAAGCTCTCAATCATACGCAATAGCTGTTGCAGATTGGAACTCTAATATCACTTTTGCTCTTTTGGAGGGTGCAGTCAATACTTTGATAAAGCATGGTGTGAAAGAAGAAAACATTCAAGTCGTACACGTGCCCGGAACCTTTGAATTGAGTTTTGCGGCTTCAAAACTGATGGAGTCCGACAAATACGCAGCAATTATCACTTTAGGTTGCGTAATTCAAGGAGACACACCGCATTTTACATTTGTTTGCGAAGGGGTAACACAAGGTATCACCCAGCTAAACATCAATAAAAATGCTTGTCCAGTTATTTTTGGAGTGCTTACTACCAATACACTTGAACAAGCTGAAGAGCGCGCAGGAGGTGTTCACGGCAACAAAGGAGTGGAAGCGGCAGTAACTGCAATAAAAATGGCAAATATTATTTGGTAGATTTGAAATTTGTTTTTATCTTTGCACTCGCAAAAAGGGCAGATACCAAAGTGGCCAAATGGGGCTGACTGTAACTCAGCTGTCTTTCGACTTCGGAGGTTCGAATCCTTCTCTGCCCACTTGCAATTTGCGGAAGTAGCTCAGTTGATAGAGCATTAGCCTTCCAAGCTAAGGGTCGCGGGTTTGAGCCCCGTCTTCCGCTCAAAGTAAAAGAGAAATTATATAAAATAATTTCTCTTTTTTTTATCTTATCACTTTCCTGTTTTTATCTATTTATTTCTCACATCGGCACCCCATAATAGCTTTTTACGAAGTGTATCAAAAAATGTATGGTTTGATATTTTGAGTACTTTTGTATGAAAATTAGCTTTGGTGATTCTGAGTTTTGTATTGTGATCCAATATCTTAGAGCGTCCATCAATTGATACCAAATAACTCTCGCTTCGGCTCGTAACTTTCAGCTCAATTTCCCAATCGTCAGGCACAATGAGCGGCCTTACATTCAAGCTGTGGGATGCAACGGGAGAGATAATCAGGTTGTTCGATTGGGGTACGACAATAGGGCCACCAACACTCATAGAATAAGCTGTTGAACCTGTAGGAGTTGCAAAAATCAGTCCGTCAGCTTGATAACTATTGATCAGCTCGTTGTTGGCATAAGCATCGATGATGATCATCGAACTGCTATCTTGTTTGAGCACCGATACATCATTGAGGGCAAAGGGTGAATCTATTTCAGCGCCATCCAATGCTTTAACCTCCAACATACTTCGATTTTCGATGTAGTAATTGCCTTCAAATACATTTTCTAAAGCAGAAATAATCTCTTCTCTTGCCACGTCAGCCAAAAACCCCAATCGTCCGCTATTGATACCTAAGATGGGGATGTTTTTATGATTGATTCTAAGGGCTGTGTTTAAGAAAGTGCCATCTCCACCCACGCTAAGAGCCAAATCCGATTCTAAGTTATCATTTTCAATAAGAGTAATTTTATCATAATCGATTTTGACTTTTTGACTGATGTGATCTAATAGGTACTTATCAATTAAAATTTCAACCCCCTTATTCTTAAAATAATGAATCAGCTCGTTCAGCTGCACTGACATATCGTCACGATGAAGATGCCCGAAAATGGATATACGCTTTATTTGATTTATTTTCATTGAAAATCTATTTTAAGGTGTTATGACCATATTTTTGATACCACAGCTTGTCTTAAATTTCAAATTTAAATATAAGTAATATCATTTTTCATAAAAAAACGAAAGAACAAGATATTATTGTTTAAATTTTAATTATTTTGAGTAAGTTTGCATGATGGTAAATGATATTTTATTATCGTACAAAGAAACGAAATGGAATTGTAAAATACAAGTAAAAATCAGCAATATTATTTTGATTGTGTTTTACTTTTTATAAAAACTATTTTCCAGCTAATCAAAAAATAAATTTTACTATTATGACAAAACTTAGTGTAAATGTAAACAAAATCGCTACTCTTCGAAATTCGAGAGGAGGTGGTGTTCCCAATCTTTTGCAAGTAACCCTTGATTGCGAAAAGTTTGGTGCTGAGGGGATTACGGTGCATCCACGTCCTGACCAACGCCACATACGATATGCTGATGTGCTTGAACTAAAAAAACACATTGTTACAGAATTTAATATTGAGGGTTATCCTTCGCGTTCTTTTCTCGATTTGGTCAAAGCCGTTGCGCCAACACAGGTAACCTTGGTGCCAGATCCGCCAGAAGCCCTCACCTCCAATGCAGGCTGGAACACAAAAAACAACTTGTTGTTTTTGCAAGAAGTGGTTTATGAACTTCACGAGCATAACATCAGGGTTTCGATATTCGTAGATACTGCTACACAGAATATCGAATATGCAGCAGAAACTGGAGCTGATCGCATCGAGCTTTATACTGAGCCTTATGCCGAACGCTACCACATTGACAGGGAGAAAGCTATTGCACCATTTGTAAGGGCGGCAAAGTTAGCACGAAAATTGAAATTAGGGGTTAATGCTGGACATGATTTAAATTTGGATAATTTGGCTTATTTGCACGAAAATATACCTTTCCTATCAGAGGTTTCAATTGGACATGCTCTGATTTCCGATGCACTCTATATGGGCTTGGAGAATACGATAAGACAATATAAAAATCAGCTTTTGAAAATTAGACATCTTTATTAGATAAAAATGAAATTTAAAACAAACAATCTTTATAATAAACAAATATGAACTTACAAATTCTGCTTCAAGTTAGTGAAGAAATACTTCCTATTAGCAACATGCAAATAGAACCTGCAAAAATTAATCTTTGGGAAATGACTAAATTTGGTGGTCCCATTATGATACTTTTAGGCTTAATGTTGGCTTTAGCTATTTATATTTTTGTAGAGCGTCTGATTACAATCAACAGAGCATCAAAAGAGGATAAATCATTTATGAATCGCATCAAGGATTATATATTAGATGGTAAAGTTGACTCTGCTCTAAAGCTTTGCAAAGAGGCTGATACGCCTGCTTCGAGAATGATTGAAAAAGGAGTTAGCAGATTAGGCCGACCTACACAAGATGTCTTATTGGCTATTGAAAATGTGGGCAATTTAGAGGTTTCAAAATTAGAAAAAAGCTTGGTGATATTGGCAACCATATCTGGTGGTGCACCTATGTTGGGCTTTTTAGGCACCGTAACAGGTATGCTGTTGGTGTTTTTCAATATGGCTCAAAATTCCGATGGGGTGGTGCAGTTGATCGACTTATCTTCGGGTATGTATCAGGCTATGGTTACTACAGTTGGAGGTTTGATAGTAGGTATTTTAGCCTATTTTGCATACAACTATCTGATTTCGAGAGTTGATTCAGTAGTACGTAATTTGGAGTCCAAAACATTGGAGTTTATGGATTTATTGAACGAACCAGCGAATTAAGAATAGACACGTTTATAATAAAATACAATGGCTATAAAAAGAAGAAGTAGGGTTGAAAGCGGTTTTTCGATGTCTTCTATGACTGACATTATATTTCTGCTTTTGTTGTTTTTCATCATATCATCAACAATGTCGAGCCCTAATGATATAAAATTAAATTTACCTGAAAGCAGCTCTGAAACTTCAACTGATCCAGTTGTGGCACGAGTTTCGATTGATGAAGAAGGGAATTATTTTTTGGCATCAGGAAATCAAAAAGCACAGCAAGTAGCTCCAGAGCTTTTAGAATATCAGATTATGGAGATAGTTGCACAAGATACTGCAACTTATATAGCTCTACATGCTGACCAAGAAATTGCCTACAAAGAGGTAGTAAGAGTATTGGATATTGCCAATAAAAACAAATTGAAATTGGTAATAGCAACTTCATTAAAAAGTAAAGAAGAGTAATTTCATACGAAAATAATATTACAACATTGAGTAGATCTAAGTTATACGGAATAATAAGTTCAGCTCTATTTAGCTTGATACTTTTTCTGGTTTTATGGTTTGTTTATATGCCATTCAAAGAAAAACCAGATGATGAGGGTATTATGGTTAGTTTTGGTGATTTTTTTGATGGTTCGGGCTTTGGCGATGCTATGGCAGGTGAGGAAGATGTGATCCCAACAGAGCCTGCACAACAAGAGCAAAAAAGCTCCCCACAAGAGTATATGACGCAAGATACTAAAAAATCATTGCCTCTACCCAATCAAACGCAGGCCACAATAGATCAAAAGCGAGCTCAAGAAATTGAGCAACAGAAAAGAGAAGCGAAAGCAAAACAAGATGCTTTATTAGCAGAGGAGAGAAGAAAAAAGGAGATTGAAGCAAGTTCACAAAATCTTGTAGGTGGTGCTTTTGGCAAAAGTGGAACAGGAAGTGGAAATACTTCGGGTGACTCCCGTCAAGGCAATCCGGCAGGAAAAGGCAACTCTGGCGGCCACGGATGGTCGCTATCAGGGCGTGATTTGCGTGGATCGATTGCTACCCCCAACTATCCAAGCAATGTGGAGGGAGTTATTACAGTAAGAATACGTGTTGATCAAAGCGGAAGGGTGGTGGAGTCGTCAATTGGTTCGCCAAGTAATATCTCCGATGCCCAGACAAGAAATGCGGCTTTGGATGCAGCAAAACGAACTACTTTCACCGCTGGAGATGGTGTGGTTTCGGGAACAATCACTTACAATTTTAAATTAAAATAATCGAATAAATTCATTATATTTCTAATCAATTAAAAACTACAATTATGATGAAAAAGGTATATGTATTTTTAGCAAACGGATTTGAAGAGATAGAAGCCATTGCTCCTATTGATGTGTTGAGAAGAGCTGAAATAGAAACTGTAACAGTCTCAATATCAGATGTAAAAGAGGTAGAAGGTGCTCACGGAGTGATTGTTGTAGCCGACCAGTTGTTTAGCGAAGTTGCATTTGGTGATAATGACATTTATGTGTTGCCAGGCGGATATGACGGTATGTTGAATTTGGATGCTCACGAAGGTGTTAAAGCCCTATTGAGCAAGCAACACGAGCAAGGTAAACAGATAGCAGCAATCTGTGCGGCGCCATCAGTTTTGGGAGGATTAGGTATATTAGAAGGTAAAGAGGCAATTTGCTATCCTGGTTTTGAGCAAAATTTGAAAGGTGCTAACATATCAGAAAATGCTGTGGTTGAAGATGGTAATATCATTACAGGCAAAGGACCAGGCGTTGCTGTTGATTTTGCTTTAAAAATCGTTGAGTCATTGAAAGGAAAAGCCCTTGCTGATGACATTGCAGCGGGGATGATGATCTCTTGATAATATTACAATACAAAGTTAAATCATAAAATCAAACTCGATAAATGAAATTGAAATATCTTTATTTGCTCCTTACAATATCCTTAGTGGCTTGCAATAGCTCTGATAATGTAAAAATACACGGTGTTATCAAAGATGCACAAGATAAGATAGTTTATCTCGAAGAAAACAATTTAAACGGATCATTACCCATCGACTCTTTCAAATTAAAAGAGGATGGACATTTCAAATTTAAGTTCAAAAAATCTGTATATCCCGAGTTTTATCAGCTTAGAATTGGTAATCAACGAACAATTTTGGCTGTAGGGATAGATAAAAACATTGAGGTTTTGGCACTTGCTGATGATATGCTTCACGCTAAGATCATTGGTTCTATTGCGAGTGAAGAGATTCAAGAACTACGGATATCTGCACGTCAATTGCAAACTGATTTTTCTGAGCTGTCAAATTTGGATAATGGAGAAGATAAACAAAAACTCATAAGTGCATTTGATGAAAATCTTGAAAAACATAAGAATAGAGTTAAAGGACTCGTTTTGGCTAACCCCAATTCTATGTCAGCCTATTACGGACTATTTCAGCAAATAGGAGATAACTATATTTTCACTCCTTATGAGCGTGACGATCGCAACTATTTTCAGGCAGTTGCTACAGCTTTTCATACCAATATACCCGAATTTGAGAGATCTAAAAACCTATATACATTAGTTCTTGATGCTTTGCAATATGAAAGAGAGATGAAAAACAGTAGCAAATGGGGTGATGAAATTGATGTTGAAGAGTTGAGCATTATTGATATCGAATTGCCAGATAGGAATGGTTATCCTAAACGGTTGAGCGACAATATCGGGAGTTTGATAGTTTTAGATTTTACAATCTACGCTTTAGAAAACAACATCAACCACACTTTTGAACTTCGCGAGATTTATGATAGGTATAGTGATAAAGATTTGAAAATTTATCAAGTTTCTTTAGATGAGAACAGACACTTCTGGCAACAAAATGTCTCTTCAACTCCTTGGGTTTGCGTAAACGACATTGAAGGTAAAGTTGCTATCACTTACAATATCCAAGAGATTCCAACTATGTTTTTGATAAATAAGGAGGGTGAAATAATCGGAAGGTTCAGTAATTATCAGGAGCTAAATAAAGCTATAGAACGCAATATTTAATTCACAAAATAAAAAAAAAAGATATTGATTTAATATTTTGATTGAAGAGATAAAACAGTTGGCTAAAGAGATTGGATTCGATGCTTGTGGTGTGGCACAAGCTGATTTCTTAGCAGATGATAGGGCATTTCTCGAAAAATGGATAGCGGCAGGAAACCATGCTGAAATGTCTTATTTGGAACGAAATATGGACTTGCGAACCGATCCACGTAAAATGGTGGAGGGCGTCAAGTCCATTATTGTTACGCTGACCAATTACTATCCTCAAACACTTCAAAATAGCAACGCTCCACAGATTTCCAAATACGCCTACAGCAAAACCGACTATCACTACAGCATCAAAGCCAATATGAATAGGCTCAAAGAGCTAATTGAGGAGCAATTTGGCAAGGATTGTTTCAACAGCGAACAACAGCATATTTTTGTTGATTCAGCTCCTGTCTTGGAACGCCGATGGGCTCAAAGAGCAGGTTTAGGCTGGATTGGGAAAAATAAAATGCTTATCAATCCTACTTTAGGTTCTTACTGTTTTATCGCTATTTTGATGATAAATAAATCGATGCCATATTACGATGAACCGATGCCTGACAGGTGCGGAACTTGCACACGCTGCCTTCAATCTTGTCCAACAAATGCCATACAAGCCGACAGAGCCATTGATGCAGGCAAATGTATTTCATACCAAACCATCGAAAAGAGAGGCACAATAGACCAAGATATTCAAAGCAAACTTTCAGGCTATATCTTTGGTTGTGATATATGCAATGATGTTTGTCCTTGGAACAAAACACGTGCTAAAGCCAATAAATCAGATCAATTCTCACCAATAAAAGAGCTAATTCATTGGGACTTCAATGATTGGGAAAGTTTTGAAAAGCCACAGTTTAAGCACTTATTTAAAAGCTCAGCCATCCAGCGTGCGGGATACAAAAAACTAAAAGAGAATATCAATATATTGTCAGCCAACAGAACTGATAAAAAATAAATTTGATTTGACTAAAAAAAATAAAAATATTTATTGGGATATGTTCAGCACTTTTGTGCGAATTGGTGCTTTCACTTTGGGTGGTGGTTACGCAATGATTCCATTGATAGAGAAAGAGGTGGTTGAACATAAAAAATGGATTGAAAAAACAGAGTTTATTGATATGTTGGCTATGGCACAGTCGGCGCCGGGGGTGATTGCCGTAAATACTGCCATTTTTATCGGCTATAAGGTGCGAGGTTTCAGAGGTAGTATTGTCAGCACCTTAGGTAGTGTTTTGCCCTCGTTTCTAATCATCCTTTTTGTAGCAATGGTCTTTACCAATTTCAAAGACAATGAAGTGGTTGAGCGTATTTTTAAAGGTATTAGACCTGCGGTAGTAGCACTTATTGCAGCACCCATTTACAAAATGTCAAAATCGGCAGGCATCAATTGGAAGAATATCTTTATCCCAATTTTAACCATCATTTTAATCTATTTCTTCAAAATATCTCCCGCCTGGATTGTATTATTGGCTATCATAGGTGGTATTTTATATGGCACTGTTCAAAGTAAATATCTAAAAAACAAGAAGCAAAGATGAATATTGAGATATACATACAACTATTTATCTCCTTTTTCAAAATTGGACTTTTTGGATTTGGTGGTGGGTATGCCATCATTTCGCTGATTCAGAGCGAGATTGAGTATTACGGATGGCTTACACCCAGTGAGTTTACTGATATCATAGCCATTTCGCAAATGACTCCTGGCCCTATTGGTATCAATAGTGCCACCTATGTAGGATATGTCGCTTCGGGCACTGTTTTTGGTTCAGTAGTAGCCACTTTTGCTATTGTATTGCCTTCTTTTATCATTATGCTTACTTTAGTAAAGTTCTTTTTTATTATGCACGGCAATAAATATATTACTTATACCTTTGCAGCACTTCGCCCCTTGGTTATTGGTTTAATCGCATCAGCCGCTATTTTGTTGATGAATCGTGAGAATTTTGTTGATTACAAAAGTGTGTTGATATTTATTGCTGTATTTTTGCTCTCTTTCACACTCAAATTTCATCCTATTCTGCTTATTATTTTGGCGGGGTTAACAGGTGTAATTTTATATTGATTTATTTTTTGTTGAAAATGAAAATAAACAATATATTTGTAATTAAATTTTTAAAAAAATATATCAAAGTAGAAAAGACTATAACATATGAATAATTTATACAAGCTTTTAATTCTCTTATTGTTTCAGCTTTTTTTCACCGTCAAGAGTGAAGCCCAAATTCAAAACTCTTTGCGTTTTGCTCCCGAATTATCTACTATGCGGCACGGAGATTATAGAGGTGGGGTATTGGGAGCTTCACTTTCGCTCTATGTTTATGATTATTGGTTTGAAGAAAATGGACACAACGCTTTTGTGTTTACAATAAAAAAATCAGGATTTTCTTCACCCTTGTATGATAAAAATACAACTGTAGCGGATGATAGAAGATATATTCTTCATAATTCATTCTCTTTTCTAACAGGGTATAACTATTTTTTGGATGGTTGGTATGTTGAGCCACGTGTGGGTTATGTATTATCAACTAACAAGTATAAAGCATTTGTGTTTTCTCCTCAAATAGGATATATTTATAACCGATATGATTTATCTCTTTTTTGCGATTTAGCAAATGCTAAAGATAAAAATTCTATAGATAAACTTCGAATTGCGCATCAAAACTTTGGAATAAGTCTTGGTGTTTTGTTTTAATTTCATAACTTTGTATATCTAACAATAAAAAAACACTTAACCTTGCTATATTCTTTTAAACATAGATATCGTATCGATCAGAAAAAAGTACTAAAATTAATTTAGTTTTTATTCCATGTTGTTAGATAAGTATTACCATAAAAAAACACTCTTAAAGCTTGCACTTTTGATGTTTGCTGTAGTCTCTATGCAGAGCTGTTGGTTCAATAATAAAACCGACATGGTTAATGATGAAAATAAAAAGGAGATTGCAAGATGGTATTACAGCCATAAAATGGATGAAGATTCGAGTTTG
>CAYFRA010000014.1:0-30910 GCA_964345395.1 uncultured Paludibacter sp. | reverse complement strand
TTATTACCTATCAGCAGGATAAACCACAGCCAGCTGTCTTCTTATTTCATCAATGATTTCGAGGGTGTGCAGCGAGTTTTGGTGGCTATTGATGGATGACTCTATTTGATTGGTCTCTATCAAGTCGATAAACTCCTTGATTTCATAATAATACTCACCCTGTGTAGCTTCAACCGAGAGATCGAGCGTTTCGATTTCGATAGGTTCATCGCCCAAGCTATATTTTCCTGATAAAAACTTCAGCTGTTTTATGGTTTGGATTCGGTCAATAATCAAACTTCCTTTTTCACCCTGAATTTCGGAAGTTTGATAAGAGTCTGATATTTTGGAATAGCTAACTTGTGCTGTCATTCCATTGGGATAAAGAAAGCTGACAGTGCCTGATCCATCAACACCCGAAGAGAGCAACACGCCTTGCGCTGAAATGGCACTCGGCTTGCCAAACAAAACCACCATAGGGTAAATGGTGTAGATACCGATATCCATAGCCGCACCGTTTGAGAGGCTTGGATCGAAAGCGTTAACGTGAATACCTGCCTTAAAACGGTTGTAACGAGATGAGTATTGACAAAAGTTAGCTGCATAATGACGCACTTTACCCACTTTATCAAGATGAGCCATTAGCTGTAAAAAATTGGGAGTCAATGTGGGTTTCATAGCCTCCATCAATGTTACTCCCATTTTATTGGCTACAGCAATCATCTCTTTTGCCTCTTTGGCATTGGAAGCCAAAGGCTTTTCGCACAACACGTGTTTACCAGCTTTCATCGACAAAATAGCCTGCTGGGCATGTAGGGCGTTGGGTGAAGCGATATAAACTGCATCTATATAGTCTGCATCCAACATCTTTTCTAAAGAGGTGAAACTGTGTGGTATCTTGTGTTTTTTGGCAAAAGCCAAAGCAGTTTCCTCTTTTCGTGAATATACCGCTTGCAAATCAAATCTTTTATCGCGTTTTGCTGCTTCGATGATGGTATCAACTATTTTATTGGTACCAACAACTCCAAAGCGAACTTTCTCATTTTTTATCATTTTCGTATCAAATAGCTATATCACATATCAACACATTGTGATCTGTCAAGTAAAGTGTATCATCAATTTTAGAAGAAGGGATGGCCGATTTCAAAACATCAAAGTGGGGAGTTACAAATATAAAGTCGATCTTTTCTCCTGCATCAGCATCGCTCTGCATATTACCAAAATTATTGAAAGTGTAGCTCTCGCCCACCCTCTCTTTGGCTACAATATGTGAATCGATCAATTTGAAACTATGTGTAGTGATGGTTTCATAAGCCTCATCCTGCGCAGTGATATTGAAATCGCCAGTAATCACAGCGGGCAAATCGCCAACTATCTCTTTGATTTTTTCAATAATAAGCAGAGCGCTATTCCTACGCGCCTCCGCACCTATGTGATCAAAATGGGTATTGACCATCATCAACACATCACCACTTATTCTATTCTTCAATTTCACCCAAGTAGCAATGCGTGGCAAAGCGGCATCCCACCCTACCATCCCCACACTATCGGGGTGTGGAGCTAACCAAAATGTATTGCTCTCTATCAATTCAAATTTTTCTTTCAAAAAAGCAATGCTCACCGCCTCTCCATCTTTTTTTCCATCATTTCGCCCTACGCCTACAAATTGATATTCAGGAAGATTTTCAATCAAATCGTTGTGTTGATTATTCAGCACCTCCTGAAAACCTATCAAGGAGAGCTGATTATCGCGAATAAATTGAAAGACGTGCGGTTTACGATACTCCCAACTATTGTCTCCATCTGCAGGCGTATCTAAACGTATGTTGAAACTTGCTACACGGTACAGCTCTTTTTCAACTTCTTTTTTGCTGTTGCAAGCTACAAGTATTAAAAGTGAGAGCATTGTCAATGCTAAAGCTTTTTTCATATTGATCAATATTTATCTTAATAAATTAAGGTGTCCTTTTAGAAAATAAGGTTTATTGTCGGCTCCTACCGCTTTGATGATATAAAAATAGGTGCCTTCGGGTGCGGGTTTACCATTGATGGTACCATTCCACCCTTTTTGAGGGTCACTCCACGAGAAAACAGTTCGCCCCCAACGATTGATAATGGTAGCTTGAAATTCAGAAATAGAGGTATAGGCTACTCGAAACTCATCATTGACACCGTCACCATTGGGTGTAAAAACACTTGGAGCTATAATTTGCGATTCAGAAACATCAACGTAAATAGAGTCTGATGCTGATTTATCTTCATTGGCAACCCGAAGACTTACCATATATTTGCCAGAATGCAGAAAAGTAAATTCAATGTTTTCATCACTACGAGTTAAAATCTGATCTCCTTCCTTATAAATAGTCCACAAAAAGCTATCTGCCTCTCCCTCCACTTCTCCTATAAACTCAATATGAAGAGGAGAAGAACCTTCAACACTGTTTTCAGATGGTCGCTGATTTTCATTTAGCGACTCACGCATAGTGGTTTTAGTGATAATTTTGCAAGATAAAATCTCTTCCTCGTCATCATCTGGGTCGAGTTCATCGCTAAAGTTTATCAAATGTTCCGTTTTCCCTTGTTGCTTATCCTCTCGCAAAGAGTAGTAAGTAAGCTCACCCTGCAAGCTTTGATATTCAAAATGGTCTTTATCGATGAGTTGCGAACGGTCAATTACCCAAAAAACAAACTGCTCACCACCCGACTCGATGAGATATCCTGTGTGGTGTTTTGGCTCTAAAAAAGTTTCGCTATTCGACAATGAGTTGATATCGAAAATACGTTTTTTGTTGCCATTTTCATATATGTACCAACGGGCTGTCTCTTTATTTTTATCTGATTTAAAATGAATTTCACAAGCATCATCGATTGTGGCATTGTGGATAGACTCAAAGACAATAAGCTGCACCGAAGATTTTTGTTGCTTGTAAATCACGTGATTACCTACAACTGAAAGCTGCGAATTGGCAACAATAGCAACTCCCAAAATGAGAATATATAGAGTAAAAATACGTTTCATTATTTCAAAACCAAATAAGATACATCTTTGATGTACAATGGATATACTTTTTTATACAAACCTAACAAAAGCTCATTTATTGTGAAATTTCAGCTAAAATAAGGATATAATTTTGTACATTTGCCAATTAAAAACAGCTTTGTAATTTATTCGTCATAACTGATTGAACATTTAAATTTTAAACTTACTATATGAAGAGAAGAATTGGAACATATTTGATGATTGGTCTATTTGTCCTTACAAATCTAAATACTATATATTCGCAAGACAACAACTATCCTATCGAGATAATTAATAACAAAGAGTACTACCAATACAGAATTAAATCTGGTGAGAGTTTGTATTCCATCAGCAGAGCTTTCAACGTGAGTCAGCAGAGTATCAACAGTTTGAATCCACACATTGCAGATGGACTCAAAGCAGGACAAACCATCCTAATTCCTATTATGAAAAAAGAGGAAGATTCTGCTGCAAAACTGAAAGAGAATTACAATTATATCGAGCATAAAGTTGAACCACGTCAAACACTTTTTGCTATTTCACGCAAATATAACATTTCACAAGATGAAATTGTGGAGGCCAATCCTACGATTAAAGGAGGATTAAAAGCGGGTACCATTTTGCAAATTCCGATTAAAAAAGGTGAAACGGAAGTGAAGAAAACAGAAACCACTCCAACAACTGCAACCACAGCAACAGCGCCCGAAACCGACAGCTATTTTTTACATACAGTCAAAGCAAAAGAGACTCTATTTAGTTTGAGTAGAGAATATGGTATTCACGTCAAAGAGATTATAGCTCTCAATCCTCAATCGGTGGAGTCGCTTCAGATAGGTGAAAAAATTAAAATACCTACAAAAGCTACGAAAAAGCAAGATAGCAATCAAAGCGAAGTCAAAGATGTAATAAAAACAGCTAATAAAGTAAAATATAAAGTGGCTTATCTCTTGCCATTTATGAGCAATAGCACCTCTGTTGATCCCACATCAGAGCGTTTTATCGAGTTTTATTTGGGTTCGCTTTTAGCTCTCAACAATGCCAAAAACAGATCTATCGAATATGATGTATATGCTTTTGATGTAGAAAAAACAGAAACAAAACTACATGAGATCATCAATCAGCCCGAAATGCAAGATATGGACTTGATTATCGGGCCTGCATACACCAATCAAATAGCCATTATCTCTGACTTTTCAAAACGCCATCGCATCAATACGGTTATTCCTTTCAGCTCAAAAGTTGCTGAAATTGATGACAATCCCTATCTCATTCAGTTCAATCCCGATCAGGATAAGCAGCTGAATTTCTTAGCCAATTCTATCAAAAACAGATTTCGTTTCTACACCATCACAATGGTCAAAACAGATAGTAAAGATAGGAGTTACTACAACGATTTGAAAAATAAGTTTGATCAAAATGAAATCAAATATCGAGAAATCAACGCAAAAGATTTAGAGAGTAATTTAGATGCCTCTACCAATAATTTACTCTTTTTCGATAGCGAAAACTTCAACGAACTGAAATCATATTTGGATAAGCTGAACAAATTAGAATCGCAATATAGCGTTACTGTTTTTGGCCAATATTCTTGGCGTGTAGAAGAGGGAAGTCGACCCAAAATGATTTACATTTCACCATTTGTAGGCTCAAGTAGCTCAACCCAGTATTATGAAGAGCAATTCAAAAAGTTTTATAAGAGAGAGAGCAAATCAGAGAATCCTCGTTTTGATATTCTTGGGTATGATTTGAGCAATTTCTTTTTTACGACAATGACTGAAAATGGTTTTTCGTTTGATACAAGTACACAAAACTTAAATTTCAATGCGGGTGTGCAGTCCAATTTCAGTTTTATCAGAGAAAACCAAAATGGTGGTTTGATCAACACACGTATGTATTTAATTGAAGAAGATGCAAAGTAGTAGAAAAACATTTTTTTTTATTTTTATCACTCTCTTGTTTGTTTTAACAAGCAAGCAAGCTAACTCACAAACAATTTTACTCGACAAGTCGGAAATTTACGTGGGTGCTTCGGGTGGTGCCACTGGCTCAATGGTTTTTTTCAGCCCCATTATCAGCCAAAGTTTTATTATGGGATACAATGGAGGTTTGGTGATGAGATATTCTACCGAAAAAAATACCGGACTACAACTTGAAGTCAATTACTCACAACGTGGATGGAGTGAACTTGACAAAACCTATTCGCGACAAATGAACTATTTAGAAGTACCTTTTTTGTCGCATTTCTATTTAGGTAATAAAAATAGAGTTATACTCAATCTCGGTCCAAAGTTGAGTTATCTGTTAGATGAAAAAGCGTTAATCAACACACAAAACTCCAATGCAGACCAACGGGTTTTACCCGCAAATAGCAAATTTGATTACGGTATTTCGGCTGGCTTAGGATATAATCTGAAATTACCGCGTGCTGGGATTTATCAATTTGAGGTAAGAGCTTATTATGGTCTTGCCGACATCATGCCTAACGAGCAAAGCGACTACTTCAACAACTCCAACCACATCAATGTAGCTTTGAATATCGGATATCTCTTTCAAGCGAAAGGCAAAGTAAGCAAAGAGAAGCTAAAAAATGATCGTGAGCTTGTCAAGTTAGAAAAACTTAATAAAAAAGAGGAGATCAAAAGAGAAAAAGAGGAGAAGAAAAGGCTTGCCAAAGAGAAAAAAGAAATTGCAAAAGCCAAGAAGGCAAAGAGAGCTGATAAATCGATTATAAAAGAGCAAAGAGAAGTGGAGAAGATAGAAGAATTGCAAGAAGTGGAAACTAACGAAACAGATGATTTAGATTAAAATATGACAATACTACACATTGAAACATCGACACAAATTTGCTCTGTAGCGGTGAGCCATAAGGGGAAGCTGATTTTTGACATTTCGGATAACGAAGGGATGAATCATGCCAAAAAACTAAATCCATTTATTGACAAAGCACTTCAAATTATCAAAAAAGAGAAGTTGTCACTCAGTGCCGTTGCTGTAAGTGCAGGGCCAGGCTCCTACACAGGTTTGAGAATTGGAGTTTCTGCAGCCAAAGGCTTATGTTTTGGTTTTGATATTCCGCTTATTGTTGTGCCCACTTTAGAGATATTGACGCAGGGTGCGATAGATAGCGGTGTGATTGATATCAACGAAGACATTTTGTTTTGTCCTATGCTCGATGCTCGACGAATGGAGGTTTACACCGCTCTATACAACGCTAATTTTGATTTGGTAGAAGAGGTGCATCCACACATTATAGATGAAAGTTTTCTTGAAAGATATTTGAATGAGAAAAAAGTTTATCTCTTTGGTAATGGTTCTGACAAGGCTAAAGAGTTGGTTACGCACAGCAATGCACACTTTATTGATGGTGTAGAAAGTCTTGCAAAAAACATGATTATATTGGCTGAAAATAGATTCGTCAATCATAATTTTGCAGATTTAGCATATTTTGAACCCATCTATCTTAAAGATTTTATTGCCACCATCCCCAAGAAATTATTTTAATTAGCAGACAGTGTTATGATGATTTTTGACAATCAAATTCTATTTGCATTTTCCCTCACTCTTTTTGCCGGATTAAGCACGGGGATAGGTAGTGCTTTGGCTTTTTTTACTAAAAGAACCAATACAAAACTGCTCTCTTTTGCACTTGGCCTTTCGGCAGGTGTGATGATTTATGTCTCCTTTGTCGAGATATTTCCACAATCCATCACCCACATTACTTCTCACTTTGGTTCAAGCAAAAAAGCTGAGTTGATAACCGTTCTTTCATTTTTTATTGGAATGGGCATTGTCTTTCTTATTGATATGCTTGTGCCCAAAAATGAAAATCCTCACGAGCTACACAAGGTGGAAGATGTAGAGAAGCATAAATCACTTGAGCTCAAACGAGTAGGCATAATGACTGCTATTGCCATCGCCATTCATAATTTTCCTGAAGGGATAGCTACCTTCACTGCAGCAATGGTATCGCCCGAATTGGGTATCCCTATTGCTGTTGCTATTGCTATTCACAACATACCTGAGGGAATTGCTGTCTCTATCCCACTCTACCATGCTACTGGCAAAAGATCAAAATCATTTTGGCTCTCATTCTCATCAGGACTGGCTGAACCTCTTGGCGGACTATTCAGTTTTTTGATATTAAGCAAGTTTCTTTCGCCCTATCTATTGGGCATCATTTTGGCGGCTGTTGCGGGAATTATGGTCTATATATCAGTGGATGAACTGCTCCCTGCTGCCGAAAAATATGGCAAACACCACTATGCTATTGTTGGTTTTGTGGTGGGTATGGCTATCATGGCTGGCAGTTTGATTATACTTGGCTCATAAGATATTTAGCAACATTATTTATACTAAAGAGGTTTGATTTGCGTTTTTGAATTAGTATAAAAAAGAATCATAGTGAAAAAAAAGATCATCATTCTCATTGGCTTAATCGCTCTGCTGACTTCAACAAAAGAGCTGCAAGCACAAGGCAACTTACCATTTATCGATGAAAAACCGATCCATTTTGGGTTCTCCTTGGGAACCAATATGATGGATTTTGCCATCATCCCCCAAAATTTTGAAAACAATGTGATTGTAAGTGAATTGGTACCTGGTTTTACGGTAGGGGCTATTGTAGATATGAAAATGAGTAAAAATTGGAATTTCAGGTTTACTCCCAATTTAATGCTCAATCAGCGAATTATCAAATATACTGACAACAGCAATAGCGACATCCTATCCGTGCCACTCTATCTGCCTATGTATCTCAAATATAGCTCTATACGCACCGGCAATTTCCGTCCCTATTTGATTGGTGGTGGCGGTGCTTGGATTGATTGGGGTAGAAATAAAGAGAAGAGCGTGTTGCTCAAACCATTCGATGTTTTACTTGAAGGAGGTGTCGGCTCTAATATTTATTTCTCTTTTTTCAAATTAGCACCCGAAATTAAATTTGCTTTTGGTTTCAACAATATGCTAACGCCTTTAGACAAACGAGATTCGGGAGCTCTACTTAACCCCCAAACAATCACACATACCAATTCTATCAAGAAACTTACCACTCGAATGATTACAGTTACGTTTCATTTCGAATAAATATTTGAAAAATGAGCAAAAAGAAAACAGCTGTTGTGATTGGCTCAACAGGTTTAGTGGGTAAAGAGCTGATTCATTTATTATTAACTGATGATGATTTTGACCGTGTTGTTTCTCTATCCAGAAGGGAGTTAGATCTATCTCATCCCAAGTTGGAGCAACATAACGTAGATTTCAATCAAAAAGAGAGATGGCAAGAGTTGATCCAAGGGGATGTTCTATTTTCGGCAATGGGAACCACCATCAAACAAGCAAAGAACAAGAAACAACAATATTTAGTTGATTATACTTACCAATATGAAGTAGCTGAAGTAGCAGCTCGCAACGGGGTTGCTAATTATGTGCTTATCTCCTCATCGGGTGCAAATTCTAAATCACCATTTTTTTATATGAAAATGAAAGGAGAGTTGGAAGAGGATATTCAAAAATTACCATTCAAAACCATTCATATACTCCGTCCGGTGCAATTGATGGGCAAGAGAGATATAAAACGCCCCAATGAAACCATCTCTGTCAATGTGATGCGATGTATCAATCGAATTGGTTTGTTGAAAAGATTCCGCCCGATTAGTGGCTTAGAGGTAGCCAAAGAGATGATTGCAGCGAGCAAAAACCAGAACTCAAGTGTTAAAACCCTACATGGGTGATTATAAGAAAATTATTCCTGTCTGATAAAACTATTATGCCAATCAAAATAAAGAGGCTGCCTTTTGGAGACAGCCTCTTTTTGTTAAATAGTAATTGGTATCAAATCAAATTACTTCAAAGCTACGTTTTTCACTTCCCAAGTTGCTGACTCTTGATTGTCGCACAAGTATCTAAATGCGAAACGGAAATTTGCCTTTAAGTTTGCTTTTGGTATCGTCAAATTTCCAGAAGACACATACTCCCAAGCTTTGGTGCCGTGCACTACGCCTGTGAGTTCTGTCCAAGAAACATTGTTGGGGTCGCCTTCGTTATAGTCATTGCTAACCCAAACTGTATAATAGCCCTCATCTACTCCTACATTAATACTACCTGCTGGACCACGAGCATGGTCAAAACTCAAATATATTTTTTCATAAGATGATAAATCGAGAGCTGGTGAAATGAACCAATCTTCATTGGCATAAGAACGATTGTCGGCAAAACCTGAAATAACAGCACCATATTGCCCGTCGAACCTCCAAGATTGAGCTCCTTTCACATTAAATATTGTAAATTTATCAAAGCTACTTTGCGTCATCAACGATTCCTCATAAATTGGGTTGAAAGGATAATCTCCACCTACAGTGCCGTTTTCCAATTCAAAATAAGAGAAAGTAGTTATAGAATTATAGCCAGCATTTGCATTGTTGGATATGTTTCCGTAAAGTTTTATTTTCTTACCCAAATAATTTGGATTGTCCTTGAGGTTGAGTGCATTTCGCAACACACCCGTTGGAAGTTGCACTACCAATATCTGGCTCAAATAGGAGGAGCTTAGTTCATCAGCAATCATTATGTTAGTTTTAACAGTTCTATCATCTACCTCATACGAAGGTTTAACACCATTGCCCATATAACCAACAATATAACCAGTTATCCATTTGTCACTTTGACCTGCATTGAGAATAGCACCCGATACAGTATATGGATTATCTGATGTACCTTTTCCTAACTCCATACTCAATTCATTTGCCTCACCAGAAGATACAACAAAGTTTTTCACTTCCCATGAACCTGCTTTTGAATCAGTTGAAATATACTTGAAAGCGATGTTAATTTCACTCCCTACATATTGGCTTAAGCTGATATCGCCTGATTTTAAGAAATCCCAATCATTTGAATTTATAAAAGGAATTTGAGGATAAATTTGCTCCCAGTTTGCAGTTTCGGGCAATCCGTCTTCATAGTCAGTTGATATCCAAAGCGTAGCTTCTTCTTGCAGGTTGGCAAAGTAGCGGGCTACATGTTCAAACGAGAAATGTGCAGATTCTACATTTGTTAAATCTATTTTTGGAGAAATCAACCAAGATTCATTAGCATGATCCGATCCTTCTACATAACCAGTTATCATTGCATAACCACGGGATTCACCGTACCACGATTGTTCTCCGTGAACTTGCTGAACAGTAAAACTACCTAACGTTCCTTTATCAAACTCTTCAATCAAAATTGTCATATCACCGAAATTCTTATTTAGATCATAATCGACAGCATTCGTACAACTACCCATAAAAACAGATAGTGTAAGAATTAAGAATCCGTATATTATATTTTTATTTTTCATGTTTATAAACCTCCTCTTTATTTTCTTGTATAACCAACTCTTTCAAGATAACCATCAAAACCTTCACCTAAATCGCCCAAAGTACGAAGTGTCAATTGCCAATCGCCCAATTTGTCTGCATAATTTTTATACCAACCAATAATTACGGTGATATCACCTTTATAATTTGTGTAGGGTATCGGTTGTAATGCAAATTTTGCATATTCACTTGTTGCGATACTTACAGTAGCTCCTGAGTCATCTTTTATTTGTCTCAACTGTGGATAACCTATCCCTCCTGTCGATGGTGCAAAAATTAAACTTTCAGATGATAAAGCTTTGTTAGTGCCATCAAAACCTGTGAAATAAGCATTTTTAATTACAATAATTTTGTTTACCCAAGCACTACCAGCTGACAACAGTTCTGCGATAGTCAAAGTGTCGGGAACAATTTTTTTAACATCGGGCAAACCGACTGATTCGATATGCGTACGTGCCAAATAAGCAGGCATACGTCCTGGCTCAATTCTGTGGTAAGTTTTGCCATCACTATGCTCTTTCGAGCGTGTAGGATTGACATATATCGTTCCTAACTGCACTGATTCACCATAATTTCCAATATACAAATCGTTACAACGAATATTTACTTTTTGTCCAATGGGAAACTCTGCCGACAAACCTGATGCATCAATGGCTACCTTAATGGCTTGTCCATCTTCACCCTCTTCTTGCATTACAAAGTATTTGTAAATATTTCCTTCCACATCTGTTGATGTGATGTAACCAGAAATAACTACATCTTTATCAGATTTGATAGGATTGGCGGTATAAATATCAACCGGACGAGCAGGTGTTCCTGAAAAGGTGTCTGTATTTTGCATAAACTCACTCATCAACTCCTCTATAGTATATGTAGTTTCTAATGAAGGGGTAGTCAGTAATTCATCGAGTGGCACAGGATCAAAATCAACCTGATTACAACCAACAAAAAGAATGGTTGGTAGCAATAAATATATTATATTTTTAATTTTCATATTCATGTTTTTATTATCGTATTAAACTAAATCTTCTTAGAATCTGTAACCAAAGTTTAAGAACATATTGAATCCCCAAGCATAATAATACTTATTGGGAAACTTATTCAAATCAGTTAAATCTACACTATTATCAGCAGCAACCAAAGGCAATCGCCCTTGTTGGAAACCACCAGTAATCATATTTTTATTATTCAGCACGTTACTGAAACTTAAGTTTAGGTTGAGCGAACGTTTTTTTGGCAAATATATAACTTTACCTACTGAGAAATCCATCAACATACCACCTTTAAGTTTCTCTTGTTGCCCCAATGCTCTGCGTGCATCCGATACTTCAAGTCCTACAACATCATCATTGTCATTGCGTTTCAACACATCGCCATAGATACCCCAGCTCACTGATTCATTGTCGGCCAAACCCCAAGTTGTTTTGAACTCTTCGCTACTCAAGTGTGCGTTGAATTGATCAAGATTAAATACACCATTCTGTGTGAATTGGCTTGTAAGATCATCTATGTTAGCATCAGAGTAAAATGCGGTTGGCATATTACCAAAGTTTGCTTTTGTAAAGCGGTTGGGTGCAAAGTCCAAATAATTATTATCAAAATAGTTTAATGTAACATCGACAAACCACATTTTCGGATGGAAATAATTTAATGCAATATTACCTGCAGCTTGAGGTCCTGAATTGATTTTAAGACCTTTGGTCATTACCGTTTCTTGGATATCTGCTTTTGCACCATTCTCAAAACTCTTCACACCTACCCCATTGTTTGTGTAGCTATAGTCAGCCAATGTTCCCGCTAAAGAGACAGTGAAGCTACTATTGAGCCTAACAAATAAGCCTGCTTCAACTCCTTGATAAACTTTATCCGTTTTCATCAACATATGGTTGATAAAAGTGCGTTGCTCATCATCATAGTAGCCCAAGTTTTCAGATCCTCCTAATACGTGAGTTCTAAAACCTGTAAAACGACCACGTACATTGTTTAGCAAAAATGAATAGTTCAAGTCATACGACAAAATTTTTCTTGACTGCAAATAAGGAATGCGATCATCTTTAATTCTTTCAGAAACATAAGAGCCGCTTGGTAGCGGAGCTCTTGACTCAGCAAGTACGTTGGCATACAATCTATTGCGTCCACTGATTTTATAGGTTGCACCAGCTTTGAAAGATGGATCTACAAACCACCAAGTTTCACCTTTACCATAAGAATTTTCAGGCGAACGACCATTTTTCATATAACCAAAACGATTGAATTGTGAGTAAGTAACTTTAGCCCCATAATAGAGATCGAATTGAGCTAAATTCCATTCGTTTTGTACAAATGCACTGGTATGCAGCATGTTGATATCATAAGCATAACCAAAAATATCTCCTTCATACACCACGCGATCGGGGTTGTTCAAATCATTTTGTTTTAAAATTGGATCCGGATTATCCCTTTCTGCAAATTGGTCAATATCAATCCACTGATTACCACCAAGTAAATCATCAACAGTTTTATACTTCATATTCTTAGCATATTTGGCTTCAATACCGGCAGTAAGCTGAAGTTTTGAGTTGATTTGATTGGTAAAAGTAGAGTTAAACGAGGTCTCCATAAGGTTGATATGACGACGCTCTACCATATATTTTGCACTTCCATTGGGATTGATTTCATTGTTTTTATAATTCATTAAGTAGAGATTATCCCAATCTATCTGTGAAACTGAAGGATTAACAGGTTTGCCATCTTCAAATGCCCATTGTGCCCTTAGTTCATCAGCTATACCTTCATTGCTTTTGAAACCGGGCAAATAGCGATAGTAGTCTGGACGAGGATCAGGTGCATTGTAAAAAGAGAGTGCCGAGTTACTATACATACTGTAATGGTATGCTAAACCAGTACGCAAGCGTTTGTTTTCGTCTATTTTGAATTCGTGTGAAACAATAGCGGTAGGATCGAAGCTTTTAATCACACGCGAATTGCGTTTCACCCCATTTTGATATCCCCAATATGAGTTGTAATAAATACTACCAGACAGATCATAAACCTCTTGAGTTCCTGCACTTTGTTGTGAACGAGCTGTGGGTGCACCATAGGTAATCAAAGAGAGTGTGTGACGATCATTAAAGATGCGGTCGGCAGCAAAGAAGTAGCCTATTGAGTTGTAAAATGTACCATCCACAATACCTTCGTTGGCATATCTTACAACTGTAGAAGCAGCCAAAGCCCATCCATTAGGCATTACGCCTGTTGCGTAGGTATATTGTCCTCGAAGTTTGTAAGCACGATTGCTATACGCCACACTTGAACGATGACCCGATGCGAACGCACTTGCTCTGTTTAGAATGTTGGTATTGCTACCTATATTTCCATAGCTAAACGAATTGGCTTCAAGTCCGTAAACAACATCTTTATTTCGATTGGCGTCATTGAGACCACCTAAACTTGAATAATTAAACCCGCCACGATCAAGTGAGTTAAAATGAACACCATTGACATAAGTTGACTCAAAATCTTGGTCATAACCACGCATTCTGAATCGCATAGGACTAAAATTGTAAGATGCTTGCGAGAGATATACGTCACCTTTGGCTATGCTGGCAGATATTGCCTGCGATGCCCGACCTTCATCTTCTGAGAAATTTGATTCGTTCAATTGCAGCAAAGCATCTTGGCGAGCCTCTTCTTGAATATCAACCTTCAAAACAATATCACCCATATCATTGAGTTGATTGGCTTTGAGATTGAAAACTACAATCCTTGGCAAATAGCCTGAACGTGAATAACTAATCTCTTCATCGCCGGCTTCCAAATTAGTCAATTCAAACACACCTTGTGCATTTGTCAAAGTAGATATGTTTTGATTCATTAAAGTTACTGTAACACCAGGAAGCGGAACATCTGAATCAGCAACTTTTACAACTCCTGTCAGTTTAGTTTGAGCCGAAACCGACAGTAAAGTAAAAAACATCAAAACAAACAACAAAGTTATTTTCTTCATTTAATTGTATATTTATTTGATTTATTAAATTTCAAAAATTTATTCTATAAAACTTCACGTTATAAAATGATTCTCTTACAGAAAACGTATCATTATTTTAAAAGGAGTGCAAGTTAATATTATTTTTTGAAATATCAAATGATAAACTTAATAAAAGACAAATTTTGCTTGTTCAAAAAAAGCTTTTATTTCTTTCTTTTCTTCTCTTTTTCAAGATTAACATTAGATATAGAGTAAATAAACTAATAGTACATAAAAAAGCACTCATTTCTTTGTAAATTGTTTAATTTTGCTTTATTTTGTAAGATTGAACAGATTGGCAAATAAATAGAGATAAAAACATATTATAGAGAATTGAAATATATGAAAAATTTAATTTACACATTAAGTATCATATTGTTTGTAGCGATGGCAAACAGCTGTGGTTCTACAAGCAATAAAACAGAGAAAGCAGATAAACTAACTGGAAACTATAAAGTGAGCACTGTCGCATTTTACAATGTCGAAAATCTATTTGACACCATTCAGTTCGACAAATATGACGACGAATACCTTCCAAATGGCCCTATGAAATGGGATGGATTAAAATATCAAGCAAAACTAAAAAACATGTCCTATGCCATTTCTCAATTTGGACTTGAAACAACGCCCAACGGTGCATCAATTGTAGGTGTTGCAGAGGTGGAGAATCGCCAAGTATTGGAAGATTTAGTAAAAATGCCAAGTCTTGCTAATCGCACTTATGAAATTGTTCATTATGAAAGCCCCGATCGCCGCGGTATCGATGTAGCATTGCTATATAACCCTCGCGATTTTGTTGTAAGTTCGAGCAAGGCATATAAACACATCTCTTCTGACAGCTCATTCAGAACACGTGATCAACTCCTGGTATCGGGTTATTTGATGAACGAAAAAATTCACGTTATCGTAGCTCACTGGCCATCAAGATGGGGCGGGGAAGCTTTTTCGGCACCAAAAAGAAAAGAAGCTGCTTTGGTAACGAAACATATAGTCGATTCGCTTTACAATGCAGATGAAAACGCAAAAATTATTTTTATGGGCGATTTAAATGATGACCCCCATAGTCCAAGTACAGCTGTACATTTGGGTGCAAAACGAAATATCAGCGATGTTCCAAAAAAAGGACTTTACAATACGATGTGGAGATTTTTAGATGCTGGAATTGGAACTTTGGTATATAACAACCAATGGAATCTTTTTGACCAAATTATCATTTCAGAACCACTCATCAATCCCGAGCCAGGTACTCTAAAATTTTGGAAAGCTGAAGTTTTCAATAGAAAATTTTTAATTATTCAAGAAGGCACCAACAAGGGGCAACCTTTGAGAACACACGGTCAAGGAGTTTGGCTAAATGGCTATAGCGACCACATCCCGACAATGATTTATTTGGTAAAAGAAACAAACAACTAATTGACAACTGATTATTATTTTTAAAATGGATTATACTACACATAGATCGAGATTGATACTTCCAGAATATGGAAGAAATGTACAACAAATGATAGACCACGCACTCACAATAGAAGATAGAGAAGAACGAACACGTTGTGTCTATACCATCATCGAGATAATGGGCAATCTTTTCCCTTATCTGAGAGATATCAATGATTTTAAACATAAATTATGGGATCATATCGCCATTATGTCCGACTTCAAATTGGATATCGATTATCCTTACGAAATCATCAAAAAGGAAGAACTCGAAGAGCGTCCTGAAAAAATTGAATACCAACGCTCTAAAATTCGCTACTTGCACTACGGACGAAATCTTGAAAAGATGATTGAAGAAGCGGGAGATTACCCTGAAGGTGAAGAGAGAGACAAACTTATTCACCTAATAGCAAACCAGATGAAAAAGTGTTTTTTGACTTGGAATAAAGAAATTGTAAATAACCAAAAGATATTTGATGATTTACGCGAGCTTTCAAATGGCAAAATTAATGCTTCGCCCGAAACATTAAGGCTGTTTGATTCAAGAAGTTTTCCTAACAACAGAAAGCTACAAAGAAACGCAAAACGGGGGCATCACTCGTAAATCTTAAAAAAACAAATTTACTTGACCATAGATTGGTTTAATTCGGAATCACTTAAGTCATTATATCATGGCGGCAACATTTTTAGTTGAAGGCGGTAACAAACTCAATGGAGAAATTACACCTCAAGGAGCGAAAAACGAAGCGCTTCAAGTTATTTGTGCAACTTTACTTTCTGATAGAAAAATCACCATTCACAACATCCCTAACATTGAAGATGTTTTGAATTTAATTGAACTTTTGAATGAATTAGGTGTAAAAGTGGAGCAATTAGGCAAGAACAGTTATAGCTTTCAAGCCGATGAGATTAATCTTGATTATCTTGAAACTGAGAAATATTATCAAAAAAGCTCATCGTTACGTGGCTCTGTGATGATTGTAGGTCCTTTAGTTGCTCGTTTTGGGAAGGCAATTATCCCCAAACCCGGTGGGGACAAAATAGGACGGAGACGATTAGACACGCATTTCATTGGTATTCAAAAACTTGGTGCCGAATTTGATTTTAATTCTAAAAAATCGCTTTACTCCATTTCAGCAGAAAAACTAAAAGGGTGTTATATGCTTTTGGATGAGGCATCGGTAACGGGTACCGCAAATATTGTGATGAGCGCAGTTCTTGCAAAAGGCACTACTACCATCTACAATGCCGCCTGCGAGCCTTATTTACAACAACTTTGTAAAATGCTCAACAAAATGGGTGCAAAAATCAGCGGCATTGCATCAAATCTACTCATCATTGATGGTGTCGATCAATTAAACTCTTGCGAGCACACCATCCTCCCCGATATGATCGAAATAGGTAGCTTTATTGGGATGGCTGCTATGACAGGTTCTGAGATTTGTATCAAAAATGTAGCCTATGATGAGTTAGGAATCATTCCTGATAGTTTCAAAAGATTAGGTATTCATATTGAGCGGAAAAATGATGATATATTTATTCCACAACAAGAAAGCTACGCCATTGAGTCATTCATTGATGGTTCGATAATGACTATTGCTGACGCACCCTGGCCAGGGTTAACCCCCGATTTACTCAGTGTATTTCTTGTTGTTGCTACCAAAGCTGAAGGCACAGTGCTTATTCATCAAAAAATGTTTGAAAGTCGCTTGTATTTTGTAGATACACTTATTGATATGGGAGCTCAAATTATTCTTTGCGACCCTCATCGTGCTAATGTGATTGGCTTAGGCAACAAACTAAAACTGCGAGCATCAGTAATGAGCTCTCCCGATATTCGTGCTGGTATCGCACTATTGATTGCTGCATTATCTGCAAATGGAACCAGCACAATACACAACATCAAGCAAATTGACAGGGGTTATGAAAACATAGACAAGAGGCTCAATGCTTTGGGAGCCAATATTCAACGTATTAACTCTTGATTTTTAATGTCTGATATCTACAAAGTAATACAAAAAACAAGTCAAGGATTGTACAAAGAAAAAGGGAGTAAATTTATCTCTTTTGCTATCCCTGTTAACAATCTTGATGAAACCCAAAAAGCAATTGAAGAGTACAGAAAAAGATATCAAGACGCACGCCATGTCTGCTATGCATATATGCTCGGTAGTGAGCGAGATGAATATCGTGTAAATGACGATGGAGAACCATCAGGAACTGCAGGCAGACCCATTTTGGGGCAAATTAACTCTTTTGAGCTAAGCAACATTCTCATCATTGTTATTCGTTATTTTGGTGGCATTCTTTTAGGCACTGGAGGTTTGATAACTGCATACAAAGAAGCTGCTGCTGATGCAATTAGAAATGGAGTAATTATTGAAAAACAAATTGAACTTCCGCTTCAAATTCAGTTTGAATATGAACTGATGAGCGAAGTAAATCGACTCATCAAAGAGTATGACTTAAATATAAGCAAACAGAAGTTTGAAATCAGTTGCGAAATGTGTTTTGCGATACCACGAAGCAAGTTTGGTGAGATAAAAAATCGCTTTGAAAATATATATGGTATAAATATAATAGAAGAATAAATAATGAGTAACAAAAAATATTTCAGAGCATTGGGCTTGATGTCTGGTACTTCATTAGATGGCTTAGATATAGCAGACGTTACATTCTTATTGAGTGAAAATAACGAATGGAATTTCACATTAAACAATCAGGGTATTTATGATTTTGACGATGATTTGCTGAGCCGATTGAAGAATGCGTTTCTTTTGACATCGACCGATTTAATACATCTCAGTGCCGATCTGGGGGTTTTTTATGCCAATAAAATCAATCATTTTATAGAAAAAAACAAGATAAATCGAAGTGAGATAGATTTCATAGCATCACACGGACAAACCATTTTTCATCAACCGCAATTGGCTTACACACTACAAATTGGCAATGGCCCCGAAATAGCAGTAAATACAGGTATTCCCAATATCAATGACTTTAGAACAAAAGATGTTGCTTTAGGTGGTAACGGTGCACCACTAATTCCGGTTGCCGATTTTTTACTTTTTAAACAAAGAGCAGATGGTTTTCTAAACTTAGGAGGATTCAGCAATTTTTCTTTTCAAAAAAACAATCAAGTTCTCTCTTATGATATTTGCCCTGTAAATATTGTAGCTAATCTTTTGATGAATAACATTGGCGAAAAATATGATAACAACGGCAACTTGGGAGCATCAGGAAAAATCAATCAAGATCTACTCAACTCACTCAACACATTGGAATATTATCAACTACCCTATCCAAAATCATTGGGTTGGGAGTGGGTTGAAAAAAATGTGATACCACTTTTATCAATAGAAAAAGAGCTCAACAATCAGCTAAGGACTATCTACGAGCATATAGGGATACAGATAGGGGAAGCAATATCCAAGGCAAATGTCAATTCTGTATTAGCAACAGGTGGCGGTGCTAAAAATCAATTTGTAATAAGCAGAATAGAAGCACACACTGACGCCCAAATCATCATACCTGAAAATGAAGTGATTGATTTCAAAGAAGCAATTGGGTTTGCATTCTTAGGCGTATTGCGATGGACAAACAACATCAATGTATGGTCGAGTGTAACTGGTTCAAGAAGAGATTCTTGTTCAGGAAACATCATCTTTCCCAATTAGAGTAAAAACGAAATGAATACAAAAATATCCATACACACAATATGCACGTATGGATATTCTCACACTTTATAATTAATTTATAAAAACTATTTAATCTCTACTAAATTTAATTTTCTTATTCAACTTGATGCCTAAACCCGGTTCGTCATTTGGTATCAGTTTACCATTTTGAAGTTTTGCTCCATCAAATATATCGTTACCAATAAGTAGCGCTCCATCCAAATCGGCAAAATCCATACCCGCATACATTTGCGAAGCAGCTGATATGGCACAAGATGTTTCAGTCATACAGCCAATCATCACTTTCATATCCAAGGCATGTGCTAAATTACGCATCTTCATCCCCTCGTGCATACCTGTCGATTTCATTAATTTGATGTTAATACCTGAGAACACACCTTTTAGTTTCTGAATATCTACAAGTCTTTGTACCGACTCATCTGCAAAAATGGGCAGTGGGCTACGCTCAGTAATCCAAGCAGTATCATCCAAGTTGAATTTATTCATCGGTTGCTCAACCATAACAATACCTTTTTCGTGCATCCAATAGATCATATCAAGTGCAAAGTGTTTATCTTTCCACCCTTGATTGACATCTACTGCCAATGGCAAATCAGTAACAGTGCGAATCGCTTCAATCATTCGTTTGTCATCTGGCCCACCTACTTTAATCTTCAACACATTGAATTTCCCTAAAGCTTCGCGGGTTTTTTCTCTCACCACATCATCCGTATCAATACCGATCGTGAAAGTAGTATCGGGCACATTGTGCTTATTCAATCCATACATTTGATGCCAAGGTGCACCCAACATTTTTCCCACCAAGTCGTGCAGTGCAATATCGATTGCTGCCTTTGCTGCGGTGTTGTTGGTAGCCAAACTATCCACATAATCCATTATCTCTTCGATATGTGTAGGATTTGAAAAATTGGAGAGATCAACCCTTTTCAAAAAGTGTATAACTGACTCTTGCGATTCACCCAAGTAAGGAGGTAGAGAAGCTTCACCGTACCCAACCAACCCATCATATTCAATTTTGGTCAATACAACTGGTGTTGTTTTTCTTGAAAAACCAGATATCGTAAATGTATGAACCAGTTCTAAATCATAAGGTGTCCAAGATAGTTTCATTTTTGCATTTGTTCTTTCTTTAATTATTGAAGCTGAAAAAGAGGGAATGGATGGTATAGCCACTGCTGTTGCTGCCAATAATGAGGTTTTTAAAAATTGTCGTCTGTTTTGCTTCATGTTCTTTTGTTGTGTTTATGATTATGTTATTTGATGTAAGAGTCTTTGAAAGTTTTACCAAGTTTGTCAGCATCGTCACTGCCCAAAATTCTTTTGGTTCTCAAATATCTATTGGTATTATACGCATCATATAAAGGATCAGCGGGATCAAAACTATTGATTCTTAGGTTGCTCGATGCATGTATAAAACGCATATTACCAATATAAATAGCTACGTGCACCACACGTTCTGTAGGGTGCTCATCATCTGCCTTTGAACCAAAGAATATTAAATCGCCTGTTTGCAGTTTACTAAAATCTCCTTTGTCATCTACTAAAACACCCGAATGCACCTGTTGAGATGCATCTCTTGGCAAAACAACACCATGGTTAAAATATACTGATTTGGTAAAACCGCTACAATCGATCCCCTTTGTGGAAGTGCCTCCCCAAACATAGGGCAAACCCATAAACTGAAAAGAAGTTTCAACAATACTACTTCCTGTCATTTCACGGCTATTCAACCAATCATCTAATTTCAATGCATCTGATTTCAAAACAAAAGCTTCGCGCCCATCAGGATAACGAACTTGGTAAAATTTCTTTTTGGTTCCGATAAATTCAAAAATATTACCATTGACCAAATCAGAAACTATCTGCGACTTCAAATTTGCACGACTATAACTATGTGACGATAAAGCAGTAAGTATAATTTTTGATTTAGATTTGTAATGATCCAACTCCTCTTCTGTCATAGGCTGCAACAATCCTTGATACCACGCAATATAACCATCTGGTGTTTGCACCCTATACCAACCACTTTTTTTATCTAATAATTTAAGAGGTGTACCCAACAGTACTTCCGTAACTATTTCGCTATGATAAGCTCTCTTTTTATACAGTTTCTCGACTGAATTTGCCACAACCCCCCAACTCTTCTCACCCACAACCTCATCAGGCAATAACCTCACATTGATTTCAAGCTTATTCGCTAATTTACTTTGCAGCTCCTCCAAAATATAAGGGTTATTTGTAACACCTTCGATCAAAGATTCTCCATCTTTCTCTATCAATTGAATATCACTTAAAACAACTCTTTTATCCGGTGCATAACGATTTTCAACATCATCTATAACACACTTTACATCTATCTCTTGTGCCGACACAGTCACTACAAAAGCGAGAAATAAAATTAAAATAAACCCTGTTTTGTTTTTCATATCTTATCTTCTTAAACTATTTGATATGCAATAATAGTCATTTAATAATTAATGATATATTATTTTGCCCATTTTTAACCATATTATTTTTAACACACTTCAACACTGTTATTTCGCAACAATACAACCACGATAAGCATCATTTTGATATTAGCTTTATCATTTTCCAACATTCTTAAGTTTGTAGAGAAAATTTATTTAGAATAAGCATCTAAAATTTCAAATTTTAGCTTAACTTTGCAAAAAACAATTTGAGTGATATACAGAAAGTCACATATCAAAACAGATTTATGGTTGGGATTGAAAAAAACCATACAAACAGACTTTCTCTATTTTTGTAAACCAATACAGCATTGATGCTAAAGTATTGGTTTTTTTGTGTCATTTTTTTACAAAATATATTTATAGAAAATGAAAGATAACAATCTTGTATCAATCACAGACTTAGACAAAGAGGATATCATTGAGTTTTTAGAACTTGCCAAAAATTTTGAAAAAAATCCAAATGAACGACTTTTACAAGGGAAGGTCGTAGCATCTCTCTTTTTTGAGCCGAGCACACGCACCCGTCTTAGTTTTGAAACAGCTGTCAATCGTTTAGGTGGACGAATAATAGGTTTTTCGGACTCCACCACCAGCAGTGCTACCAAAGGCGAAACGCTACACGATACCATTCAGATGGTGAGCAATTACGCTGATGCCATTGTGATGCGGCACCACTTGGAAGGAGCTGCCCGCTATGCTTCAGAGATTTCCTCCATACCTATCATCAACGCTGGCGATGGCTCCAATCAGCATCCGTCTCAAACTTTGCTCGATTTGTATTCGATATTGAAAACACAGGGAACCTTAGAAAACTTGCATATCACAATGGTCGGCGACTTAAAATATGGAAGAACGGTGCACTCTCTATTAATGGCTATGTCGCACTTCAACCCTACATTTACTTTCATTTCGCCTGACGAATTGAAAATGCCTGAAGAGTACAAAGCATTTTGCCGAAAAAACAAGATACATTTCATCGAGCTTAAAGAATTAGCAGATAACTTCAATCAAGCTGATATTCTATATATGACTCGTGTTCAAAAAGAGCGTTTTCAAGATTTATTGGAGTATGAACGCGTTAAAAATGTATATACGCTCAACAATGCAATGCTTGAAAACAGCAAAGAAAATCTTAAAATACTCCATCCCCTACCCCGTGTCAATGAAATTGACCAAGATGTAGATAGCAATCCAAAAGCATACTATTTTGAACAGGCGGCAAATGGACTTTTTGTTCGACAAGCTATCGTTAGTAAACTTATTCTAAATGATTAAAACAATAATTACACACTCAAAATGAAACATTTACAAGTAGCTGCACTGCGAAACGGAACAGTAATTGACCATATTCCAGCAAAAAAACTATTTCAGGTTTTTAAGATACTTAAACTCACCGCTTGCGAAGAGCAAATCACCATTGGCAATAACCTTCATAGCAAGCGATTAGGCAAAAAAGGGATAATCAAAGTGAGTGATCGATTTTTTGAAGAAAAGGAGACCAATAAAATTGCACTCATAGCTCCTAATGCCAAAATCAATATCATCAAAGAGTACAATGTGGTTGAGAAACGTTCGTTAGAGCTTCCTCAAGAAGTGCACGATATTGTGATTTGTAAAAATCCGCCTTGCATCACCAATCATCAACCTATCAAAACCTATTTTCATGTGATACAAGATGAAAATAAAACCATGTTGCGTTGCCATTATTGCGAACGCGATATGAAATTAGATGAAGTTGATATTAAGCAGTGATTTATCAGTTTTTATCCATCTATTTTTTTTAATAACATACATGCAAACCTCGATTGCAACAAGTGTTTATAATACAAATACAATAAACACAAACAAGATATTAAGTAGCCTTGAAAAGCTACCTAACTATAATAATATTGATTAAATTCAAAAATAAAGTTATATCGAGTTAAATAGCCATTTAATCATATAATTTCACTATTTTTGTAAGATTAAATTTAAACCAAAAATATAATTAGTAACTATGATCAGAGATAATCAAATTTTTGACATTATCGAACGTGAAAAACAACGTCAATTAAAAGGTATTGAATTAATTGCTTCCGAAAATTTTGTGAGCAAGCAAGTATTAGAAGCTATGGGCAGTGTTCTGGCAAACAAATATGCCGAGGGCTATCCCGGTCGTCGCTATTATGGCGGTTGCGAAGTGGTAGATGAGAGCGAGCAATTAGCTATCGACAGAATTAAAGAAATTTATGGTGCAGAATGGGCAAACGTGCAACCTCACTCTGGTGCACAAGCCAACATGTCCGTATTCTTAGCTTGTCTCAACCCAGGCGATAAGTTTTTAGGCTTAAATCTGGCTCACGGCGGTCACCTATCACACGGCTCGCCTGTCAATAGTTCGGGAATTTTATACCACGCATTAGAATATAATGTAAAAGAAGATAGCGGATTGATTGATTACGATCAAATGGAAGAAGTGGCACTACGTGAAAGACCCAAATTGATTGTTGGTGGTGCTTCAGCTTATTCACGCGAATGGGATTACAAACGCATGCGCGATATTGCAGATAAAATTGGTGCAATCTTTATGGTAGATATGGCACATCCTGCTGGTGTTATCGCTGCTGGTTTGTTAGACAACCCAGTAAAATATGCACACATCGTTACATCTACTACCCACAAAACGCTTCGTGGACCACGTGGCGGTATCATTTTGATGGGAAAAGATTTTCCAAATCCTTGGGGAAAAACCACTCCAAAAGGTGAAGTGCGTATGATGTCAGCTCTATTAGACAGTGCTGTTTTCCCAGGTATCCAAGGCGGCCCATTGGAGCACGTGATTGCAGCTAAAGCTGTGGCTTTTGGTGAAATTATGCAGCCCGAATATATTGAATATCAAAAGCAAGTTCTTAAAAATGCAAAAGCATTGGCTGAAGCTTTGGTAAAACGTGGTTTTGGAGTTGTTTCGGGTGGAACTGACAATCACTTGATGTTGGTTGACCTGCGCAGCAAATATCCAGATTTAACTGGTAAAGTAGCTGAAAATGTTTTAGTAAAAGCAGACATTACTTGCAATAAAAATATGGTTCCATTTGATAGTCGCTCACCATTCCAAACTTCAGGTATCCGCTTGGGAACAAGTGCTATCACCACTCGTGGCGTGAAAGAAGACTTTATGGATGAAATAGCAGAAATGATCGAAACTGTTTTGAGTAATTTTGAGAATGAAGAAGTAATCAACTCAGTACGTGATAGAGTTAATCAAGCTATGAGCAACTTCCCATTGAATGCTTGGGAATAAGCATAATACATTTCATCCTCCATTTTTAAATAAATGGAGGATGTTTTTTATAGAAAACAGATAAAGAATAGTGAATGAACGAAACAGATAAGAATTTAGATCTCACACAATTTACTGGAGACAACTCCACCCTATTCACGCTATCTGAACACACAGATAGTGCTACATTTTATGGCATCAACAATTCAAATATCCGACTGATAGCCAACCAGTTTCCTGCTCTACAAATAATGGCAAGAGGCAATATCATCAAAGTAATAGGTAGCGACACTGAAATGGACAAAGCAATTCATGTATTTGAAAAAATGGAGGAATTTGCTCTCAATAACAATCTGCTTGACGAAGAAAATGTTATTGAAATCATAAAAGGTAATCAACCTACCGAAATCAAGTTTGACAATCTGATTGTGCACGGTGTAAATGGACGACCAGTGATGGCACGTACTAAAAACCAGCAAAAATTAGTGCGTGATTTTGATGAAAATGATATGCTTTTTGCTTTTGGACCCGCAGGCTCGGGCAAAACATACACTGCTATAGCCTTGGCGGTTCGTTCGTTAAAAAACCGAGAGAAAAGAAAAATCATTTTGAGTCGCCCTGCTGTTGAGGCAGGTGAAAAATTGGGCTTTCTCCCAGGCGATATGAAAGATAAAATCGATCCATACCTGCAACCTCTTTATGATGCTTTGCAAGATATGATTCCGGCTGCCAAACTACGCGAATATTTAGAAAATGGCACTATCCAAATTGCTCCTTTGGCATTTATGCGAGGACGCACTTTGAGCGATGCAATCGTAATTTTGGATGAAGCACAAAACACATCTTCTCAGCAAATCAAAATGTTTTTGACGCGTATGGGGCTGAACACCAAAATGATAATAACCGGCGATATTACTCAAATAGACTTACCTACACAGCAAAAATCAGGTTTAATAGACGCATTGCAAGTATTAAAAGGAGTGAGAGGTGTAGCAACTATTGAGTTTGATAAGGGAGATATTGTTCGCCACAAATTGGTACAACGCATTGTGGAGGCGTATGAAAAAAGAGATGAACGAATGCGACTGTTGAGAGAATCTGAGAAGAAATCTGAAGAATAAAAAACAAATACTAAACCATTTTCATTGAATTAACTAATGAATGCATTAACAGAAACCAACTTTCAGTTTGAAGGGCAAAACGATGTGTATCACGGAAAAGTACGCGATGTTTACACATTGAAAAATGGCCTACTTGTAATGATCGTAAGTGATAGAATATCGGCTTTTGATGTCGTATTGCCCGAAGGAATACCTTATAAAGGTCAGATATTAAACCAAATCGCTTCAAAATTTTTAGATGCAACTGCCGATATTGTGCCCAATTGGAAATTGGCAACGCCCGACCCAATGGTTACCGTAGGACTACGATGCGATGGATTTGCAATTGAAATGATTGTTCGTGGCTATCTTTGCGGTAGTGCTTGGCGTGCATATAGCAAAGGAGTTAGAGAAATATCAGGCGTAACTATCCCCGATGGCATGCGTGAAAATGAAAAATTCCCTACCCCCATCATCACACCTACCACCAAAGCAGAGCAAGGAGCACATGATGAGGAGATCAGCAAAGAGGAGATTTTAGCCCAAGGACTTGCAAGCCCAGAAGAGTATGCATTGTTAGAAAAATATAGCTTAGAGCTATTTGAGCGAGGCACACAGATAGCAGCAGAGCGAGGACTTATATTGGTTGATACGAAATATGAGTTTGGAAAACGCGATGATAAAATTTATTTGATGGACGAAATCCATACTCCCGATAGCTCACGTTATTTTTATGCCGACACATATCAAGAGTTATTTGAAGCTGGCAAAGCCCAAAAACAACTCTCAAAAGAGTTTGTGCGTGAGTGGCTTATGGAAAATGGCTTTCAAGGCAAAGCAGGTGAAACCATTCCTGAAATGAGCCAAAACAAAGTGAATGAAATTAGCGAACGCTACATTGAATTATACGAAAATATTATTGGCGAAAACTTTATCAAAGAAAATAGCGAAGAACTAAGCAAACGCATTGAAAACAATGTGAATAAATATATAAGTGGGCTTTAGTAAAAACAGTTTTACTTTGAATTATTTATTCTTTTTCGTTCTTTTTTCTACAAAAACTTTGTAAGATTAAATAATTGATTTATCTTTGCAGTCGATTTGTGAAAACAAATAGGATTGTACAAAGGAGAGATGGCAGAGTGGTCGATTGCGGCGGTCTTGAAAACCGTTGAGGTGAGAGCCTCCGGGGGTTCGAATCCCTCTCTCTCCGCAGAACAAAAAAGTCGTTCAAGAACTTGAACGACTTTTTTGTTTTAAAACTTAAATCTATTTCCCTATAAATATTTAAATAGCTTCATCTAAGCCCACAAACCGATACCCCTTTGCTTTTAAACTAAGTATCAATTTATCTAAATATGGATAGAACTTATCCTCTCTTTCTTTGGCGGTGCCAATATGAAAAAGTAGTATTTCACCATTTAACCCATTGGTTTTCTCTTTTTTCAAAATACGTTTGTAAATCTCCTTACTTGAAAGATAGTTTTTCATTTCAGGAATCGTATAATCTCCATTGGAATAGCTGCCAGGGGTAAATGTAATAATTTGAATACCAACTTCTGCTGCCCATTTACTTATCGAGTCGTTGTACCACTCAAATGGAGGTAGATAATATGGGGCATCCAAACTACTTATATCAAAAGCTTTCATTGCTAAATAATTATTTTTTAAATCAGCAAAAAAAGTATCTTTATCTATCAAAAGTGAATCTCTTTTTTCCCAATCACAATAAAGCAAATGCCTATCAGAGTGAGCACCCAAATAGTGTCCATTGGTTTTTAGTTCCTTTATCAAGTCATCATATTCGGCGTTTCTATAAAAATCTCCAGTAAAAAAGAACGATGCTTTGATTTGATGTTTATTTAAGGTAGAGGCTATTACAGGATATCCATCTGCATATTCGTGACCTGAAAAAATAATGGAAATCTGTTTTTTATCTTTATCAGTTCGATAAATACCACCTTGCAAATAGCTGTTTTTATTCTCTTTCCTTGTTTCGACACCCTCTTTTTCTTTTGCTGATAAAATATAAGAGAGTGATGCTGTACCATCCATTGTTGGTTCATTGGTGGAGTAATCAGCATTATCATCGTGATAAACAGCCATATCTGTTTGAAATTTGGCATACTCATCATCTTTTGTTAAATGCACACCTAATAAGCTATTAAAAATATTGCTATATACCGGGCCATCAACCAATCCACCCCAAGTTTGGTATTGGTGATTAACCCAAAAAGCTGAATGTGGATCAGATGGATAATCACCAAAGTCAGGCAAACCAACTACCATACTTGTGCCCCAAGGGTTGCACCCAAAAAGCCAATCTAACAAAGCATTTTCCATATAAATATACTGCTCATCACCACTCGACTCTCTATATAGGCGAGCAAATGAAGCTGCAGCCGTTACCAAATTGTTAGAACACCAAATAAACGGCACTCCAACCTGAAAAGGGTAATCTCTTGTTTTACTATTCATACTTTCCAAACCCAATTTCATATATTTCAAAAACTCATCTTTGATTTTTATATTTTCAGAATTACTCAACTCGAAATGCCCAATATTGATAAACGGATACCACTGATAATGACGAGCCGTATCAGCTACCATCCAAGGCGTAACAGGCTCCATACGTCCATACTCCACAGCTTTTTGAAGATATCTTGTATCATTTGTGAGTTTATACAACTGAGTAGAAGCCAACTCCATATCATCAACCCAGTTGTCTTCTTCATAAAAATAAGGTGATCTCCCTGCAGCAGTCTGACTCACACCCGGATTATCCACACCATATTTATAAACACTTTTTGCTTTCTTCTTCAACAGTTCGGCATATTCAGCATCATATTTCTCTAACAACTCAGCACCCAGTGCAAAAGCCGCAGCATATTTACCAGCGATTGATGCAATCCCATTCGATCTATTCATATTACCAAAAAGACCTTGAGGCTTCCCCGTTGCTCGATACACAGGACGTCCGGTTCCCTCACCCCATCCATAATCAACCATATCTTCATTGGGCAAACGATACGATGCGTGGTCTCGATCGTCGGCTATTTGAGTGTAAAGCACCCCATCTTTGGGATACATTTTCAGTTGCCAGTCAAGCCCCCATTTGGCTTCATCTAAAATGTCTGGTATTCCATTCGACCCAAGATTCCCTGCTTCATCATATTTATCTTCGTAAACAGACGGATTCTGTTGGTAAGCAAAAAGCATCTGAAAAATAGCATTCGAAGAAGTTGTGCCATATTGAAGATAATCAGAAGCATCGTGCCAACCACCCACGACATCAACAAATTTGTTTTCATCACTCTCATCGCCATACACCACATATCCATCATGTTGATGACACTCCTCACCCAGCATTGGGTTATAACCACATCGTTGTTGTCGCATATAATTTAGAATAAAATCGGCACTACCCTTATATACATCATCTGAAATATAAATCTTGGGAGATTTTGTATCGCCATATTTGATATAAAAAACACCCGACTGCTTGAAATCTGAAAAGTCTAAAATAGCACTCGATTCAAATGTATAAAATTTTGGTTTATTTTCAATAAGCTTACTTTCAAATACCAATTCATCCGTGAGAGCTTGATGAATCGAAAAAGAGCTAAACTCACGTTGCTCAAGTGAAATAAAAACGGCTCTTTTTACCGAATGAGGCAAATACCCAATTTGATTGATGCGTATCCAAGAATCGGATGCCATCAAGTTGTAAGAAAATAGAGAGATAAGTAGAATAACTGTCAGCTTTTTCATTGATGTTTTTGTGTTTGATTTGAAACTAAGATTGAATACTATGAAACAAAAGTAATAAATTCCAATATTCAAACAAAAACAATAAGCTTAATCTATTCTAAAAATAGGAAAAGAGAGATAGAAACAGGGAAGATAAATAACTGAAAAAAAGTGCGCAGAATGAGATTCGAACTCACACACCGTTACCGGCACTACCCCCTCAAAGTAGCGTGTCTACCAATTCCACCACCTGCGCTTGAGTAAAAAATATACTTAGAGAAAAATAGCGAAACTTAAATTGTTTCGCTAATCTCTCTTCGTTCAAAACTAATTGAGCGGAAAACGAGACTCGAACTCGCGACCCTAACCTTGGCAAGGTTATGCTCTACCAACTGAGCTATTTCCGCAATTGCAGTGCAAAAATATATATTATTTTTTCATTGACCAAATTTTTACTCCTTTTTTTATCAAATTTCCATATTTAATTTTAATACTAAGAGCTAAACAATCATCACTAAAATTAAATTATGATGGATAAAGTCAAAGACATCCAGTTTAAAGTTTGAAATATCATGGGAAAAGTAGTGAGGAGCTCCGCCTTTTCTGAAATAAAAATGGCTTGCTGGTGCTGTGACAAGTCTTTTGTATAGTTATATTCCCGACCGCAAGCACTATTCCTTTTTCTTCTGTAAAGGGTTTAGGTGGATAGATCTTGTGATTGACACGGGGTGACTCAAAGTCACCCCGTGAATTTATATAACATTATCTTTCTATTAATCAACAATACACTCACATAGTTGATAAAATTTAGAAAAAACTTGGCGAATGTTATTTGGTTTATA